>CAYPZL010000175.1:0-11916 GCA_964415045.1 uncultured Pirellulales bacterium | reverse complement strand
GTTCTGGAATTATCTAATGAGGCACGGAGTCACAGCATGCTAAGCGAGCACCCAAACAAAGAAGAAATGAACCGATGGAGAATAGTCCTTGACAACCGGCAGCCTTTCATGAATAGGATGGGCTTCAGCCCATGCCGGCGCATCCAGCGCAACAGGACCCGCACGGGCGAAAGCCCATCCCACGGCTCGGCCGCACGGGCGGCGTTTGCCCGGATCGAGTGAACGGGTCGGTTTGTGGTGGGCGTCGTCGGGGTGGAAAATCGGCCCGGCCGCAAAGATGCCGGCCTCGCGAGCGGAGGCCATGGTCATTCGGGCGGCGCGGAATGAGGCCGAGGCGGCCCAGTTGGTCGTCAGGCCGGCCGCGGCCCTGACGAACTTTGTCGTCGAACCAACGGACCTCACGGCGCCCGGCGGCAAGGTGATCGGCGCCGGGAATATCGAGGTCCTCGAAGTCCGCTGCGTCAACGTAACGCATCCGACGGACAAGAGCGCGGTGGCCGGGTACTGGCCGGACCCCCTGCCGCCGATCACCGGGCCGATGAACGTGGCAGCCAGCCGGAGCCGGGCGTTCTGGATTCGCGTGCGCGTGCCCCGCAACGCCGCAGCCGGCACCTACGAAGGCAAGATCCGCCTCAAAGCGAACGGCTATGCGGCGTCCGTGCCCCTGAAGGTCGAGGTCTACGACTTTACGCTGCCCGACCGGATGACGTGCATCACGGCCTTCGGATTCAGCCTGGGAAACGTGTTCCGCTACCAGAATATCTCCGACGCGCGGCAGAAGCGCGAGATCCTGGAGAAATACTGGGCCAACTTCAGCGCCCACCACATCTCGCCCTACAACCCGGCGCCGCTCGACGCCATCGGCGTGACCTGGCCCGACGTCAAGCCGCCCAGGCCCAAGTGGCGCGGCGGACAGCCGGTCGCCAATGAAAAGCACGGCGGGCAGCGCAGCCTGCTGATCTTCGACGACCGCGACGACCAGAACGTCGACGCGACCTACGAACCGCTCGTGACGATTCCGAAGGGCGGTCTGCGCCTGCGCTTCTGGTACCGCACGGCCGTGCCGGGACAGGTCTTCCTCGTGACGCTGAACCATCACGACGCCGCGGACCAATGGATCTCCGGCGGCAACAACGACATCGGCCTCGAAGGAAACGGCCAGTGGCAGCAGTTCGACCGCACGATCAGGGAATTCCCCAAGGGCGCCAAATCCGTCCAGCTTCGCCTGCGAGCGGCCTCCTGGACCGAGACGGGCGAGCACACGGGCCTGGTCTGGTTCGACGAGGTCTCCCTGAGCGACGCCGCCACGGGCGCCGAACTGATCGAGGGCGGCAACTTCGAGCGGCCCACGCTGCCCGCCGTAGAGCGTGACAGGCTTAGGGTCAAGTTCGATTTCTCCGCCTGGGACAGGGCGATGACGCGGGCGATCGACCGTTACCATTTCAATTCGTTCCGGCTCGGCATCCCCGGCATGGGGGGCGGCACCTTCCACGCCCGCCGCGAGCCCGAGCTGCTCGGCTTCGCCGAGGACACGCCCCACTACCGGGCGCTCTTCGCCGACTATTGCGGACAGCTCCAGAAGCATCTGCGCGAGCGAGGCTGGCTCGATGAAGCCTACGTCTACTGGTTCGACGAGCCGGCGCCGAAGGATTACGCTTTCGTGATGAACGGCTTCGCCAAGCTCAAGGCGGCCGCACCCGACATCAATCGCATGCTGACCGAGCAGGTCGAGCCGGCCCTGGTCGGCGGGCCCAACATCTGGTGCCCGGTCTCGCACCATTACCAGCATGAGCCGGCCGAGCAGCGGCGCCGACACGGCGAGACGTTCTGGTGGTACGTCTGCACGGGTCCCAAGGCCCCCTACTGCACGCTCTTTATCGACCACCCGGGGACCGAGATGCGCCTCTGGCTCTGGCAGACCTGGCAGCGCAACATCAACGGCATCCTCGTCTGGCAGAGCAACTACTGGACCAGCCCGACGGCGTTTCCCGACCCCGCGCATCCTCAAAATCCCTACGAGGACCCCATGGGCTGGCGCACGGGCTACAGCACGCCCAAGGGCGAGAAGCGGCCCTGGGGCAACGGCGACGGGCGCTTCATCTACCCGCCGCTGGCGGCCGCCGACGGGCGCCCGGGCGAGCCCGTCCTCGAAGGGCCCGTCGACAGCATCCGCTGGGAGATGCTACGCGACGGCATCGAGGACTACGAGTACATGGCCATGCTCCAGCGCCTGCTCAAAACCAAGGCGGCCGGACTCTCGAACACAGAGCGAAAGAAGTACGAACGACTCCTCGAAGTCCCGGCCGACGTCACAAAGGACATGACGATGTTCACGAAAGACCCGGCCCCGCTGGAAGCCCACCGAAACCGCGTCGCCCGGGCCGTCGAGGCCCTGACCCGCCTCCCGTAACCCCGGCCCTCAACTGGAAAGCACCTATGAACGGTCTCGTCTGTGGCGTCCGTCGTGCCTGTCGTTGCCGACCGGAAAAAGGGGATTCTTCTTGCGGGAATTGTGTGAATAAATATACTGCGCACACGTCTGTATTGACAAAGGCATGTGAACTATGGCGGCCGGTGTCGCCCCGGGCGCCATGGTGGTTTTTGTAAACTGGGTCCTCTACTTGGGAGGATTGGCACGATGACAGCGCGGGCCCCTCACGTCAGCGTGATCGACCCTATCAGTCCGGCCATCGAGCGGGTCAAGACGGTTCTGTTCCGGCCCTTCGATCTGGGCAGATGGTTCGTCATCGGCTGGTGCGCGTTCCTGGCCCACCTGGGGCAGGGAGGCGGCGGGGGCGGAGGCGGAGGAGGCCGAGGCCGAGGCGGGCGGCACGAGGTGGGCGATGTCCCCGCCGCGATTCGCCATGCGGTGGACCAGGCCCGAGAGTTCGTGAACTATAACCTCGACTGGCTCATCCCGCTGGGCATCTTCCTGTTCGTTCTCTTCGTGGTCTTGACTCTCTTCATCATCTGGGTGAGCAGCCGCGGACGGTTCGCCTTTCTCTATTGCGTCGCGCAGAACAAGGCGGAGTTCTGGAATCCCTGGCGCCGGTTCCGCGACCACGGCAACAGCCTCTTCGTCTTCCGCATCGTGCTGGGAATCATCGGCTTCATCACGATCGTGGGCATCCTGGCCGCGGGCGTGATGCTGTTTATCGCCTATCGTGCCACCCTGGGATTCAACGTCTTTTCCATCATGGGCATTGTTCTCTGGAGTCTATTGTTTCTCTCGGCCACCATCGTGTTTGGCCTGATCGGCAAGTTCACCGTGGACTTCGTGGTGCCGATCATGTATTCGCGCACGACCAGCTGCGTCGAAGCATGGCGTGTGCTGCTCGACGTGATGGGGTTCAACAAGGCGCGGTTCGTCCTGTACGTCCTGTTCCAGCTCGCCATCGGGCTGGTCATCGGAGCTCTCATGGTCGGTGCGGCGTGTGTGACGTGCTGCTGTGCCTGTTGCCTCTTTGCCATCCCGTACATCGGAACGGTCGTCCTGCTGCCGATCCACGTCTTCACGCGCTCGTATTCCCTGTACTATCTCGCCCAGTACGGAGCCGAGTTCGAGGTCATCGCTGCCGAGCCGGTGACACCTGCGCCTGGGGACGTGCCGCCGGCGTAGCAGTCGCACGGGTGTGAGGCAAGGTCACTTAACCAGCCGCGTCCAGTCCTCCGTGCGAACGCCGTGGTAAGTCGTCAGGGTGTATCCAAGACGCTTCTCGCAGCGCGGGGGCAGACGCAGAACGAACTTGACCGTATCGACGTCCACCTTCTCGAATTCGTCGAAGGCGCCGTCCTTCTTCAACGTCCAGTACGGGGTGTTGAAGTTGCGTCGAATCTCGACCTTGACGGGAATGTCGCGCGTGTTCTTGGCCTTGAGCTCGAAGGTGCGAATCTCGTCCCAGCCCGCCACGTTGCGGTCGCGATCGAAGCGGTAGTTGTCCGTCCGGAACTCCATCAGCGTCGGCTCGACCACGATATCCGCGACGGCGCCGAGGTTCAGCTCCACGTCCTCATCGACGGGAACGTACTTGAACGAAGACTGGCCGGCGTAGGACAGATGCCCGCTGCCGTCGGCGGTCCGGTAGACCTTGAGCCGGCCGCCGGGAATGGGCGTGGCGCCCAGCTCGTGCTCTTCGTCGTTCTTGAAGCTAAGATAACGCACGACCGCCCGGCCGTAGCGCTCTTCCTCGAACTTGTAGAGATTCACGACCGGCACCTCATCGACCTCGAAGCTCAGCAGCCGTTTCGACCAACCGTTGGGAATGGTCTCCGTGCCTTCAATGGTGTAGAGGAAGTACTCGCTGAGCCCCTCCTTGACAACCTGCTTGGCGAGGGCGGGCGCCGGCGCTTCCGCAGCCCCCCCAAAACCAAACGTCGTCACCCGGACCATTTCCTTCTTGGCAGCATGGAGGCCGCGCGAGGGCGCGGATCTGGGCACCGGCGGAAGCGGGCTGCCGTACGGATACTGGCGCCGGGCCAGGTCGGCGATCTGGTCCAGGAGGTGCACCTTGCCCACGATCAATCGGACCTGGGCGTTCTCGTAGTCCTCGCCGCTGTTGTTCGTGACGCGGACGTACGCCTGCAGGCGCATGGTCTTCTCGTCATGCGTGAGCGTCCCCATGTAGAAGGCCCGCCAGGACAGGCCGCTGGTCAGGTACGAAATCTCGACCGGGACCTTGCCGCCGATTTCGCTCTGGACGTTCCAGCGGCCCAGGTTCTTGACCCGCGGCGGGTAGACCAGTTCGGCGATGTCGATCTCGCCCGCGTGGGCCTTCGGCAACATCTCGAGGCTCGTCGGATCGATCAGCGTATTGGCCCAGGAAAACTGCAGGCGGTTGTCGCCCTCTTTGAGCGTCAGCGCCCGGCTCTCCCGCGCCAGTGTCAGGTCGGCGGAGTTGTAAATCGTGAGCTGCACGGTGTCGCGTGTGGGCAACGTCACGAGGTCCACCTTGGCGTGCGCCGCCGTACAAAGGACGAGAATCAAGGCAATGCGATGCAAATGGTTCATTTCGATAATCCTCTTCTGATTGCGGGCTTTATGTCTATTGCTCCCGCCAGTTTTCGGTCCGCGTGCCCCGGTAGCTTGTCACGGTGTATTCAAACGTCTTGGCGCTTCGCGGCGGCAACTCTACCGTGAACTGGACCGTGTCCAGATCGACCTTCTCGTACTCGTCGATGGCGCCGCTCTTCTCCAAACGCCAGTACTGGCTGTCGAAGTTGCGCGTGATCTCGATTTTCACTGCGACGTCGCGCGTGTTTTTGACCTCCACCTTGAAGACGCGCACCTCGTCCCAGCCGGTCACGTTGCGGTGCCGGTCGAAACGGTAATTCTCGGTCTTGAAGGCCATCAGCGTCGGCTCGACGACCACGTCCGACACGGGCCCGAGATTGAGCTCGACCTCTTCGTCCACGGGGATGTACTTAAACGACGACTGGCCCTCGTACGACAGATGCTTCTGCTCGTCCACGCCCCGATAGACCTTCAGCAGGCCGTCCGGAATGGGCGTCTCGCCCAGCTTGTGCTCTTCGTCATTTGTGAAGCTCAGGTACCGCACGACGTCGGACCCGTAGCGCTCCACCTCATACTTGTAGAGGTTGACGACGGGGACGCCCTCGACGTCGAAGCTCCGCAAGCGCTTCGACCAGCCGTTGGGGATCGTCTCGGTCCCTTCGATGGTATAGAGAAAATACTCGCTCAACCCCTCCTTCACGATTTCCCTGGGTGCGCCGACGATCGACAGTTCGCCAAGCCTTTCATTCAACGTCCGCAATCCGTCCTCCAGCCCTTCTCTCGTGGCCACCCCCCTGCGGCGGTGCAGCACGACCTCTCCGTCGGGTCGGCCGTACGGGTGTTCGCGGCGTGCCAGCGCCGCGATTTCGTCGAGGATGTGGACCTTGCCCACGATCAGGCGGGTTTGAGCGTTCTCGTAGTCCTCGCCGCTGTTGTTGGTCACACGGACGTAGCCCTGCAGGCGCATCGTCTTTTCGTCGCGTGAGAGCGTCCCCATATAGAACGCCCGCCAGGTCAAGCCGCTGGTCAGGTAGGTAATCTCGATGGGAACCTTGCCGCTGACCTCGCTGGCGATGTTCCACAAGCCGAGATTCTTCACTCGCGGCGGATAGACCAGCTCGGCAATATCGATCTCGCCCGCGTGGGCCTTGGGTAGCATTTCCAGGCTGGTCGGGTCGATCAGCGTGTTGGCCCACGAGAATTGCAGCTTGTTTTTGCCCTCTTTCAAGGTCAGCGCCCGGCTCTCACGCGCCAAGGTCAGGTCGGCGGAGTTGTAGATCGTAAGCTGCACGGTGTCGCGCGTGGGCAGCGTCACGAGATCGACCTTCGCATACGCGGCCGTGCAGACCACCAGGATCAGAGCAAAACGACACCTGAGATTCATTACATCGGTCCTCTCTTATTACCTGCGCCAGTCTTCTGTTCGCGTGCCTCGGTAGCTTGTCACGGTGTATTGGAACGTCCTGGCGCTTCGCGGCGGCAACTCTACCGTGAACTTGACCGTGTCCAGATCGACCTTCTCAAACTCGTCGATGGCGCCGCTCTTTTCCAAACGCCAGTACTGGCTGTCGAAGTTGCGCCTGATCTCGATTTTGGCCGCGACGTCGCGCGTGTTTTTGACCTCCACCTTGAAGACGCGCACCTCGTCCCAGCCGGCGACGTTGCGGTGCCGGTCGAAACGGTAGTTCTCGGTCTTGAAGTCCATCAGCGTCGGCTCGACGACCACGTCGGCGACCGCGCCGAGATTGAGCTCGACCTCTTCGTCCACGGGGATGTACTTGAACGACGACTGCCCCTCGTACGACAGGTGCTTCTCGTCGTCCACGCTTCGGTAGACCTTGAGCAGGCCGTCCGGGATGGGTGTCTCGCCCAGCTTGTGCTCGGTGTCGTTCGTGAAGCTCAGGTATCGCACCACGTCGGACCCGTAGCGCTCCACCTCATACTTGTAGAGGTTGACGACGGGAACGCCCTCGACGTCGAAGCTCTGCAAGCGTTTCGACCAGCCGTTCGGAATCGTCTCGGTGCCCTCGATGGTATAAAGGAAATACTCGCTGAGGCCTTCCTTGACGATCTCTTTGGCCATGCTCATGGCTCTGTCAAATTTGGCGTCGAGTGCAGGCATGGCCCTTGCCAGTTTTTCAACGCGCCCCCGCGTTGGGGTAGCCGGCGGCGGCACAGCTTCGCCCGGCCGGTCGTACGGGTGCTCCCGGCGCGCCAGCGCCGCGATTTCATCGAGGATATGGACCTTGCCGACGATCAGCCGGGTCTGGGCATTCTCGTAGTCCTCGCCGCTGTTGTTGGTCACGCGGACGTAGCCCTGCAGGCGCATCGTCTTTTCGTCGCGTGACAGCGTGCCCATGTAAAATGCGCGCCAGGTCAGGCCGCTGGTCAGATACGTGATCTCGACCGGGACCTTGCCGCTGACCTCGCTGGCGATGTTCCACAGGCCGAGGTTCTTCACTCGCGGCGGATAGACCAGCTCGGCGATCTCGATTTCGCCCGCGTGGGCCTTGGGCAGCATCTCCAGACTGGTCGGATCGATCAAGGTGTTGGCCCAGGAGAACTGCAGCTTGTTTTTGCCCTCCTTCAGCGTCAGTGCCCGGCTCTCGCGGGCCAAGGTCAGGTCCGCGGAGTTGTAGATCGTGAGCTGGACGGTATCGCGTGTGGGCAGCGTCGTCAGATCGACCTTGGCCGCGGCAGTACGGGCCATCACCGCCAATAGCAATAAGATCAAGCGTTTCATAGAAGCACTCCTGTCAATCTCTCATCCGCAGCGTCGGGTGGCAGCGTCAAGCGCAGCTTGGCGATGGCCTTCCACGAGTTCGGCCGATCCCATCGCCAAGGCCTTCGGCCTTGACGCTGCCACCCGTGGCCCATTCGGCAAGCTGAAACCGCCTACTACGGGCGGACGTTGCGACGGTGGTAGTGCATCGTAAGCTCCTTCACCGCCGGTCCGGAATCGGTGCGCGCGGGCAGCTCGATCTCGAACTCCAGCGTGCTCGCGTCCTTCTTCTTGTACGTGAGATTGCATTTTTCCATGTCCCACTGCCCGGGGATCTGCTGGATCATCGTCAGCACGGCGGGACCGTCCTTGAAGTTCTCGATCTTGGCGGTGATGATCTCGTCGGTGTCGTAGAGCACCACCCGCTCGCGATCGTTCTTGCGCAGGTTGATCCGGGCGTCCTTCATCTTCTTCTGCGTCACGACGATGTCCCGGCTGTCGCCGATGTACAGCTCCATCTTCTCGCCGACCGGCACCAGCGGCACGTTGTCCTCGCCTAAGAAGATGGTGCTGCCGTGGCCGTCGTCCTGGAAGAGGCGCGCCTTGCCTCCCCACAGCGAGAACTCGCCCAGCCCGCTGGGCTCGTCGTTGACGATGCGGTAGCTGACCGGGATGCCGACGTTCTCATTCTCGACCCGGCTCGGGTCCCACATGTGCGGCGGGATCTTGCGCACGTCCCACGTCCAGACCTTGGTCACCGGGACCTGCGGCGCCTTGAGGAACAGCATGCGCTTGGTCTCTTCATGGTCGATCCCCTGCTCGAAGGCCTCGCCGTAGTCGAGCAGGACGCGGGCCTTCTCGAAGTCCTCGCCCGAGAAGTTGCGCAGGACGAGGTAGCTCTTGAGATCGACCTTCGTCTCGGCCTTGTCGGCGACGGCCTTGTAGGTAATCAGCCGGTCGATGTTGCGCAGCAGGTAGCTGATGCGAACCGTCTCGGCATAGTCGCCTGCGCTGCTGATCTCCCAGACCAGGGCCGCCTCGCCGGGCGGGTAGCTGACGCTGAGCAGGTTCACGCCGTCCGGGTGGTCGAGGATCTGCAGGCGGATCGAATCCTCATCGATCTGGACGCCCTTCCAGGAGAAATCCACCTTGTTGAGCCCCTGCTGAAGCGTCAGGACCCGTTCCTCTTCGATCAGCGTGGCGCTGGGATTGTCCAGTCGAATCACCGTAGCCGCCCGCTCGGGCAAAGCCACCATCTTGATGCGCGCCTCCAGCGCCGCCGCAGCGCCGAGGACAATGGCCAGGACCGTCAATGCGATGTGTGTGCGTTTCATAACTGCGTCTCCCAAAATCAGTTGGTTGTCTTGGACTTGCGTTTGAGAAGCGTCTCGGCTCGAACGCCATAATGGGTCGTCACCGTATACTCGAACCGGCGCTTCGCTCGCACCGGAACTGTCAGCGTAAAGCGAGCGTGGGTCGCGTCGTATTTCTCGTAGGCGACGTCCTCGTCGTCGAAGGGCAGCGTCCAGTACGGCGTCTCGAAGCCGCGGGTCGCCTCGATCTCGACCGGCACGGTGCGGGCGTTGGCGATCTCGATCTTCCAGGTCCGCACTTCGTCCCAGCCGGCGATGTTGTCGTTGGCATCGAAGACGTAGTTGGCCGTGCGGAAATCCATCAGTGTCGGCTTGACCTCGACCAGACGGGCCGGGCCGAGATTCAGCTCGACCTCCTCGCCGACGGGGATGTATTTGACGCCGGTGCCGCCGACATAGGACAGGTGGCCCTCGGCGTCGGCCCGGCCGTAGATGCGCATCATCCCGTCCGGCAGCGGTGTCTCACCCAGTTTGTGGTCGGCATCGTTGGCAAACGAAAGGTACCGCACCGCCTGCGTGCCCCAGCGCTGCTCGTCGTACTTGTACAAGCTGCTGACGGGAACCTCCTTCGTCTCGGACGACAGCAACCGCTTGCCCCACTGGTTCGGAATCGTCTCGGTCCCCTCGATGGTGTAGAGGAAATACTCGCTGAGACCCTCTTTTCGGATTTCCTTGCGTTCCAGGGAATCGAGCATCCGCCCGAAGCGCTTGCTGCCGGCCTCCTCCCCAAACTCGTAGGTATCCGTGCGGCGGTCGGCGCCGGCAAGACCGGCAGCGCGGCCGGCCCTCATTCCCAACCCCTTTGGCACAGGACTGCCGTAGGCGTATTGCCGCTGGGCCAGGGCGCGGATCTCATCGAGCAGGTGCACCTTACCGACGATCAGCCGGGTTTGGGCATCTTCGTAATCCTCGCCGCTGTCGTTGGCGACACGGACGTAGCTTTCCAGGTGCATCGTCTTCTCATCCTGCGAGAGGGTGCCCATGTAGAAGGCCCGCCAGGACAGACCGCTGGTGAAATACGTCAGTTCAAACGGTACCTGGCCGCTGACCTCGGAGCGAATCAGCCAGCGACCAAGTTCCCGTAGCCTCGGTGGGAACACCAATTGTTGGATGTCCACCTGGTCTTTGTGCTCCATCGGTTCGAGGCTCAGCGACGTGGGATCGATCAGCGTGTTGGCCCACATGAACTGGAGCCAGTTCCAGCCTCGTTTCAGCGTCAGGTTCCTCTTTTCGCGCACGAGCGTCAGATCGGCGGCGTTGTAGATCGTCAGTTGCACGTCCTGCCGGCGGGGCAGAACGACCAGCTCGATCGCGCTGGCCGGCGCGAACGGCGGCTTCTCGGCGATCTCGGCGCTGTGGGGGTCGCTGGCCGCGAGCGTCGTGGGCTCGGCGGTCAGTTTCGTCGGCAGGGAGCGAACCATCTGCGGCCTCGAGCTCGGCGCGAGTTGCTTGGCCGTGTCGTAGCCGAGGTCAACCGCCGTCGGCGCATCGTCCGGGAAAGGTCGTTGATCGGAGGCGACCTCTTCGCGCCGCCGGTCGGGACCGAGATTCGACACCAAGAGGAACATGAAGCCGACCACAACGACCGCCGCCGCCGTCCCCAGCCACGGCCACTGCCGCACCGCGATCACGCGCGCGGGCCTCGGGCTCGCGGCGTTCTCCACCGCCTTTGATATCAGGACCTCCGAAGCGCTGATTTCATCCCGCAGCAGATCGAGGCTGGCGAACTTGCGCTTCAACTCGTCCAGCTTCGCTCGGCACGCGTCACACTGTTCGAGGTGCGCGCGGGCCTCATTCGCCTGAGACTCGGAGGCCAGGTCAAACTCGTAATCGATCAATTGTCGTTCTGTAAGGTGTCCGTTCATCTTGTCACACCGACAGAATCCGGTAGTCTTCGTGCCAGCGTCGCCAGGGCGCGGGACATCTGGGTCTTGACCGTGCCGAGAGAGCAGCCCATCACGTCGGCGACCTCGCTATAGCTGAGCTGCTGGTAGTAGGCGAGCACGAGCGTGGCGCGTTGTTTGGCCGGCAGCGTCTCGACGGCCCGCCGCACCTGCTCCTTCCGCTCGTCCTGCACCAGCGTCTCGGCCGGATCGACCGCGTCTTCGGAGGCCGTCAACGTGTCCAACTGAGGCGCACGGTCTTCGTCACAGTCGCCCCCCGCCACCGGCGAGAGGACCACGCGCCGCTTACGCCGCCGGGCCGTATCGATGGCCGCACGCGTCGCAATCGTGAAGAGCCAGCCCTTGAAGTTCCTGCCCCGAAAAGTATGCGCCTTCTCATGGACCCGTTTGAAGGTCTCCTGAAAAAGGTCTTCGGCCTGGTCTCGGTTGCCGGTCATGCGGAACAAGTACCCCAGCAGGCTGTCCCCGTGGCGCTGGACAAGCTCGCGAAATGCCGCCCGGTCGCCCTGGACGTGGGCGGCGACTAAACTCTCGTCATTACTTCCCATCGAGGCTACTACTCCAACTACCGGTACAGACGTGTATCGTAGCCCATGGGTTGACAGGGGTTGAAGTAAATTCCGCGTAAAATCCAGACAACGCATTATCGGTCCTGTGCCCCATCTCGCAAGTTTCACAGCAATGGGGCAAGAGATTGCTTTCCCGGCGCGCCGGGACTTCTCGCAATGACACACGCAGGGAACGCGATGTCATTGCGAGCGAAGCGAAGCAATCTGACACCCGCACGATCTCCGAAACGTGGCGTTCTTGCCAGGCGAACACCCGTTGGCAATTAGAATCTCGCGCTTCATTACTCGTCAAATGATGAGTATCGTCCAGACGTTCTGTGTGGCAGCGTCAAGCGCA
>CAYPZL010000174.1:0-12190 GCA_964415045.1 uncultured Pirellulales bacterium | reverse complement strand
AGAAGATTTTTCCTCCCTAAAGTAAGCCTAATCTCCATTTTGCAAAAGTTCAGCTATAAGTAAGAGGAGTTTTGCAAGTGGGTCGGGTCGCCCTCGCGGAACGACGGGACCGCCACTACCGAAATGCATGCAAGGAGAAATCGTATGGCAGACAGCAGTTGCAGCCGCCGGGAATTCCTGAGAGTCGCCGGAGCCGGCGCCGTCGCGCTCGCGGCACGCGGCTTGTGCGGCATCAACCGGGCGCACGCCGCGGCGGCGCCGCAGAGAAAACCGAACTTCGTCATCATCTTCACGGACGACCAGGGATACCAGGACGTCGGCTGCTTCGGCTCGCCGAACATTCGGACGCCGAATCTGGACCGCATGGCAGCCGAGGGCACACGCTTCACGGATTTTTACTCTGCCGCCTCGATCTGTTCGCCGTCCCGGGCGGCGCTGATGACCGGTTGCTACCCGCCCCGCGTCGGCATTACCAGGGTCCTGTTCCCCCGAGACACCATCGGGCTGAATCCGCAGGAACGGACGATCGCCGACGTGCTGAAGGATCGCGGCTACGCCACCGCGTGTATCGGCAAGTGGCACCTGGGGCACCTCCCGACCTTCCTGCCCACCAACAACGGTTTCGATTTCTACTTGGGAATTCCGTACTCCAACGACATGGACGGACTCAAAGGCAAGAACCGAAACCTCGACCGCGCGTGGACGCAGAAGGATTACTCACCCTGGAACGTCCCGCTCATGCGCAACGAGGAGGTCATCGAGCGTCCGACGGACCAGACCAAACTGATCGAACGCTATACCCGGGAGGCGGTCCACTTCATCCACCGGGAAAAGGACGGGCCGTTCTTCCTGTATCTGCCCCACACGATGCCGCACATCCCGATGTTCGTTTCCGACGACTTCTATGTGAAGGACCCGCAGAAGGCGTACCAGGCGACCATCGAGCAGATCGACTGGTCGGTCGGAGAGGTCTTCAAGGCGTTGAAGGAG
This sequence comes from uncultured Pirellulales bacterium, assembly GCA_964415045.1. Lineage (GTDB taxonomy): Bacteria > Planctomycetota > Phycisphaerae > Sedimentisphaerales > Anaerobacaceae > CAYPZL01. The sequence goes on along the minus strand of CAYPZL010000174.1, from coordinate 11,200 downwards.
GCGGGTGTAGACGACAACACGCTGGTGATTTTCACCAGTGACAACGGGCCGTGGCTTTCCATGAAGCACCATGGCGGCTGCGCGCTGCCGCTGCGCGACGGCAAGTTCTCCACCTACGAAGGCGGGATGCGCGAGCCGTGCATCATGCGCTGGCCCGGGAAGATCCCCGCCGGCCGCGAGTGTCACGAGATAGCGGCTACCATCGACCTGCTGCCGACGCTGGCCGGCCTGGCGGGCGGCCGCGTGCCGACCGACCGCGTCATCGACGGCAGAGACATCTGGCCGCTCATGGCGGGCAAGCCCGACGCCAAAACGCCCCACGATGCCTATTACTACTATCGAGGCAAAAGACTCGAAGCGGTCCGCAGCGGCACGTGGAAGCTGATCCGCAAGAAGAAAACAACCGAACTGTATAGTCTCGCTGAAGACATCAGCGAAAAGCACAACGTCGCTGCCGAGAACCCGCAGATCGTGCAGCGCCTGACCGCAATGATGGACGCCTTCGATACCGAGCTGCAAGCCAACGCGCGACCGCCGGGCGAAGTGACAATGCGGTAGTATTATCCCTCTGATGATCGATTACCCCGGGAGTAGCAATGTACAGGAACCAAACAACACGTCGCGGATTTCTAAAGGCATTGGGATTGGGCGCGGTGTCTCTCGCCGCGTCTCGTACGGCCCCGGCCGGGGCGCAAACCGCCGGCGGCAACGATGCCCGGCCGAACATCCTGTTCTGCATCGCCGATGACTGGTCCTGGCCGCACGCCGGCATCGCCGGCGACAGGGTCGTCAAAACGCCAACCTTCGATCGCGTCGCGCGCGAAGGGGTTCTCTTTGAGAATGCGTTTGTCACAGCTCCTTCCTGCACCCCGTCGCGCAGCTCGATTGTGACGGGGCAGTGGCATTGGCGACTCCAAGAAGGCGGCAACCTCTGGAGCACGCTGCCTGCCAGGTTCGCCGTTTATCCCGACCTGATCGAGCAAGCCGGCTATCACGTGGGATACACCCGCAAAGGATGGGGGCCGGGACGTGACGCGCCGGGCGGAAGAACCCGCAACCCCGCAGGTCCACGATACAAAGACTTCCACGCCTTCCTGGAAGCCCGACCCGAGAACGCACCGTGGTGTTTCTGGTTTGGCAGTTACGATCCCCATCGAGGGTACAAGTGGGAAAGCGGCGTCAAGAGCGGGATGAAGCTCGAAGACGTGGACGTGCCCGCGTGCCTGCCGGACTGCGAAACGGTGCGCAAGGACCTCTGCGACTATTACTGGGAGGTGCAGCGATTCGATCGCGAGGTGGGAGAACTCCTGGAAACGCTCGAACGCAGAGGCGAGTTGGGCAACACGCTCGTTGTCATCACCGGAGACAACGGCCTGCCCTTCCCGCGGTGCAAGAGCAACCTCTACGACCTCGGCACACACGTGCCCCTGGCGGTACGATGGCCCGCGCGGGTCAAGAGCGGGCGGGTCGTCGAGGACTTCGTCAGCCTCCAGGACCTGGCGCCGACGTTCCTGGAAGCGGCGGGCCTGAAACCCACGGCCCACATGACCGGACGCAGCCTCCTGCCAATATTGACGTCGGGGCGGTCCGGACGTATCGATCCGGCGCGAGACCACGTCCTCACCGGCAAGGAACGTCACGCCTGGGTGCGCCGAGGTGGAACGGGTTATCCCTGCCGGGCGATCCGCACCCACGATTTCCTGTATATCCGAAACTTCAAGCCGGACCGCTGGCCCGCCGGAGACCCCGTCGACGGAGGCGAGCCCTACTATCGCAACAGGTCCTACGGTGACATCGACGATTGCCCCTCCAAGACGTACATGAAGGAGCACCGCGACGAACCGCACGTCAAGCGGTTGTTTGAAGCGGCCTTCCTGAAACGACCGGCTGAAGAACTGTACGATCTCAAGAAAGACCCGGACCAGCTCCACAACGTTGCCGACGACCCCGCCTATGCAAACAGGAGGAAGCAGCTTGCCGCCCGGTTGACCGCCGAGCTGCGCGATACGTCGGACCCGCGCGTTCTCGGACACGGCGACGCGTTTGATACGTATCCGTACTACGGAGGGCGTCAGCCAAAGAAGAAATAGAGCCGGCGACACGTCCGCTGCCGGGCTCTGCTCAGAAGTCGCAGAGAGCGCCGATGCAACCGCCCGAGTAGTCGGTGTCGGCGGAGATGAAATCGCGCAGAGAATCGGCGTGCGATTCGCCCGGCTCGCTGATGGAAAGAACCTGGTCCGGCCGGGAGCCGTATCGGTAGATCGTGATGCCCTTGCACTTGAGGCGGTGCGCTTCAAGGTAGATGTCCCGAATGTCCTGCACGGTCACATCAGCGGGCAGGTTGATCGTCTTGGACACCGCGTTGTCCGTGTGCCTCTGGAAGGCCGCCTGAATCCTAAGATGCTGCGCGGGCGTGACATCGAAGGCCGTCACGAAGAGCCGTTTCACCTCGCCGGGGATGCCCCGGATGCTACGCAGCGACCGATGCCGCGCGACCTCGGCCAGCAGGTCGCGGCTGTGGAACCCGCGGTCCCGGGCGACGGCCTCGAACAACGGATGGGTCTCGAACAGGCGCGTCCCGGAAAGAACGTTGCGCACGAAGCTGACGGCAAACAGCGGCTCGATGCCGCTGGAGCAGCCGGCAATGATGCTGATGGTCCCGGTCGGTGCGATGGTATTGACCGTGGCGTTGCGCAGAGGCCGGCCCGTGCGCGCGTGGATCGACCGCTCGAAATTCGGGAAGACCCCTCTCTGCCCCGCCAGAGCCTGCGAGGCCGCCAGGGATTCCTGATGAACGAAGCGCATCAGGCGGCTCGCGAACCGGACGGCCTCGTCCGCATCGTACGGGATGCCCAGCCGAATCAGCATGTCGGCAAACCCCATGACGCCCAGACCGATTTTGCGATTGCCGCGTGTGGCCGTTGCAATCGGCTCGAGCGGGAACTTATTCGTATCGAGTACATCGTCGAGAAAACGCACGGCCGAGCCGATCGTCTCCCGGAGCTTGTCCCAATCGACGGCGGCGGGACTGGCGCCCTTGCCGCGATTCCTGTCCTTGACCATCCTGGCCAGATTGATAGAACCAAGGATGCAGCTCTCGTTCGGCAGCAAGGGCACTTCCCCACAGGGATTGGTGGCCTCGATCCGGCCGAGCTCGGGCGTGGGATTGTGCTTGTTGACGTGGTCGAGAAAGATCAACCCGGGATCGCCCGTTCTCCAGGCCGCGTGGACGATCAAGTCGAAGAGGGCGCTCGCGTCGATCGTCCGGGCCTTGCGCCCGGTCCGAGGGTTGACCAGAGCGAACGACCGGCCGGCGCGGACCGCCCGCATGAATTTGTCCGTGACCCCTACCGACAGATTGAAATTCTCAAACGCGCCGTGCTCGGTCTTGGCTTCGATGAAATCGAGCACGTCGGGGTGGTCGCAGCGCAGGACCCCCATGTTGGCCCCCCGTCTCTTGCCGCCCTGGACGATCACCTCGGTGGCCTTGTCGAAAACGCTCATGAAGGAGACGGGGCCCGATGCGCGTCCCTTGGTCGAGCGAACCAGGTCGCCGCGCGGCCGCAGACGGGAAAAGTCAAACCCCGTGCCCCCGCCCGTCTGGTGAATGCGCGCCATCGAGGCCAGTGTCTCGAAGATCTCCGCAATCGAATCGCCCACCGGCAGGACAAAACAGGCGGCGAGCTGGCCCAGCGGCGTGCCGGCGTTCATCAGGGTCGGCGAGTTGGGCAGGAACTCCCGCTGCCGCATCATGCGGTAGAAACGCTCCTCAACTTCTGCGGCGGAGGGACCGGACGTGTAGTTGGCCTCCGCCCTGGCGACGTGATGCGCCACCCTGCGGAACAGCGCGCACGGCGTCTCGATGATCCGGCGGTTGTCATCCTTGAGTAGGTAGCGCCGGCGCAAGACCTTCATCGTGTTGACCGGGAGCTTCAGGTCGTCCTTCAAACCGAGAGCCGCTTTGGCGAAGCGGACCTCGGACCTCTTTTCCCGATACAGGATGTAGCTTTTCGCGATGTGACAGTAGCCTTCGGCCATCAGGACGCGCTCGACGGCGTCCTGAATGTTTTCGATGTGCGGGATCCGCTGGCGATATTCCCTGCGGAGGCGGTCAACGACGATACCGGTCAGGCGCGAGGCCACCGCCGCCGCACGGGACTCGTCGGCCAGAACCTCCCCGGCGGCGCCTGCGATGGCGCGCTCGATCTTGGAATCGTCGAACGCAACGATAGATCCGTCCCTCTTCCTGACCTGCTTCGGACCAGCTTCAGAGGTCATGGTCAATCCCTCCCGTCATCGACTCCGCAGCCCACCGCCAACCGGAGTCGCGCCGTCACCGATCAGCGTCCCCACGGGCCCCCTTGCAGACGTACACGATGGCCGGCGGGAAATTCAACGGAACGAACTTCAACTTCACATCGGCAAAATACCGTCGAATCTCGTTGCCAAGAACCGGCGTGTACTGCAACTGAATATACCTCCCGCATCGCACGCACAGCTCGAGAATCCTCTCCTTCTCCCGTTTCCCAAACAGCGCCAACGGCAAACCCGAGACGATGCAGTCCGCGCCGTCCACGTATCGCTCGCATTGCGCCGCATCGCCGTTGACAACTTCCAGTCTCGAATCTTGAATCTCCCGCAAGCACCGGCAAAACTCCTCGTTGATCTCAATGCACATCAGCCGCCCGCCCTCAGGCAGGCGCTTGAGGATTTCCATCGTCACGGCCCCGGTTCCCGGTCCGAGTTCGATCACGCGCGAACTGCCGTCGATCTCCTCGGCCATCCGGCGTGCGAGCCGCCGGCCGCTCTCGACAACCGTGCCCAACTGTCTGGGATGTCGTAGAAACTGACGCGTGAAACGCAACGCTTTCATGCCGCTGCCTCCGGCCCACCAAAAACATCTTCTCTTCACCTTACGGCCGGACGGCCAAACGCGTCAAGAGATTTCGCTAATTTCTTTGCCCCGGCACGTTTAGGCACGTTTTTTTTTATCAAGACCCTTGACATAGAATACGATGTAGATTATAAGTTTTCGCACGCTGTGCAGACTCTCGTGAAGCAGCGGGATGCACGCGCGGCACGCCGTCCGATAAAAACGACAAAAAGGAGACCTAAAGTGAAGCTGCTAAAGCAATTCGCTCTGGGATGTTTGTTGGCCGCCGTCTGCAGCTTGGCGGGATGCTATTCCTCCAACCCCGAGGATATCCAAGCCTTTGTCAAGCCGTATGAGGTGGACGTCACGTCCGAAGATTACATTCTGCAGCCGCCCGATGAGATCGAGATCCACTGTTCTCAAGTGCCCGAAATTCATCTGCGGCGTCAGTATATCCGCCCCGATGGAAAGATCAGCTTTGAAGCCCTTGGTGAGATCGAAGTCGCCGGAAAGACGCCGGGCGAGGTGGCCAGTCTCATCCAGAAAGAAGTGGAAAAACTGTATACGCTCCCGGGCGATCATCCCGTGGATGTTCACATCTCGCTGTTCATCAGCAAGCGCTTCTACGTGCTCGGGCAGGTGAACCAACCGGGGCCGCGAAACTACACGGGCCGCGACAGTCTCCTGACCGCCCTGGCCCAGGCCCAGCCCAGCCCCACCGCCTGGGAGCAACGAGTGCAGGTGATCCGGCCTTCGGCCCAACTGGATATTCCGCCCAAGATCTTCGAGGTGAACTACGCCAAGATGATCGCCCAGGGCGACACCAGCAAAGACGTCCTTCTTGCCGAAGGCGACATCGTCTACGTTCCGCCGACCATCCCGGCGACCATAGCCATGACCATCGAGGAATTCCTCACACCGATCGCGCGGGCCTTCTACGGGGCCTATCTGGTCCAGAACCCGCCCAGCACCTATTCGGGCGGCTACAGCCCGACCGGAACCCGCTATTGATGGGTTCTGCCCTTTTCGACTGCCGATGACGCTCGGTGAGAGTTCCCGGGGAGGACCTATGACGGCAAGGCGAGCCTTGAAGTGGATACACGTGGCCAGCACGGTCTGGTTCGTCCTGTGCGTGGTGTACGTGCTGATTCTGGCTCTGCATCAGGCCGGCTTCAACTGGTGGGTCATCTTCTCGCTCTCCGGACATTCCCTCATCGCGGCCTTCCTGCTCGTGAGTCTGTACCTGTTCGCCTTGTTCCGCGGCGTGAAGGGGGCTCAGCAGATCGAAGTAGAGCACCCGCTGACCAGCGCGCCGGCATACATGGGGTTCTACGTGGCAGCACCCCTGATCGGCGGCCTGGCGGGCCTGCTCGGCATGGCCGGCACCCGCAATCCCGTCCAATTCATGCTCGGCGTCAGCATGGGGACGCTCGGGACCACCTTCGCGATATGGGTCGTGGTGGATCCCGTCGCAGGCCTGATCGAGATGCTCCAGCAGGCCAGCCGCAAACACCGGGCCGAGCGCCTCGCTAAGGCCGAGGCCGAGCGACGCGAGCGTCACGAAAGGCGGGAAAGACTGCTGGCCGAGGCCTTCGCCCGGGAAGAGCAGGAACGCCTCCACTGGCAACAGAGACTACAGCCCCAGGCCGAGCGTCTGGCCGCCCTGCTGGCCGTGGACGCGGACGGTTTTCTGGATGCCGAACGCGAGGCGGTGGACATCGGTGCCCAGGCTTGGCGCCTCGGTGGAATCAACTGCATGCGCGAGGTCCGCGACATGGCCGTGGCCATCAGCAAGGAGAGACTGGGAGAGGCTGAAACCACCGACTACATTTCCTACTGGTGGGACGGCATCGGAGAATGGAGAAGACCCGCCCTCTGCTGACACTCGCTGGATTCAGGAAGGAAACCGCCTCCATGCGATCCACCTCCCTGCCATCCAAACGCTTGGCAAAGATCTGAACGCCCACGCTTCCCTGGAATACAGCAGCGTGTCACAACACTCCTCGTCTGCGGAGGCATCCTGAGACAAAAACTCCGATGCCAACCAACAGCGCCGCCCCGGGAGCGGGAATTCCACAAGGTGGGCATGGCGGGCATGGTTGCCAGCAGGGAAAGCCCGAGCAGTCAAACGAACAGTTTCCACCGACTGCGAAACCGAAGGAAGGAATCTGCGACGGCGCAGGCCAACCGGCCTGAAACCCGCCTGTACAGTCGGGCAAACCCCACATCAAATCGGGACACGGACCGCTCGAATCGAGAGCGCCGTTCGTAGGCTTCGACCAAGAATTGCCCAGCCCCAGACATTGGCTTCCTGCAAAGACATCCCCCCAGCCCCCAAAGGCGTCGAATAAGGAGCCAAACAACGCGGTTCCTTGCGAAGCGCCGCTCTGACCGCTGCCCCAGAAACTGGACCCACCAAACGACCCAGGCGCCCCGTTCGCCATGCCCATACGAGGATACGCGAGACCAAGCACGACCATCGAGACTAAAAGCGCTTTCCGTCTCATACTGTCGCTCCGTCAAAAGAAGCTGCCTATCCGGCCCTCCTCCTCTGCGAGCGCTGTAACGGGCGGACCAAGCCCTTCGCGTTTTTAGATGCGCACAAACTACCCCCGCGGGACACGGGGAGCGCCCCGCGTTCCTTCATCGCCCTTCAGACCAAACTCTACGTCACGCCCCGACTCACAGCGCCCGACGCCGTCGCATCCAACCGACCAGACCCACGCCCAGACTACCCAGCAGGAAAGCACCAGGCGCCGGAACGAAGGGCTTCGGCTCGTCAAAGACGAAACTGCCGGCCTGGATGAAAACGCCGGAGTCCCATAACTGGTCGCCCGCGTCGGCAATCGCCAGCGTCATCGTATGCACGCCTTCACTCAACTCGAGAGCCTGAGCTGTAAACGCATTCGTGAAGCCGTCATACTCAAACGGAAACGGAGTACTCCCGATTCCATAGATGCTCGGATCGTTGGTCGTGTAAAGCCCTGGGGTCGTGTCGTCATTGACCGTGTTGATCGCCACCGGTGTAGTAGTTCCGGGGATCAGGGCGATATTGTCACCCACCTCCGTGCCATCCAGGAAGAATCCGAAAACGTCGTTGTACTGGGATCCCACCCACTCATCGTATTCGTCAGAGGCGAAGACATAATTGACGAACATGTCCGCACCGCCGGTCGGCACCGTGAAGTCGAAACTCAGGACAATCGCGTCTTCACTGGAGTAACCGGGAATGAGCGCATCCAGGAATGGCTCTCCCGCCAATCCAAGGGCGAGGGTAATGTCATCAGCCGTGTTGACGGGGCTGTTAAGGAAGCCTGCATCTCCCGTTGTCAGAACGATACCTGAATCGATTCCGATGCCGGCCGAAATGCCGCCGGTGAACAGACCGGACGCCAGCGTCCCGGCGCCGTTGTAGTATACGCTCGACACTGGAACGCCACTGACGATGTGGTTCACCAGCGCGATTCCATCATCTTCGTAAGTGACCGACATTTGCGCGTTCGCCCCAGTTGCCAGGACGACTGCGCAGACAACTACCGTTGTTAGCATTCGTCCATTCATCTCAGTATCTCCATCTGGCGGGATCGCGCCCCATCGCGCGATCCCGACTCATTTGGTTCGACCGAGTCACATCGCCCGACGACGACGCAGCCAGCCCACGAGGCCTGTCCCTATGCCGGCCAGCAGAATCGCACCCGGCGCGGGGATGCAGATCGTGTCGATATGAATCCAGTCCAGCCTTGCGGGCTCAAAACACGAGACTGCGGATAGACAGGCATCATCAAGACCCCCGGGAGCAATCGTGATCCAAATATCATCCTTGGAAGGATTTGGCGTAAGACGCCAGGCTAAATCCGCTACTGGCTGTATTGGCACGGTGTCACTTGTGCCCCCCGATGCGTATGCGTAGTCGATCACGCCTGTGAAACCAAGATCGACTTGAATCTCCTTGAAGGCTAAAGGCTCCGGGAAATTCTCAAGCTCGATCCACAACTCAATCAGACCGGTCGAGGGATCTCCATAGAACGCGCCACTGTCATACACACCATTCACGTACACATTGTCCGCGTCCGTCAGCGGGTTCCAGGGGGAGAGCTCCGTGGCGGGAGTCGCCACGTAATCGTAGGCTCCGGATTCAGGCCCATCAGACACATTCTGCTCGAAGTCCCAATAGGCGTGTGTCGCGCGGGCGTGATCCTCCGGCCACCAACCCAAATGGGGAGAAACACCCGTGGCCATACCCAGAACGGGCGAGGCAATCGCGCACACGATCAGCATAAACAGAAACCGTTTCATCTTATTCTCCTTAGTCATCGCAGCAGGTATTTGGAAAACCGTTTCAGAGAAGGTGTTTTGCCCGGCGGGGGCGCGGGGGGCCGCGGGCTCGCGTGTAATGGGGAAACAGGGTCTCGTGGATCCGTGGTCCCGTCAGACGAAACCTCCTTGTCCAGTCGTAACAGGGGATTTGATTTGCCGGTAGAGAGGCTCGCGGCTCAGGCGCGAGCCAGGCGTCGCGGCGTAGGTTCAGGGGGATATGCAGCGCGTGCGCGAACCGCTCGACGGCACGCGTGAGCGCCGCGACGGTTGAAACCGCCGGTGAAACCTCCTGCGTCCGGCCGCAGGCTACACTCCTTGCGCCTATTGTGTCGGTTCCGCATGATTCAAGAATGATCGCGAATGGACTTCCCCTGCCCGAACGCATCTCCCCGTCTCCTTACGGCTCACCCTCCCCACCTCCGTTTGTGAGTTCCAGACCACCCCCCGATTCTGACCAGGCGATGGCCTCCTCTATTCAACACTAGTGATACGATACGGCGATGTCTGCCCGTCTGTCAAGTGAAAAATGCCCCCGAAGAGCGAATTTCTCTCTTGTGCGCGCCTTCGTACTGGCAGGTGTACGCCTCGTTGGACCAAGGGTTCACGGTATCTGCACTCTTGCTGAGAATTGTCGCTCCAAAGCGCCCCGACAACAAGTCCGATAACCTCCTGCTCCAGACAACGCCGGCCTGCAACAGGCAGCCCCGGCGTACGGCGCAAGCTGCAACTCGCCATCAATTCCCCATTTTCGCAAGTACATTCACGACTCCGGGGTATCCTCGCGTCAACAACTTGGATTTTGTGCTCTATCGCAACTTATAAGGGGGTCGTCATACTGAACGAACTGAACCATCCGGGCCAGGAAAGCCGGGCCGACATCGCTACGCTGGGAACTGCCGCGCTATGCCCAAATCCCATTCCACTTCGCTCAGAGCAAGCTCTGCCCGGGCAATCAGGATGACACTCGTCACGGGACAGGCGACAGAGCAGTAGGCTGCGACGACGCACTCAGACGCCGCGGTCCCCAAAAAAGAACCGGGACAGATCGCTGGCAACCTGTCCCGGCCACAAATTCAATTCGTTTCTCACATCAATCAGAGTGTCTTACGCCGTCGGAACCAGCCGACCAGACCGGCACCAAGGCTGCCCAGGATGATCGCGCCCGGAGCGGGGATGCAGATCGTATCCACATGGATCCCGCCCAGTGCCGCTGGTATGTACTCCCCCGTGTCCGGATTGGTGCAGGGGGCGATGTGGAAGTAGATGTCGTCCTTCGATGGATTCGGATAGATGCGGAAAGCCAGATCGGCCGCCCCGTAGGGCTGCCACGGCACGGTCGTGAATCCACCCCCCCCGAATGCATCGGCAAAGACGATCTGGCCGGCATACCCGATGTCAATCTGAATCTCTTTGAACGCGAGAGGCTCGGGAAAATTCTCCAGCTCAATCCAGACCCAAATCTCCTCGCCGGCACTGCCGCCGCCTATGAAGTAGCCATCTCCCGCGGCCGCTGCGCTAGGTGGAACATACACACCTGCGACAAAGGCATTGTTCGTCGCCAGCAGCGGATCAAAACTGAACTCCGTCGCCGGTGAGGCCACGTAGTCGTAATTGGGATTCGTCGTCGGATTGACATCCGAATTGAAATCCCAGTACGCATGGACCGAACGCGGATGGTCTTCGGGCCACCAACCCAGGTGAGGGCTGAGGCCGTTACCCGTCGGGTTGGCCAGTGCCGCCGTCGAGCACAAGGCACAAACTGCTAATACAAAAAGCAATTTCTTCATTTCGGAACCCCTTTCATCCCTCCACACTCAGTTTGTTTTCTATCACCCTTTACTCCACCGAGGCCGGGCGGCGAGCGTCCGGCCTCGAACACGTCTTTCTTTGAACTACATGCTTCTGCGACGTCGCAGCCAACCGACCACACCGACACCTAACGAACCCAGCACCATCGCACCCGGCGCCGGAACCGGCTCGGGCTCGGGCTCGGGCATTTCGAACGCGACC
>CAYPZL010000173.1:0-12287 GCA_964415045.1 uncultured Pirellulales bacterium | reverse complement strand
GGCCGCAGGAAAGAAGGCTGCATAGTCGTGAAACTTATGAAATGCGGTACTAGCCTCACCCTGGCTCGCCTGGCCCCTTCAGGTTGACGAGTTCTTTACGCCTACACATGTGTTAAGTCAGCCCTCGCCATGGATGCCCCCAATACTTGGCGGTGGTGATATCATGTTCTTCAACGGACGCACGAGGGGATTCGGATGGCGATCCAATTCCTTTATGGAGCCTGCAGTGTGGGCAAAGGGAGAGGCTGACGACCATTTTGTGACAACTGAGTATAAGACTCCCGGAGAGTTTGCCACCATGACGTGGAATTATGACCAGCACTATCTTCCGGATGATGCTACTACTCGCGAGGGTTTTCCCGGCCCCTTTGGTGCGTGGATCGTCTCAGAGACAACCCCAATTGAGCTCCACATAATTCTCCTGGAAGATTTGGTTACCAGCATGGGACTTCATGACGGGATTGAAGAGAGTCTGGTATCGAAATTGGAAAATGCCGGTAAGTCGACGCAGAAAGACAATGCACAGGCTGCTGTAAATGAGCTGGAAGCCTTCATCAACGAGGTTGAGGCTCAGGAGGACAAGAAGATAACGGACGAACAGGAAAACAGCCTGATCGAGGAGGCACAATCCATTATTGATTTGCTCAACGGTAATTGACATCGGCGATAGTGCCAGTAGCACTTTGCAGTACCAGGGGCTGTGAGCATCGCGCTTGCAGCCCCTTCCCTGCAGGTACCAATATCAAGACACCGCCTTCTTCGTCTGTTGCTGTATGATGTACGCGGTGGCCGGGATCGAGGCGGTCACTAGAAAAATCACCGTTTGCGGGGTGGCTGTAATCAGAACTGATTACATCAGAATTGATCATACGAAACAGGCGGTCTTGATCTTGACGTCGTCCACCCATCTGCGAGAATGTTCGGTACGTAGTACTTAGCAGGGGGGCATGTTTCGCCAGCCCGAAGCTTGTTCTCGCTGATGATAGCAACGACGGACCCACCAGGCGGGGAACTGCAATGGGCGTGTGCGTGCCAGCGGATGGCGTAAAGTGCCGCGCAAAGCGGCGCGGTGTTTGTTTTCACCACGTGTCACTTCCCAAGACAACTGCGACTCCCGTCACGCAGCTTCGAGCGAGAGATCCTCCTTCCGGATTCTCAAAGGGCCTTCCCCGAAAATGGCTGCGGGACCCTATATGTTACGCCGCATCTCTCCCGGTCAGCAGCATGAACGCATGGCGACGCGCGGACATCTGCGAAGTCGCAGAGACGACTGTGGCCCATCAAAGACGTCGTGAGAAATAGGAGCAACGATCATGAAGACGAAAGCGAGTGTACTGATTGTTGTGTGTGTCGCATTCCTTCTGCCGTCGTCCGTCCACGCCCAGGCTTTCTGGCACGGTGTCGACATCGTGGATTCCGGGATGGCTCCTGAGGACATGGTGGCCATCCACGAAGCCATCGTGTACGCGATGACCGATCTGGCGCCCACGCCCACCGGTTTCCCGAATGGTGACAATGTCAATGACGACCATCGCGGCCTCAGAATCTACGAGCCGGACGAGGCCTGGAGCGGCTACACGCTGCTCAACTGCTTCACCCCCACGGGCACGGACCCGAACGGCAACAACGTCCTGATCGACATGGAGGGCAACGTCATCAACGCCTGGATGATCCCGGGGCAGGCTTACTTTTCAGCCGCCAAGCCGTTGCCGGGAGGATGTATCCAGGCCAGTTGGGTGTATCCGGGGTCCGAAGGGGGCGGCAAGCTGACGCAACTGAACTGGGATGGCGAGATCGTGAAGCAGTGGGACACGAACAGCCACCACGATCACGAGCGCGAGGGTAGCCCGTGCGGCTACTACGCCCCCGGGTTCGAGCCGATGATCGACGGCGGAAAGGTGCTGGTCCTCGAGAGCACACGCCCGGATCCCAACGAGACGACGCATATCTCGGTGAAGTTCATCAAGGACGATAGGATCCGAGAGCTCGACTACGAAGGGAACGAGCTGTTCCGGTGGCAGGCCTGGGAGCACTTCGAGGAACTGGGCCTGGATGCGTGGGCCGAGGCCGGTCTCGACCTGGGACTCAACTACGAGGGTCCCGGCTTCCTGGCGGACATCTTGCCCGAGGACTGGTCGCACGGCAACGCCGTCGCCTGGTGCGGGCCGAATCGATGGTACAATCAGGGCGATCTTCGCTTCCACCCCGATAACATTATCGCCGACTTCCGCTCGCTGAACATCACGATCATCATCGCCAGGCACGACCATCCGGACGGCGAGTGGGCCGCGGGCGACATCGTCTGGCAGCTCGGTCCGGACTACTCGACGGCCGGCAACGACTACATGGTGGGCCAGATCATCGGCCAGCACCAAGCCCACATCATTCCCAAGGACCTGCCCGGCGGGGGCAACATGCTGATCTTCGACAACGGCGGGGCGGCCGGATACGGCGCCCTCATCGAGGGCTTGAGAGATGCCGATGGCAATCCGCTTGGCTCCTGGCCCAACAAGTTCCGGATGTTCAGCCGCGTCCTCGATATCAATCCGGTGACGAAGCAGGTCGTGTGGGAGTTCAAGCAGCCGAGGCTGTCCGAGGACCTCGACGGGGACGGCAGGATCGTCGGCAACGAGAAGCTCTTTTTCAGCAACCTCATGTCCGGGATGCAGCGTCTTCCGAACGGGAACACCCTCATCTGCGAGGCGGACCCCGGGCGCATCTTCGAGGTCACCATGTCCGGCAAGGTCGTCTGGGAGTTCGCGCCTCCGTGGCTCAGAGCCGAGGGCATGTTTGGCGGCGCCGTGTACCGCGCCTACCGGATTCCGTCTTCGTGGATTCCTGCGCACAGTGGCGCATCGGGAGCCCTGGAGCATGACGTTCCCGTCGCGGGCCTTTACGGCGTACCGGGCAGCGAACGGTTCTACCAGATCGAGGTTCCCGACTGCACCGGGACGCTCGTAGTCAGGACGTCCGGCGGAACGGGCAACTGCGACGTCTACCTCAAGCGCGGGGCCAAACCAACGGCATCCAACTGTGATTTCGCCCTCTGTCAACCTGCAACCAACGAAAGCATCAGTATCGGAAGCCCCCAGGCAGGGACCTGGCACATCCTCGTGCAAGGTCAAAGCAACTACTTCGGCGCAACCCTGGAGGCGGAGATATGGCCTTAATAAGACAGTCGGTGACGGCCCTCAGAGCTGAATTGTTCAGACGCATGTGTCTTCGAGGCAGCAAGAGCCGGTTGTACGACGAGGCCATTTACGAAGTTGATTGGGATGGGAATGTGCTCTTTGCCTGGTATGGTCGCGAGCACTTTGAGCAGATTGGATATAGCGAAGAGGCCAAAGAGGCGATCATGACGACTCCGGGCAGCTCGCGTTACCCGGAACCGGCGCTGGACTATCTGCATCTGAACACCGTCAATTACGTGGGGCCCAACCGGTGGTATGACGAGGGCGATTTGCGCTTCCATCCGGAGAACATCATCACGGACTCGCGTACCTCCAATTTCATGGCGGTCATCGCCAGACACGACCATCCGGACGGCGTCTGGGTAGCGGGCGATATCGTCTGGAAGGTGGGACCCAATTACGACAACTACACGGCGGACGATCCCAGCGGCAGGCTGGGACAGATCATCGGCATGCACCATGCACACATGATCCAGAAAGGCCTTCCGGGCGCGGGAAACATATTGGTCTTTGACAACGGCGGGGGCGCCGGGTATGGGGCCTTGATCGAGGGGTTGCCGCCCAGATCTGGCAATACGTACCGGAACTACTCCCGCGTTATCGAGTTCAATCCGATCACGTTCGAGATGGTCTGGGAGTACAAGCAGCCCAAGCCGACCGCCGATTATGACGGTGACGGAGTGATTCTGGGCAATGATCGGAAGCTATTCAGCTACTTCATCTGCAGTGCCCAACGCCTGGAGAACGGCAATACCCTGATTACCGAGGGCCAAACCGGACGGCTCATTGAAGTGACGCCGGAAAATGAGGTCGTCTGGGAATACTACTCCGACTTTGGCTTCGGATTCAACGGCTCGGTTTATCGCGCCTATCGTTACCCCTCCTCATGGATTCCCGAAGGGGCGGGCAACTAACCTTGGACAATCGAGAATGACAATCCGGCAGAGCGATCCCCGCCGCTCGGAAGAGTGGCGGGGATGCCCGCACAACGAACCGACCATCAAGAGAAACAGGAGAATTACCATGAGGACTCTCAACTGTATCCTGGCTGGCGTACTCGTTACGTTCTTGCCGTTGTCGCCGGCCTATTCCCAGGTATTCTGGAACGGCAATCCCATCGCCGATTTCCTGGACCCCAACACGGCCGAGGCCTATCACGATTTCCTTGTGGAAACCGTCATACCGGTGGTTAACAGCGAGATACGGGTGTTCGACAACAACCCCGAGGATGACACCGGTGTGACGATCTATGACCCGGATCGATGCTGGAATGGCTACACCCTGTTGTGTTCCCAGTCGGGCCATCAGACGGAACCGGACGGCCCTCTATATACGGCCATTCTCGTGGACATGGAAGGGAATCTCGTCAGAGAGTGGGCTTGCCAAGGTACGCCGATGAAGATGGTCCCCGGTGGTTACATCTGGGGTGGCGCCCCGGCGCCCGGTGGCGGGAGAACTCTGACGCTGATGGATTGGGACGGGAACATTCTTCGGCAGGTGGATCCCAATTACAGGCATCACCATGACTTTCAGATAGAGGGCAATCCGGTGGGGTACTATGCCCCGGGGGCCGAACCGATGTTAGAGGGCGGCAAATGTCTGATTCTGGCCCGCAGCAGTCCTGACCCAAACCTGACGGCGCATATTTGCGGCTGGACCTTGCGGGATGAGGCCCTCTGGGAGCTCGACGCCGACAATAACGTCCTTTGGCAGTGGCAGGGGTGCGAGCACCTGGAGCAGTGGGGATTCGACGAAGCGGCCCGGGATGGCATGAGGACGGTCCGTGTGGGGCGCGGCAACACCCAGGACTGGCTCCATGCCAACGCTGCCTCCTGGGTCGGGCCCAACAAGTGGTACGACCAGGGCGACCTGCGCTTCCATCCCGACAACGTCATCCTGAGTCTCCGTACCGTCAACATCTCGGCCATCGTCGCCCGGTACGACCATCCGGAAGGCCAATGGGCCTCGGGCGATATCGTCTGGAAGGTCGGGCCGGATTACTCGGCCGACTGCCCCGAGCACAAGATCGGTCAGGTCATTGGACAACACCATGCCCATATGATTCCCAAAGGTCTTCCCGGCGCGGGAAACATTCTCATCTTCGATAACCACTCCGATGCCGGCTTTGGAGCCGTCGTACCGGGCATGGCCAGCGGCACGTACCCGAACACGCTGGCTGATTTCTCCAGGGTGATCGAGTTCAATCCCGTCACCATGGACCTGGTCTGGGAGTACCGGCAGCAACGCCCCACGGAAGACCTTGACGGAGATGGGGACATCAAGGGCAACGAGCGAAAATTCTTCAGTGCCCGCGTCAGCGGAGCGCAACGCCTTGAAAACGGCAATACTCTGATTTGCGAGGGTGGCGCAGGGCGTATCTTCGAGGTCACGGTCGACGGAGACATCGTCTGGGAATACATCTCCCCGTACACAGGGGAAATCGACGCGGAGGTGCCCCGAAACCAAACCTACCGCGCCTACCGCGTGCCGGCCTCGTGGCTGCCCGAAGGGGCCGGGAATTAGCACAGAGCAATCAACGACGAACGGGCAGGGGCATGCTGAAGTCAGGAGGTGGCAGGATGCCGCTTCTTTGCGACGTCAGTCGCTGACACACATGCGGTTCACCCGGATCAAACGCGGTGAGAAAGGAGAAACCATGAGATGGATGCTCGTTGTTGTCATTCTCTCTCTGTGGGTGGTCAGCGGGGCTCACGGCCAGGGGCCCGATCCCAACCTTCCGGCCAATTTCCCGGCCATCACGACGCACGTCTACGACCCCAACGCTATCGGGGATGGGTATATCTATCTCGCCGTCGCCAGCGAGGTCGAGGGTGTCGGTTTCTACCTTATGATTCTCGAAAATGACGGTACGCCTGTCTGGTACAAGGAACTGCGGGATGATTACTCGTACGATTTCAAACTGCAGCCCAACGGCCTGCCCAGCTATGCCCAGTTCCTGCATCACCACTCGTACACCGGCGGCGGTGACGTCGTGCATATGGTGATGGACGAAGAATTCAACGAGGTCGAGAGTATCCAGATGGGAAACGGGTACATCGCGGAGGCCCATGATTTTCAGTTGCAGCCGAATGGGCATGTCTTGCTGTTCGGCTACTATCTGACCCGGATGGACCTGACCGAGATTGTCAACGGCGGTTACCCCAATGCCCTCGTCTCCGGAGGCGTGGTTCAGGAGCTGGACGCCGACCGAAACGTGGTGTTCCAGTGGCGCACCTGGGATCATTACAGTCCTGAAGAGATCAGCTGGCGAAGAGCCAGCGGACCCATGGTCAGTCAGTTTCATCTCAATACGATCAACATGGACGTCGATGGCAATCTTTTCATCGCCACGCCGCTGTGGGTTAAGAAGATCAACCGCCAGACGGGCGAAATTATGTGGCATTTGGGCGGCGACGAGAATGAGTTCACGTTTGTCGGCGTGGACCCGGAAGAGGCGGCAGGTCACTTCGGCGGCCATGCGTTCCACCGGCTGGAAAATGGCAACGTTCTCATCTACGACGGCGGCAACCGCTCGGGGTCGCGCTCGTCCCAGGTCCACGAGTACAAGCTGGACGAAGAGAGCAAGACGGCCGAGTACGTCTGGTCGTACGTCCCCGAACCGTCCGTCGCCGGCTGGCATCGCGGCAACGCCCAGCGTCTGCCCAATGGCAACACCTTCATCGGCTGGGGCGGCGACGGCAGCGACCACGGGCCGGCCTGCACGGAGGTCACGCCTGACGGGCGGAAGGTCTTCGAGCTGTTCTTTGACGATCCCGGCGTTGAAAGCTATCGCGCGTTCAGGTTTCCCTTGCCGGCGGACATCAAAGGCGTGGCCGTCGTGGCCCAGTTCCTCGGGCTTGGGGACACGAGATTCAAGGACAGCAAGGTCGATACAGGAGTTACGATCAGGATGAACAGCTATACGGGCAGCGGATACAATGCCATGGGTGTCAGGCGTTACCCCTTGGCCCCCGTCTACCCGACGTTTGAGGGCCGCGCTCCGCTCGTCCTGCCCGTTCGGGTCCGGGTCGGCGCCTCCGGGATCAGCACGATCAACGCGCGTATTTCCTTCGACGTCGGCAGCTTCGGCCTGGAGGACCCGGACACACTGACGGTGTATCACCGCGACCCCGATAAGCCCGGACCCTTCATCGCCTTGCCGACGTCATACAACCCGGCTACGAACCAGTTGCGCGCCGACATGGCCGAATTCGGGGAATTCATCGTCGGCAAGCCCGACCTGGAGCATGTGGCGCTGGCGCCGATCCTGATCGCCCCAGAGCCTGAGGGGACGGTCAACCAGGAATTGCCCGTGGCGTTCTCGTGGACCCCCAGAGGCTTCGTCAACAGCTATCACCTTCAAGTGGCGACCGATCCCGAGTTTAGTGCTCTGGTGGTCGACGAACCGGTGGTCACGGAGACTCCGTACGTCGTGGAGGCGGTAGAAGCCGGGACCACGTATTACTGGCGCGTCAGCACCACAAACGAGGCCGGTGCAAGTGAGTGGTCGCAAGCATCCTTCACCACGGTCCCACCGATGGTGCAGGTCACGGTGCCCAACGGGGCAGAAGAATGGCGACGCGGCATGGAGTACTTCATCCAGTGGAACGACAATCTCGCCGAGGATGTCGCGATCGAACTGCACAAAGACGGCGCGTTGGTTCACACCATTGCCACGGTTCCCAGTACGGGGGCCTACAAATGGGAGGCCGGCCTGACGCTCGAAGCGGGCCAGGATTACTCCATCCGGATCAAGAGCACGACGGATGAAACAATAGCCGACGCGAGCGATGCCGTCTTTGCCATCGATTAGACGTTTCATTAACCCTGGCGTGTATTATCGTGGGGGTCGTGGGCCTGGAAGTTCTATCCCTGCGCGGCCGGCGGCTGATTGCCCAATTCCCTTGATTTCCTGGCGTGCGGCGGTTACAATTATTGTCAGTTCGGCCAGGAGAATGCCATGCAGGGTGGACATTGGTTTTTAAGGGTTGGATGCGCACAAAGGAAGCGGCGGAGGGCGTTCACCCTTATCGAACTGCTCGTGGTCATTGCTATCATCGCGTTGCTGATGGCGATTCTGATGCCGGGCCTGAGCAAAGCCAGGAAGCTGGCCCGGTCGGCGGTGTGCCGGGCTCATCTGCGTCAGTGGGGCACGACGTTTCACCTGTACGCGGCGGACAACGACGGTAGGTTCTGGACCGAGCAGAACGTCTGGGCCACGGGAAAGCCCCAGGGCAACTGGATGCTCATGCTGGCCGCCATGTACGGCGACGTGGACAAGGCGCGCCTGTGCCCGTCCGCCTCGCGGCTCAATGGTCCCCAGGGTGGTATCGGAACGACCTTCTGTCGGTGGGGGCCCGGGCCCATCATGGAGAATCACCGGTTCATCGATGAGCCGGACAAAGTCTACGGCAGCTACGGCACCAATCTGTGGATCAACTCCGTCGAGCCGCCTTCCACGAACGGATGGAGAGGCCAGCCCCATCGACAATGGAAAACGATTGACGTCAAGCACGCCGCACTGGTTCCCATGGTCGCCGACTGCACCTGGTTCGGATCGAACCCCTTCAGTCTCAACGACAGCTCCTACAGCGCCAACGCGGGCAGGCCCACCCCCACCCGGGACTGGTGGGAGGGCAAAGATCCCATCAGCTTCGGCGAGTGGGACTGGGACATGGCGCGGTATACGCTCGACCGCCACAGCCGCGGGATCAACGTGGCTCTGATGGACGGCTCGTCGCAGAAGGTGTTTCTCCCGGACCTCTGGAGTTACAAGTGGCACAGGGAATTTGAGTTATCCTACGATGTGGAAATCCCCTGGCTCAATTAGCATCCGGTGATGAATTGGGCTCGGAGGAGCAATGTGCATATTTCTGAAGGAGGACTGTCATGTGCCAAAGATCGATCTGTCTGATGGTGTTGCTGGCCCTGCTGGGGCCGGCGACCAGCGTCCCGGCCGGTCTCGTCGGCCACTGGCCGCTGGATGGGAATCCCAGCGACATCTCGGGAAACGGGTATGACGGTGTTGCCGAGGGCGGTGTTCTCTACGCGGACGGCGTCTTCGGTTCGGCCGGCGAGTTCAACGGCAGCGACGCACTGATCAACTGTGCAAACGTTCCCGTCGGCGATACCGGCGCGATCAGTATCGCCTGCTGGGTCAAACCGCGCAACATCGCCCAGGACTGGGCTGGATACGTCTCGAAGTGGACGCTGGACAACTCCCAGCGCACCTTCTGGATGGGCCAGCACGCCACGGACGGCTGGCTGCGCTTCGGCATCTATCCGACCGGGCCGACCGCAGAGACGTTTGTCGATAGTGGCCAGGTCATTCTGGCCGATGAGGAGTGGACACACATTGTCTGTACCTACGACGGGCACGTTCAGAAAATTTACGCCGACGGTGCCGAAATTGTCGCCAGCCCCGACCGGAACGCCGCGATTGTCGACCGTGGAGGCAACCTGCGCATCGGGATTGTAGCTACCGCCAACTGGTTCAACGGGCTTATTGACGACGTCCGCGTGTACACCCAGGCCCTGAGCCCGGGCCAGGTGCAGGCGGTGATGGCCAACGAGTCCTATCCGTTTGCCTCCAGCCCCGAGCCGGGCGACGGCGTCATGATTGCCGCCACCGAGGCCACGCTGCGGTGGGGCCCGGGCGAACTTGCGGTCTCGCACGACGTCTACCTGGGCACGGACGCCGACGCCGTGGCCGCCGCCACGCCGGAGGATGCGGATCTGTTCCTCGGGTCTACTGCCGAGAATCATCTCGGCGTGGAGGCCCTCGTTCCGGGCACAACCTACTACTGGCGGGTCGATGCCGTCAACGAGGGCAATCCCGACAGTCCCTGGAAGGGCGAGCTCTGGAGCTTTCACGTGCAGCCGGATATTGCCTGGAACCCGACTCCGCCCGACGGGGCCCAATACGTGCTCACGGATCAGGAACTGACCTGGGAGGCGGGCATGAACGCCCTTTTCCACACGGTCTATTTCGGCGAGACCTTCGACGAGGTCAGCGACGCTGTTGCCGGTGGTATGATGACGGCAACCGCAGCTTACAATCCCGGCCCGCTCGAGATGGACCATACCTACTACTGGCGCGTGGATGAGTTCGTTCCACCGGCCCAGACAAAGAAGGGCGAGGTCTGGAGCTTCACGACCCTCGGTGAAATCGCAGTGACGGACCCCAATCTCCTGGCTTGGTGGACGTTCGAGGAAGGCAGCGGAATGACGGCGGTTGACTGGTCCGGCCACGACCACCACGGCGTCATTCTCGGCGGCGCCCAGTGGGCGGACGGATACTACGGCGCCGCCCTGGACTTCGACGGCAGCGACGATTTCGTCGAGGTCGGCAACCCGCCCGACTTGCCGTCCGGGGCTGCACCGCGCAGCATCTGTGCCTGGATGACAACGGACAATCTCGACACCGGCTGGAAGGCGGCCGTGGCCTATGGTTCGCCCGCCGTCTCCCAATCCAACGGCTTCGCGCGGAATGGGGCCCTTCTCAGCGGTTTCGGATATGGCAACGACCTCACCGTGGAGAACTTCTGGCAGATCGGCGTGTGGCATCATCTCTGCCTGACGTATGACGGGACCACGGCGACCTTGTATGCTGACGGCGTGCGGTTGCTCAGCGAGGCAAAGGAGTGGAATCTGGTCTTGAGCCGCGTGCGCATCGGACGACAGGTGAACGACGGCCCCGAGTTCTGGGGCGGGCTGATCGATGACGTTCGCATCTACGACAAGGTACTGACCGAAGACGAGATTCAACAGATCATGCGCGGCGATCCGCTGTTGGCCGGAAATCCCGTACCCGCCCGTAACGCGGTTGTGGACATTCGGGACGTCGGCTTCCTGAGCTGGGCGGCCGGTGATACGGCGGTCTCGCACGACGTGTATTTTGGCACGGACAAAGACGCCGTCGCTGCGGCCGGCAGAGACGCAGCCGAGTACCAGGGCAATCAGACCGCCACCAGCTTTTCTTCCGCCGGCCTCGTTGCCTTCGGTGGCGGCGACTACTACTGGCGCGTTGACGAAGTCGAGGCCGACGGGACCGTGAGGCCGGGCTACCTGTGGACGTTTACGGTGCCCGATTATCTCATTGTGGACGACTTCGAGAGCTACTCCAATGAGGTCGGACAGCGCGTCTTTGAGCTTTGGATCGATGGCATCGGCTTCACGCAACCCGAACCGGGCAACACGGGCAACGGCACCGGTGCGTTGGTCGGACACGATATCTGGAACGTGGACAGCCCGTATTTCGAGCAGACGATCATGGAGACCGGCAACGTCCACGGCGGCAGGCAGGCCATGCCGTTGTATTACGACAATACGTTCGCTTCGGGCCGTTCCGAGGCGGATCGCACCTTCACACCCCCGCAGAACTGGACGGTCGAGGCGGTGACCACGCTGGTGGTGCACTTCCGCGGCGACGCCGACAACACCGGCGATTTGTACCTCGAGATCAACGGTGTCAAGGTGCCCTACGACGGAGATCCGGGCGACATCGCCAGCGGCGAGTGGATCGCGTGGGAGATCGATCTGGCCTCGGTTGGCACGAGCCTGACGAACATCAGGACGCTGACCATCGGCATCGAGGGCGGCGAAACGGGTCTCCTGTACGTCGATGACATCATCCTGACGAAACCTTGAAAGCGTCAGGGCGTGCGACGGTGAGGTCAACCGCACGAACGTGGTTTCTTGGGCCAAAAGGGCTGCGATCGCCATATCGCAGCCCTTTGCCGTTTGTCTTGCCGTTTCCCGGTTGAAGCTCTGCAAAGACTATTACTCCTGCCCGAGCCCCGTCGCCGGCCGGTGGGGAGGCGAAGAGGCCGGACCGCCCTCCAGTTTTTCCGCTGAAAATCCAGCAATTTGGCTTGCATGTTATCGGGTCAAGGGTTAGAATGATTAGTGGTCTGCGATCCGATTCCGGCAAGGGGGGACGGTGCGGTCATATCTCTGTTCACGCAATGCGTTATTCTGGTTCCTCTTTTTCGGAAAGGGTGGAGTAATGAGAAGCTTGAGCTTTCTGGTGGCGGTTTTTCTGGTTTTGGGCCTCGGCTCGATGGCGGCGGGCCAGGTGTTCTCGGAGGATTTCGA
>CAYPZL010000172.1:0-12480 GCA_964415045.1 uncultured Pirellulales bacterium | reverse complement strand
CGACTCCTGGTGGCCGCATGAAAACCAATACAAAAATCAGTCAACTTGAGGAATATACGTAGCGGCACATCGGCCCGCCGCACAGTCCGCTTCTCGTTCGAGAAGCGTCTCAGACGCCGGGGAGGCCGGGTTTTTCGTGCGCCGGCGGGGCGAGGGGGGTATAATTGCGGGGAATATTCGTAAATGGTGCGCCCATTTTCTGTGCGGGGGGGCGTCTTGGGGGTGGAAACAGGTTTGTTGGATATGTCGGAATCTTTGGAAAGTCGGGAATTGCAGGACAGTCAGCCTGACAGCGTGTTGGTCGAGCGGGCCGTATGCGGCGACGGAGACAGCTTCACGGAGCTGTGCCGGCGCCACTACGGTGCGATGGTGGCCATTGGCCATTCGATCCTGGGCGATCGGCATTTAGCCGAGGATGCGGCCCAGCAGGCGTTTGCGAAAGCCGCCCTGAATTTGCCCAGGCTTCGCAAGGCGGATCAGTTCGGCCGGTGGATGGCCGCGATCAGCCGAAACGCCGCCCGGGACCTGCTGCGGGAGATTCGGAGAACCCGGATCGCCGACCGGATGGCCGATCCGGTTACCGGGTCGGAGCCGGACGACTGCCGCGAGCTGGTCAGGAGCGCCTTAGGCAAACTCCCGCCCGGCGACAAAGAGGTAATCTACCTGAGGTTCTACGACGGGTTGTCCTACGAGCAGATCTCGGCGGCTCTGGGGCTCTCGATTCAAGCGATCAACGGCCGGCTGCGGCGTGCCAAGAAGAAACTCGCCACACACCTGCGTCGCGACGGCTTTGATGAGGTGCAAATATGAGCGAACGCAAAGACGAAAAATGGCTCGATGGCGAACTGCGGCGCGTTATTGACGGTGCGACGCCCGAGTTCGACGCCGAGGCCTGGAAGCGGAAGTACCCGGCGGAGTTTCAGGCCGTGCTGGCCCGGGGAACAAAGGGCCGCAAGGCCGGCCGGCCCCGCATCGTGCGATTCGTGCTCGGGCATCCGGGCGCCGGAGTCGCCGTCGCGGCGGCGATTGTCATCGCTGCGGCCCTGCTGCTGCGCGGGCCGACCGAACGCGAGCCGCAAAAGCCCGTCCCTGATGACCGCCGGACAATCGCGCGGTCCCCGGCCCAAATGGTGACGATGATGTCACTGATGCTGGCCTATCGACACGGGGGGACCGAGGCGCTGGATCGACAACTGGACGAAGCTGTGGGAATGTTAAGACCGCGGTCAGCTACCATGCCGATGCATGAGCTGTTTGACGAACTTGAAAGTTAGCAAGAGGAAAGGACGAACGATGCATATTCGCGTGAGGAGACAGGCGTGGCTGATGGTCTTCCTGGTGTACGTAGTCGCAGGCCCGGCGTCCGTGACGCAGGCATACCCCCCCGATCCGGACAACGCGGCGTTGCTGTATTACCAGGGGTTTTTGAGTGTTCCCGACTTCAATGAAGCGGCGCGAACGTTGATCGGCGACGTGGCCCGGGGCAAGGTCGCGCCGAATGACGAGGTGCGCAAGCATATCGAGGAGTCCAGGGGGGCTATCGGGATGGCCGAGGCGGCGGCGGAGGCGCCGGAATGCGATTGGGGCTTCCGGTTCTCGCAGGGGTTCGAGGCGTTGATGCCGCAGTTGTCACAGGCGCGGTTTCTGACCTTCATCCTGATCGCCGACGCTCGTGTCCGGGCCGCCGACGGAGATTACCGCGGCGCCCTGGAACGCTGTATGACGACCCTGGCGTTCTCTCACCACATGGGCGACGACACGCTGATTTCGTATCTGGTCTCTCTGGCTCTGCGGACGTTGGCGTACAATTGCATGCAGGATGTGATGGGCCAGGTCGTCGATGCGGAACTGCTGCGCTGGCTCCAGAGCGAGCTGGCCACCGACGCGGGTCAGGGGCTTTCTCCCGTCAGACCGCTGAAGTACGAGACCGAAATCGTGTTGGAACTGATGCAGATGGAGAACCTCGAAAAGCTGTCGCGGGTCCTGGCGGATACGAATGAGGCGAAAATGCAGGAGATTGTTGAAAAGGCCGACGAGGAGCTTTTGGCGCGGGCGAGGCAGGCGTATGCCGAGCGCGCCACCGCGGCAATGGCAGCCTATGATATGTCCCTGCCGTACGAGCAGGTGCACCAGCGGTTGAAGCGGTTGGTCGGCGATTTCGACCCGAACGATCCGGTGATGGCGGCGGTCAGCGCGTTCATGCCGGCCATGACCCGGATCTATACGCTCGATACCAAGGCGAAGGCCCATGCCAACGCGATCAAGGCCGGCCTGGAGATCTGCCTGGCGCGGGCGAAATCGGGAAAGCTGCCCAGGGCACTGCCTGCGGGATTGCCCAGAGACCCCTTCAGCGGCGAGGATTTCGAGTACAAGCGGACGGACGACGGCTTCGTGCTCCGCTGTCGCAAGCCCGACCTCGACAAGAACGAAACCTATGAATATGCGTTCCCCCTGAAGTGATCCTGTGGTTTTTTCGGAACGGTTGAGCCGGGCCCGTCTTCGGGCCCGGCTCTTTTTCGATGCCGAGCAGGGACTTTTCCTTTCGATTGACGCCGGTGAGGCTCTGCGGTATGTTGATTGGGCCTGATCGGCGGTCCTGTGTCGGGCCGGCGATCTGTCGCGACAACGCGCGTACCCGATAGGGATGTCTTTTGGGAGGGCAGCAGTCATGGATTGTCCGGCTTGTGGAAATCAGTTACGGGAGATGATCGCCGGCGACATCACGGTGGACGTTTGCGACGGCGGATGCGGCGGCATCTGGTTCGATAATTACGAGCTGAAGAAGTTCGACGAGCCGCACGAGGAGGCGGGGCTGGACCTTCTCGACGTCGAGCGAAACGAGAGCGTCACCGTGGATCACAGCGAGCGGCGCAAATGTCCCAAGTGCGGCGACGTGGTGATGATGCGCCACTTCTTCAGTGTCAAGCGGAAGGTGGAGCTGGATGAGTGCCCGGGTTGCGGCGGCATGTGGCTCGACGCGGGCGAGCTGGGCAAGATCCGGAGCCTCTACGGGTCCGAAGAGGAACGCCGGCAGGCGGCCAAGGAGTACTTCGACGAGGTCTTCGCCGAGAAGCTCGAGGAGATCGGCTCTCAGACCGAGAAAGGCGCGGTCGGCCGGGTCGGCAACGTGCTCAAGTTTCTCAGCCCCAGCTACTACTTCCGGGGCGGCAATTGGTAGGGACCGGCGCCCGGTGAAGTCCCGATTGGTGTAAGACGGGAGAGTCAGATGCTCACGTTGGAGAGTAAGGAAGACGCCCAGCCGGTCTGCCCTCATTGCCAGGCGGAGCTGCAAACGATTTGGATGCGGGAGCTGCGCGGCGTGCTCGGCCGGCGCTACGTGTACTTCTGCTCCCACTGCCGCAAGGTGCTGGGCCTGTCGCATCGCAAAGGGTTCTGGATGGGCTGACGGGCACGCGGCCCCGGAGGGGCATCATGAATGAGAGCTCACACCAGGCGGAATCGTATCCTGCGTCGCCTGGGCCGATGCCGGCGCCGGGCGAGGCGCGTCCCGGTCCCTGGGGCTTCTGGCCCACGGTCGGCCTGTCCCTGGTCATCATGATCGGATGGATGCTGGCGCAGGTGCCCGTCGTGGTCGCATTCGCTATCCCGGCCGTGACTCAAAACAGGGATCTCGACATTGAAGCGTTCGTCGAGGGGCTGCTGCACAACGGTTTGTTCTGGTCGCTGGCGATCTGCGTCGCCGCCCCGGTCACCATCTTTCTAACGCTGGTCTGCGCCGCCGCACGCAAGGGCGTTGGCGTGCGTGATTACCTGGCCTTGCGGTGGCCCGGCGGAGGCACCATCGCGGTATGGTGCCTCATCCAGTTGGCGTTCATCGCGTGCGTCGACGGACTCATCTACCTGCTCCGCGGTCGCATCGTGCCGCCGTTCATGGTCGATGTGTACGAGACGGCGTACTTCGTGCCCCTGTTGTGGTTTGCCTTCGTTCTCGTGGCCCCGGTCACGGAAGAGCTGTTCATCCGGGGATTCCTCTTTCGCGGGATCGAGCGGTCGCGCCTCGGTCCGGCCGGCGCGATCCTCCTGTCCTCGTTAGCCTGGGCCGCCCTGCACACGCAGTACGATCTCTGCAGCATGACCGTGATATACCTCGGCGGCCTGCTCCTGGGCTTCGCCCGGCTGCGGAGTCGTTCGGTCTATCCCGCCATCGCGATGCACCTCGTGCAAAACCTCGTAGCCACCATTGAGGTGGCCGTCTGCCTGGCCGTCGCGCAGCCGTCCGGATGAGAGGCCGCCGGCACGAAAGAACGCACAATTCCTCTGCGAATCCGTAAATGGGTCAGTGGCATCATTGACAAGTCCGGGCCGGCCCGCTACACATCTGTCGGTTTTTTTCTGCCCCGTTCGGGGGCGGGTGATGTTATGGAGACGCAAGGTGAAAATCGCCATCGTGTATAATCGCGACTCACGCAACGTGATCAATCTGTTCGGGTTGCCCAACCGCGAGCGCATCGGCCTCAAGACGATCCGGCGGATTACCGACGCGCTGAAATCCCGGAAGCATCGGGTGGAGGCGTTCGAGGGCGACAAGGATCTGATCGACCGGCTGGAGGAGTTCATGCCCCGCGTGGTGAAGGGGGAACGGCCCGGCCTGGCGTTCAACCTTTCCTATGGTATCCAGGGCCAGGCGCGCTACACGCACGTCCCGAGCATCCTGGAGATGGTGGGCATTCCTTACGTCGGTTCCGGGCCTCTGGCGCACGCGCTGGCCCTCGACAAAGTCGTCGCCAAGATGATCTTTCAGCAGCAGGGTTTGCCCACCCCGGACTTTCGCGTGGTCAATCCCTGGCAATCCGATCTCTCGATCGATCTGCCCTATCCGCTGATCGTCAAGCCCAAGAATGAAGCCGTCTCCTTTGGCGTCAAAATCGTCGAAAACGACGCGGACCTCCGCGACGCGGTGGAGGTCATTTTCGACACGTTTCAGCAGCCTGCGGTGGTGGAATCGTTCATCGACGGACGCGAGATCAACGTCGGTCTCATCGGCAACAGCCCGCCGGAGACCTTCGCCCCCGTCGAGCTTCTGTTCGGCGCCGGCGGCCCTCCGATTTACACCTACGAAGACAAAGTCGGCAAGTTGGAGCGTCGGGTGGGTTTCCAGTGTCCCGCCGATATCGACGCCGAGACCGCCGGGAGGGCCCAGGAACTGGCTCGTCGCGCGTTCGAGGCCCTGGGCTGCTACGATTGCGCGCGAGTGGACATGCGGCTCGACGCCGAGGGGCGGCTCTACCTGCTCGAGGTCAACAGTCTGCCCAGTCTGGGCGAGCATGGCTCGTATACCGTCGGCGCCGAGCGCGCCGGGCTGGACTATCCCAAGCTCGTGAATCGGCTGGTCGAGGTGGCCGCCGCCCGCTATTTCGGAACACCCAAGCCGCCCCTGTTCAGCGTCAAGGACGCCGACCCGGGACAGCTCGTTCTCTCGTTCCTGAGCCAGCGACGCGACCAGATGGAGCGGCAACTGCGCACCTGGACGGCGCTGCACAGCCGGACCGGCGATGCCGTGAGAATCCGGGAGGCGGCCGCCAGGCTGGGCGAAAGCCTCCGTGAAATCGGCCTGGAGCCTGTAGAAAATCTGACCGACGGACGCACGACCTGGGGCTGGCAGACCCGCGCCGGCTTCCAGGACGGCACCCTTCTGATCGGCCATCTCGACGTCCCTTTGCCCCCGGGCATGCCGGTGCAGGAATTCCGGCGCGATCCGGAATGGCTCTACGGCGAGGGGATCGGGTTGTCGCGTGTGCCGCTGGTGACCCTCGAATTCGTCCTGCGCGCCTTGAAGAATTTGCGCCGCCTGCGCCGGTTGCCGGTCGGAGTGCTTTACTACGCCGATGAAGGCCGCGATTGTGCCGACAGCGCCGAGACGATCCGCGCCGCGTCCGCCCGGGCCTCGCGCGTGCTCGTTCTGCGTCCCGGGAACCCGGAGAACAAGGTGGTGACGCAGCGGCGCGGGTGGCGTCGCTACCGGCTGCACGCCGAGGGAACGCCGAAACGGCTGGGAAAGGCGGGCAAGAAACCCGATGTGCTGCGCTGGATGTTTGCGAAGCTGGACGCGCTTTCCGGCCTGTCCCGCGCCCGGGACCGTCTCACGGTGGCCGCGTCCAACCTGCACACGCACGGTTTTCCCATGCTGCTGCCCCACGCCGTTGATGTCACGCTCATGGTCAGCTATGGGGAGGACGCCCTGGCGCAGCAGGCGGACGCCAACATGCGCGAGATCCTCGGCAAAGACGGAATTCGCTGGGAACTGGAGATGCTGTCGGATCGCCCGCCGATGAAGAGTCGCGCCGGCAATCGGCGTCTGGCCGAGGCCCTGGCGGGCGTGGCGGCCCATTGGGAGATTCCCTTCGAGTGCGAATCTTCTCTGTGGCCTTCGGTGGCCGGCCTGGTGCCGACGGGCACGCCCGTCGTCTGTGGCCTGGCGCCGGTGGGCAAGGATCTGTATCAGCCGCACGAAGCCGTTTCGCGGATCAGTATCCCGCAACGAACGTTGTTGCTGGCCGAGTTTCTGGCCAGGGAATCGTAAGGTGTTGCGCCATGGGCCCGTACCGCGATCCAGGTGACGCAGAATCGAAGGACCTGACGCCCCCAGGCGTGTACAAGCCGCAGCGCGTCGGGGTCTCTGGGCACGGAATGATCAGCACGCAACACTTCCTGGCCACGGAGGCGGGTGTGCGGGTGCTCGCGGAGGGGGGCAATGCGATCGACGCGGCGGTGGCCGCCGCTTTTGCGCTCGGGGTTTGCGAGCCGGCCGCCTCCGGTCTCGGCGGACAGACCATGATGCTCATCCATGCGGCGCGTTCGCGTCGAACCTTCGCCCTCGACGGATCGTCGCGGGCGCCCAACCGCACGGTCGTCGCCGAGCTGCCCCGCAGCGCGCGACGCTACGGTTACAAGGCCACGACGGTTCCCAGCACGCCCGCCGTTCTGGCCTATGCCTTGCAGCGTTATGGCAGCATGCCCCTGGCGGCGGTCATCGAGCCGGCGGTGGAGCTGGCCGAGCGGGGGTACAGAGTCAGTGAGTTGCAGCGAAGGCTGTCGCAGCGCGTTCGCAAGCATCTCCAGCGCGGGTCCGCCGCGCAGTGTTTCCTCAAGAACTCGACCCGCTCGTTTCGGGTCGGTGAGCGTTTTCACCAGCCGGTGCTGGCCGAGACGCTCCGCCGGCTGGGTCGGGTCGGCGTCGGGGATTTCTACACGGGGGAGATTGCCGCCGCGATGTGTCGCGACATGGCGCGTCAGGAGGGCTTGATCACGCGGGAGGATTTGGCCCAGATTCCCTGGCCCATCGAGCGCCGGCCGGTGAGCAGTCACTATGAAGGTCTGCGTCTGGTCACCTTCCCGCCGCCCGGCGCCGGGAGGACCCTGGTCGAGCTGCTCAATATCGTCAGTCATTTTCCGCTCAAGCATCGCAGCGTGGACGGGACCGTCTCCCTGGAGCTCTCCCGCATGCGCAGCGACATTCCCAACGCCCTGCGGCGGCACGGCTTTGAGATCGACGAGCGGGATCCGTATTCCTTCTATCTCGGCTGCGTGCAGCTTGTGATGCGCGAAGGGGACCGGTTTGTGGGCGTGGCCGACCCCCGTCGCGACGGCTCGGCGGAAGGGCCCGACCGATGACGCTGCCCCTGCTGATCTCGGTCCCGCACGCGGGCACAAACGTTCCCGAGCAGGCTCGCCCCTACTGTATCTTGACCCCGCAGCAGATTGTCGAGGACAGCGACGAGGGCGCGGGCCAGATCTATGACGTCCGCGACTGTGTGGCGAATGTATCCATCAACGAGCCGTTCGAGGGCGGGCACATCATTCGAGCCCATTGCCGCGAGATCCCCTGGATGCAGCTCGAGCTCAGCCGGGCCCCGTTTCTCCCGATCGAGGAGAAACGCCGGCGCCTGCTGGACGCTCTCGAATGCTTCTGCACGGCTGTGTTCTAACCGCCGTTGGCTGTCGCTATCTGCCATATTGGCACGACGCGTCGGTTGGCTCCAGTCCGTAAGTCCTTTACGTGAAGGTGTTTATGGCAAGGTCGGGGTTTAGGCACGCCGTTTGCACCAGGAGATGTGTATACGGACCAAACGAGATGCGTGTCCGCGCAGACGAGGTGAAACAGATGAAATTCGACAAGTTTACATTGAAAGCCCAGGAGGCGTTGGCGACGGCTCAGCAGACGGCGATGGCCCGGTCGCACACGGTTTTGTCGCCGCTGCACCTGCTCGGCGCGCTGCTCGACGACGCAGAGGGCGTGGCGGTCATGGTGCTCAAGAAGATCGGCGCCAACGTAAATCGCATACAGGAGATGACCGAGAGCGAGTTGGGCCGGCTCCCGCAGGGCACCGCGACGGGGCAGCTCATGCCCGATCCGGCCCTCAACCAGGTCGTGCTCGATGCGCAGAACCGCGCCGACAAAATGGGCGATGAGTACCTCAGCGCCGAGCACCTGTTTCTGTCGCTGGCCGGCGTGCAGAGCGACGCGAAGGAGGTCCTGAGCGTCAACTCGGTGACGCCGGAGCAGATCGAAAACGCCCTCAAAGAGATTCGGGGCGGCACCACGATCACGGACCAGAATCCGGAGGAGAAGTACAAGGCGCTGGAGCGCTACGGCATCGATCTTCTGGAGATGGCTCGCCAGGGCAGGCTCGATCCGGTGATCGGCCGGGACGAGGAGATTCGCCGCTGCATGCAGGTACTCAACCGGCGTACGAAGAACAACCCCGTTCTCATCGGCGAGCCGGGGGTCGGCAAGACGGCCATCGTCGAAGGGCTCGCCCAGCGGATCGTCGCCGGTGACGTGCCGGCCGGACTGAAGAACAAGAAGGTCATCGCGCTGGACATGGGCGCCCTGATCGCCGGCACCAAGTTCCGCGGCGAGTTCGAGGACCGTCTCAAAGCCGTCCTCAAGGAAGTCATCGGCGCCGACGGGCAGGTCATCCTCTTCATCGACGAGCTGCACACGGTCGTCGGCGCCGGCAAGGCCGAGGGCGCCGTCGACGCGGGCAACCTTCTCAAGCCCTCGCTGGCCCGGGGCGAGCTGCGTTGCATCGGAGCCACAACGATTGACGAGTACCGCAAGCACATCGAGAAGGACGCCGCCCTGGAGCGGCGGTTCCAGCCGATCGTCATCGACCCGCCGAGCGTCGAGGACACGGTCGCGATCCTACGCGGCCTGAAGGACCGCTACGATGCCCACCACGGCGTACGCATCACCGACGCGGCGCTGGTCGCAGCCGCGACGCTCTCGAACCGGTACATTACCGACCGATGGCTACCCGACAAAGCCATCGACCTCATCGACGAGGCCGCTTCCAAGCTGCGCATCGAAAACGATTCGCTGCCGGCCGAGCTGGACGGCATTCGCCGCAAGATCGTGCAGCTCCAGATCGAGCGCGAGGCCCTCAAGAAGGAGAGCGACCCGGCCAGCAAGCAGCGGCTCAAGAAAGCCGAAAAGCAGTTGTCCGACTTGCAGGAGAAAGATGCGGAACTGACCGCGCAGTGGGAGAGCGAGAAGGGCGGCATCGACCAGATCAAGGAACTGAAGCAGCAGATGGAGCAGGCCCAGATGCAGTTCGAGGAGGCCCAGCGTCGCGGCGAGCTGGAGCAGGCCGCCCGGCTCAAGTACGAGACCATCGCCAATCTCAAGAAGGAGCTCCAGGAAAAAGAGGAACAACTGGCGCGCTCGGAAAAGGCCAAGATGATCCAGGACGAGGTGACGGACGAACACATCGCCCAGGTCGTCGCGAAATGGACGGGGATTCCGGTGTCCCGGCTGCTCACCGGCGAGCGGGAGCGGTTGATGCAGATGGAAGACCGGATTCGCCAGCGCGTGGTCGGCCAGGACGAGGCGGTCGCGGCGTTGTGCAACGCGGTGCGTCGCAGTCGTTCCGGCCTGTCCGACCCGAACCGGCCCATCGGGACCTTCCTGTTCCTCGGCCCGACCGGCGTCGGCAAGACGGAACTCTCCAAAGCGCTGGCGGATTTTCTGTTCAACGACCCCGCCGCCTTGGTGCGGATCGACATGAGCGAGTTCATGGAGTCGCACTCGGTGGCCCGGCTCATCGGCGCCCCTCCGGGCTACGTCGGCTACGAAGAGGGCGGCCGGCTCACCGAGGCCGTCCGCCGCAAGCCCTACTCGGTGATCCTGCTCGACGAGATCGAGAAGGCCCATCCCGACGTGTTCAACGTGATGCTACAGGTCTTCGATGACGGCCGCCTCACCGACGGCAAGGGACGCACCGTGGACTTCAAGAACACCGTCATCATTATGACCAGCAACATCGCCAGCCAGCAGATTCAGCAGCTCACCGAAGAACAAGGCGCGGACTGGGAGATCGAGGCGCACGTCAAGGACGTTCTCAAGAAGGTCTTCAAACCCGAGTTCCTCAACCGGATTGACGAGGTGATCGTCTTCCACATGCTCAACAAGGACCATCTCAAGCGGATCGTCGATATCCAGCTCGGTTACCTGGCCGAGCGGCTCAAGGATCGCAAGATTCAGCTTGAGTTTACCGACGCCGCCCGCGAGCAGATCATGGCTGAAGGGCACGACCCGGTCTACGGGGCCCGCCCGCTCAAGCGGACGATCCAGCAGCGCCTGGAAAACCCGCTGGCCATGGAGCTGCTCGCCGGCAAGTTCAACGACGGCGACACCATCCAAATCAACGCCGACGGGCACAGTTTCGCTTTTGAAAAGGCGAACTGATACCCATAACCCCAGTTTGGTGGAGAGGACGCTCGTCCACGGGCGTCCTCTCGCTATTTGAGCATGGAGAATGGGCTTTAACCCATGCTGTCAGACTTTCCTTCTTGGGGAAAATCGGGTATCTTTTTCGGCGGGCAGATTTCTGGGATGAACGTAAGGAGTGACAAATGCGTCGACGGGATCTCCTCAAATCGATTGGCCTGGGCGCGGCGGCGTGCCTGGTTCCCTCTGTGGGCGGCTGTACCGTTGCGATGGGAGCGGACGCGGGAAAGCAGGAAGTCCCCTCCAGGCCGAATGTCGTGTTTATCCTCGCCGACGACCTGGGCTGGTCGCAGATCGGCTGTTACGGGAGCCGTTTCTACCGGACGCCGCACATCGACCGGCTGGCGGCGCAGGGCATGCGGTTCACCGACGCCTACGCCGCCTGTCCCGTGTGCTCGCCGACGCGGGCGAGCATCATGACGGGCAAATACCCCGCGCGGCTGCACCTGACCGATTTCATCGCCGGGGGCAATTTCCCGCACGAGCGGCTCAAACAGCCCGACTGGCAGAAGTTCCTGCCCCTGGAGGAAGTGACTCTCGGGGAGCTTTTCAAAAGTCGGGGCTACGCCACGGCCAGCTTCGGCAAGTGGCATCTGAGCATCGCCAAGAAGCCGCCTCAGAGCTTGCCCTACAATCCCGACAGGCAAGGCTTCGATGAATCGCTCGTGACGTACAAGCCTTCGTCCCGGCACGATCCCGAAGACGACGCGCACAACGTCGAGGCCATCACGCAGAAGTCGCTGGCGTTTCTCGAAGCGAACCGGGGCCGCCCCTTCTTCCTTTATGTCGCGCACAACAGCATTCACAACCCGCTCAAGGGCAAGGCGCGCCTGGTGGAGAAATACAAGAACCGGCCCGGCGCCGACCAGGCCGAGAACAACGCCATCATCGCCGCGATGCTGGAGGACCTGGATGCCAGCGTCGGGCGGATTCTGCGCAAGCTCGACGAGCTGAAGCTGGCCGACAGGACGCTCGTCGTCTTCTTCTCCGACAACGGGGGGCTGGAAAGCGTCGCCAAGCAAACCCCGCTGCGCAGCGGCAAGGCCAATCTCTACGAAGGCGGCATCCGGGTGCCCTTGATCGTCCGCTGGCCCGGCGTGGTCCAACCGCACACCACCTGTGGCGAGCCGGTGATCAGCACGGATTTCTTTCCCACGTTTCGCGAGATTCTGGGCGCGGCGGACGTCGGCGCCGAATCGAGCGACGGCGTCAGCCTCGTGGGCCTGCTGAGACAGACGGGTTCTCCGAGCCGGCCGGCCCTGTACTGGCACTATCCGCACTATCACAGCAGCAGCATCGGGCCCGGCGGCGCGGTCCGGGCCGGCGACTACAAGCTCATCGAATGGTTCGACGAGAGCATCCGCGGGCCCGGCAACCGCCTCGAGCTGTACCATCTCAAAGAGGATATCGGCGAGCGAAACAACCTGGCGGCGCAGATGCCCGCCAAGGCCGAACAGATGCGCCGCATGCTCGCGCTCTGGCGCCACCACGTCGGCGCCCAAACGATGTCACCCAATTCCGACTACGACCCCCAAAAGGCCAAACGCTCCAAAGACACCCGGCGTCCGTGACATGACGTTCACGATGCGGGCGGTTTCGAGGGGCCCGGCTCACTGTACTACTAACCTCAAACATCGTTAAGTTTTTGACAAAGATTCGACGTAAATCAATGTAACCTCCTGTCGTTGCAGTAGTTACGATAAGGCTTAGGGGTGCTCGCGTAGAATGGT
>CAYPZL010000171.1:0-12484 GCA_964415045.1 uncultured Pirellulales bacterium | reverse complement strand
CGGACAAACTGGTCGAATTCCTTGAATTAACACACCATTCTACGCGAGCACCCCCAGCAGCGTGCATAAACCCAGTGTCTCTCTGCAGTTGCATGGGAAATGCCGAGAGCTTGAGCGGCCTGCGGTATGGTCAGTCCCGCGAAGTAACGGAGTTTGACGAGATCGGCTTTGAGTTGGTCCTTTCGGGCGAATCTTGCCAGGGCCTCGTCAAGAGCGATGAGATCGTCCCCGGGACGCTCGTCAGACTTTGCGGCGATGGACTCCTCCAGGTCGACGCGTTGGAACGTCCCCCCGTGTCTGATGCGTTTTTTGCGGCGTGCATTTTCGACGAGAATCCTCCGCATGGCCTCCGCCGCCGCTGCGAAGAAGTGCCCCTGATTCGCCCAGCCCTGCGACGCATCGCCCACCAGCCGGACGTAGGCCTCGTGCACCAGCGCGGTCGCCTGGAGCGTCTGGCCGGGCGGCTCGTGCGAGAGCTTCCGCGCGGCCAGGAGACGGAGTTCCTCATAAACCAGCGGCAAGAGTTCGTCCGTGGCCTTCGCGTCCCCCCGCTCGATTGCGTTCAAGATGCGCGTGACGTCAGCCATGCCGGCTCCCCACCGTTTCAAGCCTCTGATAGGAATATCCTCTCACAAACGGGGGGAGATGTCAAGCTCTGCGAGGACAGCGGGCGGCCGGCGAAAAAGGGGCCGGGGCGTGCTGGTTTTTTTCGACGGGGGGCGATAGAATGTGGCGGACGGTTTGAGGGTATCGGGGTGATGTCGTACGTGTCGAGTGGCTTTTTTCTTTCAGGGAGACCAGACCGACGTCATGAACATGCATTTGATCGACTGGACCATCGTGGCGGCCCTGGTGGTCGTCCTGTTGGTGGCGGCGCTTTCGACGCGGCGTCACACGAAGACGGTCGCGGCCTTTCTGGCCGCTCAGCGATGCGGCGGTCGATACCTGCTCTCGGTCGCCATGAGCATGGCCATGATGGGCGTGATCACCCTGGTCGGCTATCTCGAACAGTATCACGACGTCGGGTACAACGCCATCTGGTGGGGGTTCATGGAGGGCCCCGTCCTGATTATCATGGGCATCACCGGATGGGTGTTCTATCGTTTTCGCCAGACGCGGGCTCTGACGCTGGCGCAGTTTTTAGAGGTGCGGTACAGCCGGAACTTCCGGGTCTTCGCGGGATTGGTGGCGTTTCTGGCGGGCATCGTGAACTTCGGCATCTTCCCTTCCGTGGGGGCGCGTTTCTTCATCTGGTATTGCGGCCTGCCCGCCGCACTAACCGTCATGGGCTGGCAGATATCCACTTTCGTCCTCATCATGGTATTCCTGTTGTCGGTTTCGCTGGTGTTTACGTTTTTAGGCGGCCAGATCGCCGTGATGGTGACCGATTTCATCCAGGGATCGTTCGCCTACGTCGTCTTCATCGTCGTGATCGTTTTCCTGTTCTGTACGTTCAGTTGGGACCAGGTCTCCAGCACACTGCTCGCCGCCGAGCCCGGCAAGTCGCTCACCAACCCCTTCGATATGGGGCGCGAGGAGAATTTCAACATCTGGTTCTACCTGATCAGCGTGGTGGTGATGTTCTATTGCGCGATGGGGTGGCAGGGGACGGCGGGCTATTACAGCTCGGCCAAGAGCCCGCACGAGTCCAAGATGGCGATGATGCTCGCTCACTGGCGTTACCGCGTCCTGATGCTGGTCGTGCTGCTGCTGCCGCTGTGCCTGCGGACCTACATGCACCACTCGGACTTTGCGAGCGATTCCGGCGACCTGAAGGCCAGAATCGCCGCCGTGGTCCCGCCCGACCTCGAGGGCCGGGGCGACACCGCCGACCCGGACGACCAGAGGCGGATCGAGGCGATGCGGAGCCAGGCGAGGGCGCCACTGTTTATGGGGCTGGTTTTCCCCAAGGTGCTCCTGGGTTTGATGTGTGCGGCCATGCTCGGGGCGTTCATCAGCACCCACGATACGTATCTGCATTCGTGGGGCAGCATGTTCGTGCAGGACGTGGTTTTGCCGTTCCGCAAGGAGCCCTTAAAGCCCAGCCAGCATCTGTGGCTGTTGCGTGCGGCCATCTTCGCAGTGGCGGTGTTCATCTTTATCTTCAGCCTGATCTTTCAGCAGACCCAGCGGATCCAGATGTTCTGCGCGCTGTCTGCGAATATGTTCGTCAGCGGCGCCGGGGCCGCGATCATCGGCGGGCTTTACTGGAAGCGGGGGACCACCTTGGCGGCCTGGACGGGCATGATCGCGGGTCTGGTGCTGACGATTGTCGGGTTCTGGATCCAGCAGCGCGGGGCCGGTTTTCTGGCCGGGATCGAGAACGAACAACTGGCAGCGGCGCTGCGGCCGATCTTCGAGCTGACCGGACAGGAAATGTCCTTCTGGATCATCGTGGTCGTCGTGCTTTCGTACCTGCTCGTCTCGCTTCTCGGGGGGCGTCGCTCGTTCAACATGGACCGGATGCTGCATCGGGGCAAGTACGCCGTGGCGGGGGAGACGTCCCTTTCCTATAAGGACGGCCGGACCATCCTGGAGAAGCTCGGCTGGACCCGGGAGTTCACCCCCTCGGACAAGATCGTCGCGGGAATCACGCTGGGCTGGCCGCTGGCGTGGTTCGTCCTGTTCGTAATCGGCAATGCCTGGCACCTGCTGCGCGACGGCGGAATCCCCAAGGAGTCCTGGCTGGGCTTCTGGCACTATTGGACCTGGTTCATCTTCGCCAGTTCCATTGCCGTGACCGCCTGGTTCATCGTGGGCGGGCTGCGCGACGTCATCTACCTGTATCGCCGGTTGGGCGCCGCCCAGGCGAACGAGGCCGATGACGGACGCGTGATGGACCACCACAACGTGGGCGAAGAGCTTCCGCCGAATGATGGGTAGACGACGTTCATCCGCAAGCTCCGGATCAGATCGGTTCACGGAGGTGCGTACTCGTGACCAACAGGGATAGACTGGATTTCATATTGCAGGGGGGCGTTCCCGACCGGCCGCCCCATTTCGAGATAGACTTTCAACTTGGCAAGGAGATGTTCGGGCTGGACGCGGAGGCGGCCGCAGCGAAAACGTATGCCTCCGAGTCCGCCCGCGCCGATGCACTGCTGAAACTTCACATCGAGCTGCAACTGCGGCTGGTGGAGGAGTTAGGTTACGCCTCGGCGTTCTTCAGCCACGAGCACCCGCCGGAGCAGGGCGTCGGCGCGGTCAAGAGAGCGATCGGAGACAGGGCGCTTCTGCGCGTGCACGACTGGGCCGGCGTCTTCTGGATGCCCACGGGACAGGAGATGATGGATTTCGTGGTCAGGATGTTCGAGCACCCCGAGCAGATGCACGAGGAAGGTCGGCACAAATGCGACGAGGCCAAAGAACGCATCCGGCGGCAGGTGGACGCCGGTGCCGATTTCCTCATGCTGTGCTACGACTTCGGCTTCAACCGCGGGCCTTTCATCTCGCCCGCGCATTTTGCCGAGTTCGTGACGCCGTACCTGACGGAGATCGTGGCAACGGTGCACGATCTCGGCAAGAAGGCGCTGCTGCACTCCGACGGCAACATCAACGAGCTGCTGAAGCAGATCCACTCGACCGGCGTGGACGGCTATCAATCCGTAGACCCGCAGGGCCATATGGACATCAAGGCGGTCCGGTCCCGCTTTCCCGACTGGATCCTGATGGGCAACGTGCACTGCGGCCTGCTCCAGGACACCGACGAAAGGCGGATTCGCGAGTCGGTCCGGTACTGCATGAAGCACGGTGGCCTCGGCAAGCGCTACATCTTCTCGACGTCGAACTGCATCTTCAAAGGGATGCCGCCCGAGAGCTACCGCATCATGCTGGATGAATACCGGCGCCTCTGCGCCGCTCAGAATGATCCGAACCGCTGATGAGGCGGATCTGTCATTCATCTCTGCACGGTTTGTCATCCTTCACTTCGTTCAGGATGACAAAAGAGGCCACATGAATACATCGTAAGCCGTGTCACTGCGTCCAGACCTTGCCGTCCTGTCGGATATGGACGGTCCGGACATTCCCATGCCTTCGAGCCAGGTGGGCGACGGCTTGCCAGCCGGTTTTCGTGGTGCGCATCGTGATGGGCTTGGCCAGTGTTTCGTTTGCGAGTTGATCCAGGCCGAGCGCCTCCAGTGCGGGGGCATACCGTTTGTGCGTCAGGCGGTATTGCTCCTGGGCATAGAGGACCTTGTGCAGGAGGTAGCGTGCGGGCGCCGTGG
Organism: uncultured Pirellulales bacterium; assembly: GCA_964415045.1. Classification (GTDB taxonomy): domain Bacteria; phylum Planctomycetota; class Phycisphaerae; order Sedimentisphaerales; family Anaerobacaceae; genus CAYPZL01. The sequence continues at coordinate 8,258 of CAYPZL010000171.1, read as the reverse complement.
GATCGGGCACGAATTCGACGCTGGCGCCGGCCGGCTCGGTCGAAAACTGCACGTAGCCCCAGGTCTCGGGTCGGTGCATGTTGACCACGCCCTGCGGCGACCATATCCAGTTGTCCTCGTGCCAGTGGTCCGTTCTCTCTTCCTTGTTAGGCGAGCGGACGTACTTACCGTCAACGATTCTGTGGCCCCATTCGACGCGCGAGAAACCGACCCGCCATTGATCGCCGTCCTTTGGCGGGCAGGCGCACTGCGCGTGCTCGGCCATGCCCTTCCATGGGAAGGCGATTTCAACCGTCCAATACTCATCGGTATCGGTTGGGTCGTTGAGGGTTCCCTTGACGAAGACGGCGCTCTTCTGGCCCGGCATCTCCCGGACGACGGCGTTGCCGCCGTGCTTGTAGGGCTTGTCGAGGAACAGGTTCCACACGGTGTTGAGGGCGTTGACCTCGAACTCGAAGTAGGCGTGGCTGTCACCGTCGGGGTCAATGAAGACCTCGAAATCGTTGTCGTTGAAAATGACCGCGTTCCTCTGCGTGATCGTCGCCCAGACGTGCGGCTCCTGCATCCAGGCCGCGACGTAGAAGTAGTCATCGTCCCAGAGCATCTTGCTGCGCGTGTTGAATCGCGGTTTCACAGGCCGCATCTGCCCCTCGATATCCAGATGGTACTCGGTCCACGCCGCCTTCTCCCACGAGAGCTCATCCATCTTCCCGTCTATGGTGATCGGACCTGTGGCTCGCTGGCAGACGTAGCCGCGCGGCATGACGAAGGGTCTCGGGTCTGGGCCGATATAGGCCGGCAGTTTCTCGGGCTCGGTGGCCGCGGCCTCCTGACTCCAGGCAAAGGATCCCGACTCCACGGTCCAGTCGCTGCCGAACACACCGGCCGCGCGCACGCCTTTGGTGCCGTCGGTCAGCATCTCCGGGCCGATGACGACGCAATCGGGATAGTTGCACCCGGCGAAGATGTACTGCAGGCGATTGGTCAACTGCATCCCTTTCAGGCCCGTGCCACCGACGACGGCGACGCACGCCACATCGCTATCGGTTCGAGGCCGCAGGAACAGGCAAGCCAGATCGTCGCCCTCGAGGCGACGGCCGCCGATCGTCACGGCGTCGGGCCCGACTTGTACCGGGCTGTTCCTCAGCAGCCGGGGCCAGGCGGCGTTCGTCTCGGAGTTCCCGTATAACACGACGCCGCGATCCGCATAGGCCGAAGGGCGGAAATCCACGTCGGCGATGATATCGATCGAGCCGTTGCCCTGGTACCACCACTGTTCGGCGTCGAAGCGGGCCTTGCTGCGGGCCCAGGCATTCTCGTCGAGACTGCCGGCCGTACCGTAAACGAAGACCATCCGGTGGTTGAAGGCCTCCTTGAAGGGCCCGTACCGGTGGGGACCTTTCATGGCCTTCGAGGGAACGCCGGTCACACGCCATCGGCCGCTGCGTTGGGTCAGCCATATCTGCCGCCGCTCGGACGGGTAGGCAATGTCCTTGATCGGCTGGCCGTCGAGCTGGACGTTGAAGGGAGCCGGTCCCGGAAGGACGTCGAGCTCCAGGCTCAGACGCGCGACGTTCTTTGTCGTGCCCACGAAACGTCGCTGTCCCGGGTCGAGGCGAAGGGCGACCGAGCTGAGCTTCAAGTGTTCCAGTTGATCCTCGATCGCCACCCAGTGCGACGAGGCGCTGATGCCCGGGTTGACCGCATAATACTGCACGCTTCCGTCCACACTGCTGACGAAGGTGCGTTTGTGCGTTTCGCTCGGCTTCTTGACGTTCAGGTCGATGCTGCACCGATCCAGGACGGCAGAGCCACCAGCGGTTCTGCGAAAGACGGCTAATTGTACCGTTTTCTTGCCCGTCTCTTTCAGGGCTCGGTCGGGGCAGTCGATGGGAAACGCGACCTTGCGCACGCTGCGCGGCTGGATGATCGGGACCTCGGCGATGGACTTCTGGCCGTTGGGCCAGGACACGCTGATGGACAGGTCTTTCTGAACGACGTCGGACGAGTTGATTACGACGATGGCCCCGACCGTCCGTGCCCTTTGTCCCACGAGCAGATCGGGCAGGGTCACATCGATGGGATTCAACTGAACCGTCGCTTCGGGCTTCAACAGCCTGGCCTTGACACGACCGCGGGAGCGCCAGGTGCGCTGGAACAAAAGATCGTTGCGTCCCTTATTCAGCCGCACGGGCAGCCGCACGTAGTCGAAACTCGGCTCCCAGGATTCCACCTTGTCCCTGTATTGGTACCGGCTCCCCACGCGCGGCACACCGTTGACGTAGGCCATGCTGTTGCCCCGCATGTGCAGGAGCATCGTGCGTCCGGCGTCCGAATCCACGCGCACGTAGATGTAGCCGCCGCGTCCGCGCCGGCCGGAGAACCAGCCCTGTTCGTCGGCCGTGACCTTGCGCCACGTTCGCTGCTCTCCACCGGCGTCTGTCAGCGTGTCCCCCTCCTGAGGCTCCTTCCACATGCCGGCCAGAAGCAGGGCTTCCAGGGCGTCCTGATGCACCGGGCTGCGCCCGTAGCGTCCGATGCCGTCTATCGCCAATCCCTCGCGGAGTATGATTTCCTCCGTCGTGTCAGTGACCGCGATTTGCCCCTGCGCGACCAGGCTGCCGAGCACACAGAAAAAGATTGTTGCTATGCATGTTCTCTTTGTCATCTCGTTCATGGCTTTTTCCTCCACTGCCCGGCTCTGGTCTATCCGGCAGAATCATGTTCCGAAAAGGCGTCCCATGCCTCGAATGCGGCGTATACGTTTTCCGGGTTCGCGCCCGGCCCGAATTCCAGTTGGGCGATGAGGCCGCCATTGTGATAGAAGCAGGCGTTGAACTGTCGAACGGCCTGCGTCACTTCCGCTCGCGATCCGTTGGGCAAGAGATGTTGCCGGTCGATTTCTCCCCAGAACGCAATCCGGCCCCCGAAGCGGACGCCGAGCGGCTCCAGTCCCATGCAAAACACCTGCGCGTTCAACGCATCGAGTCCCAGCTCGATCAGGTCTTCGATGATGTCGACGATCCAGCCGTCCGAGTGCATGAACGCTTTCTTGCCGGCGGCGTGGATCATATCGATGTAGTCGCGATACAGGGGCTTGAAGGCCTCGCGCCACATGGCCGGCGAGATCAGCAACGCTCTTTGAGTGCCCCAGTCATCCATGAACATGACGCCATCGACGTCGGTGCCGCACCACAAGCGAACCTCCTTGAGATAGAACCGGTGTATCCGGTCGAGCAGGCCGCGCAGCCCGGGTGCGCCCGACGCCAAATCCGTCATGGCGTTCTCCGTGCCGCGTAGGAACTGCAGCCGCTCGAACGGCCGCGGGCAGCAGGGGGCCATGACGAACCGGTCCGTCTGCCGGCAGAACGCGGCGACTTCGCCGGTATCCACCGTCAGCGCCTCGATGGGTTCTCTAACCTTTTCCATGTCATCCCAGCAAGCGACGAGGGGTTGCTTGACTTCGCCGATGATTCCCGCCTGCCGGTTGACGAAAGTACATCCCCATTCGTCCACGCACGTGCCCACGGCATAGGGATCGCCGCGTCCCGGAACCGGCCGGCGACAGAAGTAGGGACATCCAATGAGATCGTTAGGGAACCTTTTCTCGATGCACCGGACCCAATCGCCATGATGCTGTGTGGCCCAGGGCAGCAGCCACATCTGCCGGGGGATGCGGGCCGGCCCGTCGAACTCCAGAGACCTGAGGACAAGCTCTCTCGGCGTCATGGTCCGCAGGCCCCCTCTACAACTCTGAGTGGGTCTTGACGAAGTCGATCAGTTCGTCAACCTGGGCGAAGGCGATGCCCGTGACGCTGTCGGCGCAGCCGTAGTAGACGGCGATGCGCCCAGTGTCGGCGTCCGTCAGCGCCGCACAGGGGAAAGTCACGTTTGGCACGTCTCCCACGCATTCGTACAGCATCTGGGGCGAGAGGATGTAGGGCTTGGCTCGATACATGACCTTCCACGGCTCCTCCAGGTCCAGCAGGGCCGCACCCATGCTGTAGACGAACCCGTTGCAGCTATTGAGCACGCCGTGATAGATCATCAGCCACCCTTGCGTCGTCTCAATCGGAGTCGGGCCGGGACCGACCTTCTTCGATTGCCAGCCTCCCTTGGTCCCCATGACGAAACGGTGCCGGCCCCAGAAACACAGGTCGGGGCTCTCGCTGTAGAAGATGTCGCCGAACGGAGTGTGCCCGGTGTCGCTGGGCCGGCTCAACATGGCGTAGCGGCCGTCGATCTTGCGCGGGAACAGCACGCCGTTGCGATTGTAGGGCAGGAAGGCGTTCTCCATCTGGTGAAACGTCTGGAAATCGTGCGTGTACGCCATGCCGATGGTCGGGCCGTGGTAGATGTTGCACCATGTCACGTAGTAGCGATCCTCCAGCCAGCAGACGCGCGGGTCGTACGCCTCGATGTGCTCGGCGATCTCCGGCTCGTCGCAGACGAATCGGATCGGCTCGGGATCGATATCGAAATCGAAGCCGTTGCGACTGCGGCCGGCATGGATGTGCATCTCGCGGCACGTGTCGTCGCAGCGGAAGACGCCCGCGAAGGCGCCTTCGAACGGCACGACGGCGCTGTTGAAAATGCTGTTGGACGTGGGCGTCAGATCGCGGGCGATGACGGGATTGCCGCTGTAGCGCCACATGACACGGTTGCAGTCGTCCGGGCGCTCTTCCCATGGGATGTTGGGCAGGCCGGGCCCGATGATGGTTCGTTTCTGCGTCATTCCTGGTCCTCTTGACTGTAATCCGGAGGCATATTGCATCGCGGCGTAGCTTATGCGAATCCCTTTGAACGGTCAAAGCTTTTCCGTTAGACTCGGGCGGCGCCCGGAGACCAAATCTCCGGAATGCGCGACGGACATAAGGGAGTGTACATGGAACACCAAAGACGATTGACACTGCAGAAAATCACCGGGCGTCTGAAGCTGATTGAGCCACTGGTGTACCGCCGGCGGGTCCCGCTCGGGGCCTTCCGGTATTTCGAGCACGCCGGCCCCGAGGAGGCCGGCGCGGTGGCGTCCGACATGGACGATAGCCTATGGCCCGTTGTCGAGCCGGGGACGTACTGGGGCCAGTGGAATGCGAGCTTCACGCTGCGCAGCCGATTTCGCGTGCCACAGGACTGGGACGACGCCGGGCCCGTGGGAGTCGTTCTGAACCTGGGCGAAATCCACAACTGGGACTTCTGCCATCCGGAAGCGCTCGTCTACGTAGACGGCCGGGCGGTCGCCGGGTGCGATAAGTACCACCGCCTCATCTATTTACCGACCGATTGCTGCGACGGCGACGAGCACGTGCTGGCTTTGCATGGCTACACCGGCAGATGGGGTTGTTTCGAGGACCCGCCCGCCGCGAAACTGCTGATGGAACAATGCCATGTCGTGCAAGTCGATGCGGCGACACAAGCCTTCATCGCGACGGTCCGGGTCGCCCTGGGCGCCGCAGAAGTGCTCGACGACAACCAGCCGGCCAAAGGACGGATACTCAACGCTCTGGACGAGGCCTTCAAGGTGTTGGACACGCGCGAGCCGCTGGGTGAGTCCTTTTACCAGAGCGTGCCCCAAGCTCACGCGGTGCTTGAGGCCGAGCTGCGCCGGGCCGGGGCGGGTCTCGACGTGGACGTCACCGCCGTGGGCCACAGTCACATCGACGTGGCCTGGCTCTGGCCTCTGGCGCAGACGCGGCGCAAGTGCGGGCGATCCTTCCACACCGTGCTGGCCCTGATGGAGGAGTTCGAGCGGTACCGGTTCACCCAGAGCCAGCCGCAGTTGTATGATTACGTGCGGCAGGACTACCCCGAGCTGTTTGAACGCATCAAGGAAAGGGCGGCCGAGGGACGCTGGGAAATCACCGGCGGCATGTGGGTCGAGGCCGACTGCAATATCAGCGGGCCCGAATCCCTGGCCCGCCAGTTCCTGCTGGGACGGACGTTCTTTGCCGAGCATTTCGGCGCGGAGGCCGAGACGCCGATTCTCTGGCTGCCCGACGTCTTCGGTTATCCGTACTGCCTGCCCCAGTTGATCGAGCAGGCAGGCCTGAGCTATTTCTATACAACCAAGCTGTCCTGGAACCAGTACAACCGGTTCCCGTACGATAGCTTTTGGTGGCAGGGCATCGACGGAACGAAGGTCTTGACGCACTTGGGCACGACGCCGGAAGCCGGCAGGGACAAGGGCGTGACGTACAACGGGACGGTCGTTCCCGAAGAGATCCACAAGTCCTGGACGAACTTCCTGCAAAAGGAGACGCACAACGACTTGATGACGGCCTTCGGTTACGGTGACGGCGGGGGCGGGCCCACCCGGGAGATGCTGGAGAATATCCGCGAGATGGCGGACTTTCCGGGATTGCCGAGAACGAAGCACGGCCGGGCCATCGACTTCTTCCGCAAGCTCGAACAATCCGCCGGCGACAAGCTGCCGACCTGGAACGGCGAGCTTTACCTCGAATATCACCGCGGCACCTACACCACGCAGAGCCGCAACAAGCGCGCGAACCGCAAGAGCGAGTTCATGCTCCACGACGCCGAATGGCTTGCCGGCGTCGCGGGCGTTCTGGACGAGCGGTTCCAGTACCCGCACGCGGAACTGCGGCAGGCATGGCAGCTTGTCTGTCTGAACCAGTTCCACGACATCATCCCCGGCTCGTCCATCGGCGCGGTCTACAGCGAGTCGCTCCAGCAGTACGAGCGCATCGGGCGGATTGCCGAGGAGGTGAAGGTCCGGGCGCTATCGTGCATCGCCGGAGCGGCAGGGGGGCGGATCATCCTGGCCAATCCCATCGCCTTCGGGCGAAGCGAGCCGGTGTTGTGGAACGGCTCGCTGGCCGCCGGCGAGTCACTCTGCGGGCCTGACGGACGGGCCCTTCCCACCCAGCCAATCGAGGCGGGGACGCTGGTCGATGCCGGCGCCCTCGAACCGCTCAGTATCACCCCACTGACGATCGAGACCGCGAATTCGCAGACGGAGCCTGGTAGGATGGGCTTCAGCCCATGCAGCCCCGAGGGCCCGACGTCACCATCAGCATGGGCTGAAGCCCATCCTACGCAACTGGAGAACGGTTTGCTGCGGGTGGAGTTCAATGCCGACGGCGACATCGTGCGCATCTACGACAAGGAATGCGACAGGGACGTGCTCAGCGACGGCGCCGTGGCGAACCAGTTCCAGGCCTTCGAGGACCGCCCCGTCAACTGGGACGCGTGGGACGTGGACGTCTTCTATGACGACAAGATGTGGACCAGCGAGCCGGCGCGGTCGGTGCGGGTGGTCGAGGAAGGGCCTCTGCGCGCCGCTATCGAGATCAAGCGAAAGATCCTCAGCAGCGAGTACACGCAATACATCCGTCTGGCTCGTGACAGTCGGCGGCTCGACGTCGAAACGCAGATCGACTGGCAAGAGAGACACATTCTGCTCAAGGCGGCCTTCCCCGTGGCCATACACGCCAACGAGGCGACGCATGAGATTCAATGGGGCCACGTCCATCGCCCGACCCATCGCAACACGAGCTGGGACTGGGCCCGCTTCGAGCAATGCGCTCAGAAATGGGTGGACTTGAGCGAGGGCAACTACGGCGTCAGCTTGCTCAACGACTGCAAGTACGGCCACGACGTCAGAGACAACGTGATTCGCATCACGCTGTTGCGCAGCCCGACCATGCCCGACCCGACCGCCGACCAGGGGCAGCATACCTTCACGTACAGCCTGCTGCCCCACGCCGGTCGCTGGGGCCGCGAAACGATCGCCGCCGCCTATGCCCTCAACGATCCGATGATCGTATTCGAGCCTGCGAGCCCCGGCCCTCGAAGGGAGCAAATCGAACCGCTGGTACGCGTCGATAGTGAAAGCATGGTCATTGAGACCGTCAAGCAGGCCGAAGACGGCAACGGCATCATCGTCCGAATGTACGAGAGCATGCGCCAGCGGGGCAACGTCACCCTGCGAACCGGTTTCAAGCTAAGCGAGGTCTGTAAGACCAATCTGCTCGAAGAGACCACCGAACCACTGGAGATCGGCGACAACGAGCTTACGCTATACACCAGACCCCACGAAATCGTGACCCTGCGCCTCGTCCCGGCCTAATCGTTGGCTGTCCCACAAGCAATTATATGGATTAGGAAAAGTCCTTGCGTGGTTTGTCAGCCTGAACGAAGCGAAGCGCAGTGGAGGATCTGGGCCGCGCGTGGAAGAACCTTCTCATACGGATTCGGAAAAATTCGCGCGCGCCTGTTAAAATAGGGTAGCGCTGGGG
>CAYPZL010000170.1:0-12512 GCA_964415045.1 uncultured Pirellulales bacterium | reverse complement strand
GATAGAGTCAGCCGCGCAGGGCCCAGCGGATGATATTGCCCAGCCTGGGCGGCGTTCCCTGCATGAGGATGGCCACGCGGAAGACGCGTCCGCCCGCCCAGACGAACAGGAGGGTGAATGCGATGACGCCGATCAACCCGACGGCGGGTTGCCACACGGGCACGCCGGCCGGTGTGGTCTGTCGCAGCAACATCAACAGCGGTGTGAAGGGCGGCACCAGCGACATCCACGTGGCGAACGGGCTCATCGGCTCCTTCACGACGGGAAAGTAGATGAACATGGGAATCAGTGCGGGCATCAGCACGGGGAACGTCAGGGATTGGGCGTCCTTGGCCTCGCTGCACGTCGAGCCCAGCGCCGCCGCCATCGCCCCCAGCATGATGATGGCCAGCAGCATGTAGCAGAAGAACCACGGCAGCACGTGATAGGGGATGTACTCGGCGAATCCCATGTGCCTGATGTAGAGGATTCCTCCGATTAAGTAGACCGCCGAGCTGGTGAGCGAGACGGCGATGCCGGCCAGCAGCTTGCCCATCATGAACTCGAACGGCTTGATCGAACCCAGAAGCACCTCGGCGATCCGCTGGGTCTTTTCCTCCATCACCGAGTGAAGCATGCCGGGAACGCTCATCATGACCATCATCATCATAAGCATCATGATCACGATCGGGACCACAATGGCTTCGATCTCACTGGCACGCTTGGCTTTCTGGATGGTCCCGCTGGCCTGATCGACGGAAACGAGCCCGAGTCCCTCCACGTTGGCCCAGAAGAACAAGTCCTTGACCTGCGATTCGTCGATGCCCGCGTCCGCCAGTCGGAGCTTACGCAGTTGATTGTTGATCGGCCAGCCCATCCAGCGGCGCACGTCGTCCATCGCGGCGTTGCGGGCGTGATAGGCGATGCGCGACGCCTCTGCGTCTTCGCCGGGGTGCACGACCTCCGGGCCGATCTCCAGGAAGGCGTGAAGCTCCCCACGCCGCACGCGGTCGGAAAGCCGCAGTCGTTGGGCCTGCGGATCCGTTTCGTCGGGTGCGACGACCTCGATGAAATACGCGGGTTTGATCTTCTTTCCCGTTTCCTCGTCGTGGATTTCCTTGCTGTTGCGAAGCTCGGCGGCCTCCAGCAGGGCCTCGGCGACCACGCCGGAGCGATCCACCACCGCCACCGTCTTGTCGGTCGTGTCCACCCGGTCCTTGAAGACGGCGAACGCGATCAGACCCCCGCCCATGAAAACCGGCGCCAGGATCAAGCCGATGATGAAACCTTTGGTCTTTACCGCGGCCTTGTACTCGCGCCGGGCCATTCTAAGCGTCTTGCGCATCGTGCGCCTCCCTTGCCTGGGGACCTGCGATTCTCAGGAAGATGTCGTGCAGCGAAGGTTTGACGATATCGAAGCTGCGTACGGGCGTGCGCGACATGACGACCGCCAGAACGTCCTGCGCATCGCAATCGGCGGCCATCCGCAGCTCCTGCACCTGGCCGAAATCGTTGACTCGCTCGACGCCCGGCAAATCGTGCAGGGCCGCGACCCCCTTCTCCGTGCGGAGGCGAATGGTGTCGCTGCCATACGTGTCCTGGATCGCGTTGAGCGTCCCGTCCAGGACCTTCCTGCCTTTGGAGATCATGAAAATGAAATCGCACATTTTCTCGGCGACGTTCATGTCATGCGTGCTGAAAATCACGGTCGTGCCCCGGGCCTGCAGTTCGAGGACGGCGTCCTTGATGACCTCGGCGTTCACCGGATCGAGCCCGGCAAACGGCTCGTCGAGGATGACGATTTCGGGCTGGGAGACGACGGTCGCGATAAACTGCACCTTCTGGCTCATCCCTTTGCTGAGCGTTTCCACCTTCTTGTTGGCCCAGCCGTTCAGGTCCAGCTTCCGGAGCCACTGATCGACGTCTTCTTTGACGTTTCGGCCGCTTTTGAGCTCCCCATAGAACCGCAGAACCTCGCGAACCTTCATCCGCTTGTAGAGGCCGCGCTCCTCCGGCATATATCCGAGCCGGTCGGTGCAGGCCCCGTGCAGCGGCTCTCCGAAGATCTCAATCTCGCCGCGATCGGGGTAAAGAATGTTCATGATCATCCGCAGGGTGGTGGTCTTTCCGGAGCCGTTGGGGCCGATAAAACCGTACACAGTGCCCCGGGGAACGGCGAGCGAAAGATCGGCTACCGCAACCGTCTTGCCGAAGGTTTTGGTGATGTTTCGCAACACGATTGCATCCATGGACACGCACCTTTCTGCGTTTGCGGCCCCGGAGGGCCGCTCGGGCCTTGCCGTACCTGCCGGTTTGTCACACACGGTTGACTTTACCATATCAGAACCCGGGCAACGTGCAATGGCGGGGTCTGCCGGACTTGAGACGGCCTGACGACCCGCGGTGTTCTGAGACCGTTTCCATCATTCCTATTTTCACGTCCGGCGTTCCTGCCGCACGGCTTTTGCGAGGCCCGCGATGGCAGCCGCGTCGTTCACATAGACGCATAAGTCCCTCGAGCGCGCGAAAAAAAGGACAAATTCGGCGCAGTGACCGCTCCGGCCTAACATTCGGACGGGCAAGAAAACGGTTGCGCAGTTGTAGCCGGAATTTCGCAAAAAAAGGGCTGCCGGCGAATTTTGACCCGATCGCTTGTGACGGCACACGTGGTCGGGCAATCCCGTGACAGGGGGACTCCGGAGATGAACGCCGGCAGATATGGTTATAACTCTTTGTAAGGTAGGATGTTAGGGTTCGGTCGGGCCGGGGTTGCCGCCGGGACGTGCGGTCCGGCTCTGAAACATGGGAAAATCGCCGTATCGGCAATTGCAGAATTTCACTATTGACTTTCCGAGAGACTGCCCCTATGATAGAGCAGTCTCGCTTATACCGTCCGATCCACGGGCCATAGTCTCGCTTCCTCTCCCTCTCTTGGCCCCGGACGGGGGCAGGCACCTCACTTTGGGTTTCTCGCCCTGGTGCCTGTCTATCCAGGTAGTGCCGCTGATCTCATCTTTCGCCCTCTACACGCGCAGTCCTTTCTAATTCTGGCGTCGTCGCCCGGCTGTGGGACGATCGATCTGTTTCTCTGGAACGGCCCATATCGGCCGGATAACTGCCCAGTGGTTAGAAGGCGTTTGTCAGCGTCAAAATGTTGAAGGGAAAATAAAAAAATTTTTGCGCTTCGGCCCCTCCCAGGCAGGCAAGACAAGGGGGACCACAGGCCCGGCACAGAGGTGTTGGTACAGGAATCGCTCTTTTTGGCCTCAGAAGCCGGTTTTGGGGCCTATGGGGCAAAGAAAAAGGGCTGCGATCTGGTGGTCGCAGCCCCAAGAGACGTATTTTCGCCGAGTTCCTTTTCTTACAGAGCTCTGCGTCGGCGGAACCAGCCGACCAGGCCCGTGCCCAGGCCGCCGAGCAACAGGGCGCCCGGAGCCGGGATGGTATTGCAGATCGTATCGACGTGGATCGAGCGCAATGCCGGAGCAACGAAGTCGCTCGTTCCGCCTTGCGTCGGGTCGATCTGCCCCAGAGGCAGGATCGAGAAGAAGATGTCTTCCTTATCGGGATTCGGCCAGATCTTGAACCCGAAGGTGGCTACGCCGGAAGGACCGCTGTTCCAGATGAGCTGGCTCTCATGAACGACCGAGCTGTGGCCCAGCACGTTGACGCCGGCCAGGTCGCCGTCAAAATCGAGGTATACCCAACCCTCTTTCCAGTCGCCACCGGTGAAGTTGCTGATCTCCAGCAGGACATCGATGACACCGTCCTGACCGGCCACGATGTAGTGATCTACGTTGCCGGCGGCATCTTCCGTACCGGCGAGGACGCCATGGACGAAGGCGTTGGTCGTGCCCTCGTTGTTCGTCTCCGTCGCCGGACTGAACGAGTACTCGTACGCACCCATGTACAGAGGCGGCATGACGTCGGTGCCCGGCTGCTGGTCCTCAGCAAAATAGTGGTAGGGACCGTCAAAGTCCCAGAATTGATGCGTGCTGCGCGCCGCATCCTCTGGCCAGTCGCCCAAATGCGGGCTGCTGCCGTCCGGGGCCGGGTTGGCCCAAGCGGACGTTACGCTCAACACACAAATCGTCAGTACAAACAGCAGTTTCTTCATACATCGATCCCCCAAATTCATCACCACTTTGGTTTCTATCACCCACACTCCACCGGGGCCGAACAGCACGCGCTGTACCCCGAACAATTGTTTTTCGACCGTCCGCTTTCGTATTGTTGTCGTCGCCGAGACTCAACCGCACGGACGCACGTGGCAGCCTACGTCACCTGGGTCCGCATGAAACGTGCCAGGCAGGCCTTCACGTAATCGTACGTGGACAACAACACCGCGAGACGTAAAAGGAAATCTGTAACCACCCCAGTCGTACCCTCAGACATCTATGATTAGTACCGAGTTTATCGTATTTGCGCGGAAATGTCAATGCCGCCGGCCCGTTCCGGACCGTCGGAGGCGAGATTTCCTCGCGCCGGCCCCTTCCCGGGCGCAGAAGCCCGTGATTATGGGGATTTGAGAGCAACGCGCCGGATCTTTTTTTCGCGCGTTTTCGCCGAGGGCCGGCGGCTCTGTCGTTTGCAGTGCCGAGCCTGGAGTTTGGAGTTGGCTCGATCAAAACGGCAGGCACACCGCACGCCCGATATGGAAGGCGTTGTCGTGCCGCTATCGCAGGTCTGCCCGGTGGCTTCCGCGAGCGAGGCGCCTTTTCGATGCGTATTGGCAGGAGGGGAAAGAAATAAAGGGCTGCGCGTACTCTCGCAGCCCTTCAAGATGAAACGGTTTCCAAAATGTTCGCTCTATCACCTTGTCCGTCGACGGACCCAACCGACCAAACCCACACCGAGACTGCCCCGGTCGGACGCGAGATGCAGACGTGCAGCTCTGAGCCAAGAAGGCAGCCCCCGTTTCGCATACGATCACAGCACATGTCGTGCTCCTCATTCGTGCATTCGCACACCAATCGCTCTCTAACGGGGAAGAACTTCAGACGTGTCGAAGAGACCTTCCCACACGGTCTCTCCATACTCCAATACAAGCATGGCCATTCGGGCGCGTTTTGTCAATACGTGGAAATACGTATTTTTCGAGGGAAAATTCTTTTGACCCGCCGCCCGTTTCCCGGGCGGACCAATGCCGCACAACGGAGCAGGAGGGATTCGAACCCCCGGAACCTTTCGGTTCAACGGTTTTCAAGACCGTCGCCTTAAGCCGCTCGGCCACTGCTCCGGATTCGGCGAAGGCATCGCGGCCGGCTTTTCGAGCACACCAGCCACCCCGACACTGCGCCCGTGGTCTATTCTACGCTCTGCGGCCGAGAATTCAAGGGCCGTCAATCTCCGCCTCAACCGGTGTGGGGCCCCGAGTTTCTCCGTGCGCCTCGCCGGGCGGCTGTGCAGTCGGCAAAAAATATTCGGATCGGGCCGATTTTTTAGGTGACATTGCATAGTATGCATAACCTAATTTGCATAACATAACCAAGGTCGTTCAGAGGAACCTGGAGGTTGCCATGAAATTTGAAAGCCAGTTGTTGAAGGGGGTTGCCCCGGTGGTCGTGCTGGAGATTCTCTCGCGGGGCCCGATGTACGGCTACGAACTGAGCCAGGCGATCGAGCAGCGCAGCGCCGAGATTCTGACCCTGGGCAAGGGGACGCTGTACCCGCTGCTGTACAACCTGGAGGCCAAGAAGCTCGTCAGCGCGAAATGGGAAGCGAGCGACTCGGGGCGGCCCCGGCGCTACTACTCCATCACCGGCCGGGGCAAAGAAGAGCTGACCAAACAGAAGGCGCAGCTCCAGGAGCTGACGAAGGGATTGGATCTGGTCTTCGGCGGCGCCCTGAAAGCGGTATTTTGACAGGGCCTCAAGTGGAGGTTCGTATCATGGCGCGACAAGCTGACAACGGCGGCTCGGCCGATCTGCCCAAATGTGCGGCTGAGTTCATCGGGCAGGTGATTCGTGGAATGCGGTATCGCAGAAAAGCCAGAGACGAGGTGCAGGCCGAGCTGACGGCGCATTTCACCGATGAACTGAAAGACTGTGCCAATGCCGCCGAGAAGGAGCAGAAAGCTCAGAAAATGGTGGAGGGATTCGGCGACGCCAAGTTGTTGGCGATCCTGTGCCGTCGGGCAAAGAAGCGCTGCCGGCCGCTGTGGCACAAAATCCTGGTGCGCGGCGCGCTGGGCCTGGGAGTTATCTTTCTTTACTTGGTGCTGTGCACGCTGCCGCTGATTCTCGGCCGGCCGACGATCCGGGTCAACTACGTGCAATGGATGAGCGAGCGCTGGCGTCCGCAGGCCGGGGAGGTCGAGAACGCCAGGGTTTACTACGACAAGGCGGTCGAGCTTTACGTAAAGCCGTCGCAGGGGCTTGAGGGCATGATGGCCGCGCCGGGCTGGAAGGTGCGCGACTGCAACGAAGCGGAGCAGGCGTTGCTTTCGGAGTGGCTCGCGCAGAACGGTCCGGCCTTTGACATGCTCCGGCGCGGGGCCGGCGTGGAGCGGTACTGGCCCCTCTACGATGCCGCCCGGCCGGATTTGGCCGATCCGAGTTTTCTCGGTGATTCCTTCCGAGAATTTGCGGGATATCGGCGGGTTGTTTTCGCGTTGCGGGATCGGATTGACTACGTCGCCGAGCGCGGCAGGCTCGATGAAGCCCTGGATGACTGCCTTGTGATTCAGGGCTTCGGCCGACACCTGCAGGCGAAAGGTCTTCTGATGGAGCAGTTGGTGGGCATTGCCATTGAAGCCCTCGGCACCGGTCGCCTACGCGATGTTCTGGGGCGATACACCGTTCCGCTGCCGGTCCTCGAACGCATCCAGAGCCGGATGATGTCGGATTTCGACGCGGATCGACGCGTCATCGACCTGGAGAGCGAGAAGGTCCTCTGGTACGACCGCATCCAGAGGACGTTCACGGACGACGGAGAAGGAGGAGGCCACGCTCTGGGCGGAGGAATGCCCTATGCGGCGGGGGGCTGGACCGGGAACCTCCTCGGAATCCTGCGGTTCGACTACCCCGATCGCCGCGAAGTCGTGGCTATGGTAGAGCAGTACTTCAAAGAGGCTCAGCAAACGTTCGAGAGACCGCCGAATGCGAAAGGCCTGGGGCTGGACGCACAGACGCACATACCGGCAGAGAACCTGCTGCTCGGTTTGACCGCGCCGGCCTATGAGCGGGTTGTGCAGCAGGTGTGGCGCCTCAGGACCAATGAGGCCGCGACGCTCGCTATCCTCGCTATCTTGCGCTATGAAGGCGAAAAGGGACGCTATCCCGCCGATCTGGCGGAGGTGGTCCAGGCCGGTCTGCTGCCGGACGTCCCGCAGGACCCCTTCGGCGCCGGACCGCTGACCTACCGACAAACCACCGACGGCTTTCTCCTTTACAGTTGGGGCGAAAACCACAAAGATGACGGCGGTCGTCTCGGCACAACCAGCAACGGCCGACCCCGCATGTGGGCCAACAACGGAGACTGGGTCTTCTGGCCCGTCAAGCGCGATGTTAAGTGAAGCATCCCGCATCAGGGACTTTCCCTTGCTCGTCTCTTCTTCCTCCCAACGTCTCTGCGACGGGGACCCTGTTGAAAGACTTGAATCCGGGCTCTGCTCCACGTAGTATGGCCTCTGTCGCTTCGGGCCGCAGATGGTGTGCGAGTTGGCCCGCCGCCGGTCCGGTGAGTTCGAGTTGTTTCTTGACGGGAGGTTGTTATGGGTTCTGGACGGTGTCCATTGCATTGTCACGGCGATTGTTCGGTGAGTCGGCGGGCGTTTATCAAGGGTTCGACGGCGTTTCTGGCCGGCTCGTCGTTGTTGGCTGGCTGCAACTCCTTTTCAAATCAGAAGATCGTGGGCAAGCCGATCCGCCCGTGCGGTCCGGCGTCGCAGTGCACGCCGACGATTCGCGCCGCTTTCGTACGCCGCAAGGAGGAATACGGGATGTGGTGGCCCGGGGCGGTCTATGACGGGGAGGCCGCGCGAACGATGTACGCCGGAAAGATGGCCGAGACGGCCGCACAGCTTGGAGCGAAGCTCGAGCTGCGACCCGAGCCCATTTACAGCCTGGAAGAAGGGCAAGCCTGGCTGGCTCAGGCCGAGGCGGACAAGACCGACGGCCTGATGCTCGTCATGCTGGATCGCCAGCAGCACTCCTGGCCGACCGCCCGGCGCGTGGCCAAGAGCGAGATTCCTTCGATCATCTTCAGCCCGCTGGGGACCTCCTTCACCACGAACACGATCAACATGGCCGACACGCCCGGCTGCGTGGTGTATTCGACCAACGATTTCGGCCAGGCGGCCTACGGCATGAAGATGCTCTCTGCGAGGGCCAAAATGCGCAGCGCCCGCTGCGTCGTTCTGCGCGGCAACAACCGCAGAGATGTGCCGCTGGCCGATACCGGCATTACGCTGCGTTACATCCCCGCCGGCGATTTCATCGAGGAATACCGGCGCACGCCCGACAGCGAAGAGATTCTCGCGATGGCCGACAGCTACATGCGCCGGGCTCGCAAGCGTATCGACGCGACGCGTCAGGACGTCATCAACGGGCTCAAGAGCTACCACGTCGCCGGCCGGCTCCTCGAACGCGAAGGCGGCGACGCCATTACGATGGACTGCCTGGGGGCGCTGGGCAAGATCGACGTGAGCCTGCCCTGCATCGCGTGGTCGCGGATGAACGACGACGGCATCCCGGCTGCCTGCGAAGCGGACACCGGCGCGGTCGCCTCGCTGGTCATGACGCACTACCTGTTCGACCGGCCCGGCTTTCAGCAGGACCCGGTGGCCGACACCGCCGACGATTCGATCATCGGCGCCCACTGCTCGTGCCCGACCCGCCTCAACGGCTACGATGCACCGCCCGAGCCGTTCGATATCAAGCATCATCACGGAAACCGGGACGCCGTGCCGAGAGCCATCTGGCGCAAGGGACAACGCGTCACCAGCATCGACCTCTTGCCCGGCAACGCCACGAAGCCCTCGACCGTGCTCGTTTCGGCCGGCACCGTGATAGACAATATGGAAGTGCCGCCCGGCGGCGGATGCGTCGTCTCGGTCAAGGTCAAATTCGACGGCGGCCAGGAAGTCCTGAGCTTCCCCGGCTTCCATCAGATCTTCTTCTACGGCGACTACAAAGAGCAGGTCCGCGACTTCTGCCAGCTCTGCGGCTTCGAGGCACAGGTCGTATAGCGCAGTCCAACCGGGCGTACCGGAGAACTCTGACCAGAGAAAGAGCGCGACATGAGAAGGCCGTGCACGGTGTTGTTGCTTGCGCTTACGGGCCTGTTGTTTGCCGCTGAGGCCCGGGCATCGCGGCAGATGGAGCCTCTGGGGCGCGGCGTGGTCGCCGTCCGTCGCGCCGACGGCGAAGTATACGTCGGATGGCGCATGCTGGGCACGGACCCGGACGAGATCGCCTTCAACCTCTACCGCGCCTCCGACGGCGGATCAGCGGTGAAGCTGGACAGCACACCCATCACCGCCGGCACCAATTACGTCGATTCCACGGCCGAACCGGGCCGGAGCCATTCGTATTTCGTCAGGCCGGTGGTTGGAGGCAGGGAGCAACAGGCGTCCGCTTCGTTCACGCTGCCGGCGAATGCACCCGCGCAGCCCTACCTGTCGGTGCCTCTGCAAACGCCCGAGGGGTACGCGCCCAACGACGCCTCCGCCGGCGACCTGGACGGCGACGGAGAATATGAGATCGTCCTGCACCAGGCGGGCCGGGGCCGGGACAACTCACGCGGCGGGCCCACCGATCCGCCCATCCTGGAAGCGTACAAGCTGGACGGCACCTTCCTCTGGCGGATCAATTTGGGCCGGAACATCCGGGAAGGGGCACACTACACCCAGTTCATGGTGTACGACCTCGACGGTGACGGCCGCGCCGAGGTGGCCTGCAAGACGGCCGACGGAACCGTCGACGGCACGGGGCGCGCGATCGGCGATCCCGACGCCGATTACCGCAACGCCCGAGGCTATGTCCTGGACGGCCCCGAGTTTCTCACCGTCTTTGAAGGCCAAACCGGCGCCGAGCTTGTCACGACGGCCTATGTCCCGCCCCGGGGCAACGTGGCCGACTGGGGTGACGACTACGGCAACCGCGTGGACCGGTTCCTGGCCTGCGTTGCGTATCTCGACGGGAAACGGCCCACCCTGGTCATGTGCCGGGGCTACTACACGCGCACCGTGCTGGCAGCGTGGAATTTCCGGGACGGGCGCCTCACGCGCGTCTGGACCTTCGACAGCGACGACGGCAAGCAGAATTACGCCGGCCAGGGCAACCACAATATCAGCGTCGGCGACGTGGACGGCGACGGCCGGGACGAGATCGTCTACGGAGCTTGCGCGATCGATGATGACGGGACGGGGCTCTACTCCACGGGTCTGGGCCACGGCGACGCCATGCACATGTCCGACATCGACCCGGACCGGCCGGGACTGGAAGTGTGGGCCATCCACGAGCGGCCCAAGCATCCCTACGGCGCCAATCTCCGCGACGCCGCGACCGGGCAGGTGATATGGGGCCTGGAATCGCCTGACGTGGGGCGGGGCGTGGCCCTGGATATCGACCCCCGTCACCGCGGCTACGAGTGCTGGGCCTCCGGCCGGGGCCTGGACGGCCTGTACAACTGCAAAGGCCAGAGAATCTCCGACACCAAGCCCCGATCGTGCAACATGGGCGTTTGGTGGGACGGCGACGTGCTCCGCGAAATCCTCGACGGTACGACCATCGACAAGTGGGACTACGAGAACGGGACCGCGACGCGCCTGCTCTCGGCCCACGACTACGATTGCGTCCGGAACAATGGGACCAAGGCCAATCCGTGTCTCTGCGCCGATATCCTGGGCGATTGGCGCGAAGAGGTGATCTGGAGGACGAGCGACGGGCGGGAGCTGCGCATCTTCACCACGACGATCCCGACCGACCGCCGGCTCCCGACCCTGATGCACGACCCGGTGTACCGCCTCAGCGTTGCCTGGCAGAACGTCGCGTACAACCAGCCGACCCAGCCGGGCTTCTACCTCGGCGCCGGCATGGAACAGTCCCCCCGACCGGCAATGCCCCATCCGTGACCCTCCTGAGCCGTCAAAGTCGGACCGGCTCGTAGTAGAGGCGTAGTCGGGGTAATGCCCGACGCGGGCCCCGGTGACGGGGACCCACTCGAAGGGACCGGCAGTCGGCCGAACAGAGCAGCGGACGTGGAGGCCATGCCCTGAAATGGAGAACCACACACGGACCGAGCTTGCTCTGGTAACGCGACGAGCCCGTGAGGAATCGAGATTTCGGTTTACGAGCCTGGCTCATCTGCTGAATGTCGAATTCTTTGGGTGCTCTTGAGAAAGCCTGAGGAGGCGGTTTTGTCAAAGCAAGCGTACGCCAACGCAAGCTGGTTCAGCTCTACCGTGTATTGCCGACTGGCCGGAATCACCCCAGGCCTCTCGGGAGGTTCGGTCACCTTCTTGGTTGGGGAGCACGCACGTGCCCAGTCATTCCTGGCCGTCATTGGCATCCATCGTCACCGTCGGGACAGACCGGCTGGAAGGTGGGCTGCTATTCTGTCCTTCGCTTTCTGACCGCTCCGCGCAACGTGGCCAGGCCGGTCAGAACGAGCATGGCTACGGACGGCTCGGGGATGGGCGTCAGCGAGTAGGGACCTTCATACATCTCGAGGTTCACGCCGATGGGGCTGTAGCGGTAGAGCGTATAAAGCGGAGTGTCCACCTGGGTCCATGGGGCGAGCGTGAGCTTCGCTTGAAGATACTGGAGGTCCGTGTTGATCTGCAGAAAGCGCTGCCGCAAGGCGTCCACGCGGCGAATGTACCAGTAGTCGGAGCCGTAGAAATCCTGGAGACACCAGTACCCGCCGCTTTCGACGATCTCGTAGGTCTGGGTGCCGTTGACGGCGTCGTCGGAGTCGCTGACGGTGATGGTGTAGCCGCCGGGTGTGATATCGTAATCCCACATGGTGATGGCGTGTCCCATGTTGATCGACAGGTAAAGACCATAGTTCTGGTCTACGAGATTGAACATCTCCGTCCGGAAGTCATCGGGTGCGGCCGGGTCGGGGTAGAGCTGGACTACCGTGGGCGTAGAGCTGGGATAATGCCAGTCGAAATAGGCGTTGTACGCTTTGGTGCCGTTGCCACGTTCGTTGGCGTAATTCGCGAGGAATTCGTGATAAACGTCGTACTCGCGATCGTAGGGGTCGGACCCTGTGGTGTCGTCGATGCCCCAGCCGGTGTAGGTCAGGACATTCGAGCCGGTGGCCGCCCAGCACATGAGCGAGTCGGAGATGTCGGTGTCCAGACCGGCCGGGATGGAATACCAGTATTTGTTGACGTCGTAGGGCGAACCCCAGACGGGCCCGGAACACAGGGACATGAGTACGATCAATACACAGACGGTGGAGGCAACTTTGCAGACTTTCGACAGATCCATGGTACTTCTCCTTTCTCCAAGCTTAGCCAATAGCTCAAATACTCAAGTTGACTGATTTTTGTATTGGTTTTCATGCGGCCACCAGGAGTC
>CAYPZL010000169.1:0-12601 GCA_964415045.1 uncultured Pirellulales bacterium | reverse complement strand
CAAACCCAAACCGCCATCAAAAACTCAGATTTTTCACCCGCGCCGAAAGGACACTGAACACTGGCGCCAGAACGATCCGCTGTTTGACATCGCCCCACCACTTTTTGGTGATGGCATCGTAGATGCCGTGGATCTGGAGGCCCTGATGGCCTATTGGGGCCAGGAGATCCCCGACCCCGCCCTGCTCGCCCATTGGAAGCTGGACGAGATCGAGGGCATGACCGCCTACGACAGTGCCGGCGGCCACGATGCGACGCTGACGGGCTCTCCTCTCTGGCAGCCTGCCGGCGGTATAATAGACGGGGCACTGGAGCTCGACGGGGCAACCTTCGCTGTGGCCGATTTCGTCCTCAATCCCAAAGAGGGCCCCCTCAGTGTGCTCGCCTGGGTCAAAGGCGGCGCCCCCGGTCAGACGATCATTTCACAACAGGCAGGCACCAACTGGCTGATGTTCGACCCGGCTACGGGTGCTCTCATGACCGAACTGAAGAGCGGCGGTCGGCTGAGCAAAGTGTTGTATTCAGACGCGATCATTGGCGAGGGCGACTGGCACCGCATCGGCTTCACCTGGGACGGCTCGCATCGCAGGCTCCATGTGGACGACGTTCTCGTCGCCGAAGACACGGATGTTCCCCTGGCAGATTGCACCGGCGACATAAAGATCGGCTGCGGCAAGAATATGACACCCGACACCTTCTTCTGCGGCCTGATCGACGACGTCCGCGTCTACAACCGGGCTGTACAACCGTAAGCCCCGCTTATCTGAGTCGCTCTCGGGTCCCCGATACAATCTATTTGGCTTTGATGTCGTAGGCCATGAGGACTTGGCCGTGGCGGAGGTAGAGGCGTCCGTCGCTGATAGCCGGGTGGGCCCAGTGGGGTCCGCCGCCCTTGGTGACGCGGAAGGAGCTGACGAGCTTGTAGCCGGCGGGGGTGATTTCGATCAGTCCGGCCTGGCCCTTCTCGCCGTAGCCGTAGAGCATGCCGTCGACGTAGATCACCGAGCCTTTGCCGACCAGCTTCTCGGAGAACTTGACCTTGCCGGTCGCCAGCTCCAGGCAGATCCACTGCCCCCGCGTGCTGGCGCCGTGAATGTCGCCGTCGACCAGGACGACGCCGCCATGGTGGACGTCGAGCGACTTCTCCGACCATTTCTTCTCGATGCCGGCGCCGTCGGGCGAGAGGGCGAAGCCGTGGCTGCCCTTTCGGTACCCGTTGGTGACGAACATCACGCCGTCCTTGTAGAGCGGACTGACGGCCTGGATATCGTAGCTCACTTTGTGCGGCACGGTCCAATAGACCTTGCCCGTGGCGGCGTCGAGGCCGGCGATGGATTTCTCCACCATCGTCAAGATGAGGCGATTCGGTCCCCTTTCGACGACCATCGGCGAACAATAGGCCGACATCTCGCTGAGCCCCTTGCTCGTCCAGAGGGTCTCGCCGGTCATCTTGTTCAGGGCCACGACGGTGGCGTCCCTGCCGCCGGGGGTGCAGATGGCTTTGTCGCCGTCGATGAGGACGGATTCGGAAATGCCCCAGCGAATGTTGCGGCCGCCGAATTCGTCGAACGTGTCCACGTGCCAGACGGGCTCGCCCGTCTTGGCGTTGTAGCAGGCGATGCGACCCTGGCCGCTCATGAGATAGAGACGGTCGCCGTCGATGGTCGGAGTGGTGCGGGCGCCGGGGTAGTTGCCCGATTTGGTCCACTCGGGACCGTACTTGACCTTGTACTTGAGGTTGCCGTTCAGATCGAAGGCGAACAGATGGCCTTCTTTGTCGATCATGCCGCAGGTATAGACGATGCCGTCGGCGACGGCGGCGGACGAGTAGCCCTCGCCCAGGCCGTCATAGGACCAGATTTCCTTCGGGCCTTCGGCCGGCCATTGTTTCAGCAGGCCGGTCTCCGGTGACGTCCCGTCACGGTCGGGACCGCGAAATTGCGGCCAATCGGCGGCGCGGGCCGCCGAAACCATCGTCAGAAGAGCCAGACAAATAATCAGGGTTCTCTTGAGATTCTGCATGGGCCATCGTCCTTTCCATTGTCCCCCCGCCCGGATTCGCTGCGATTGATCACCTAAGCCGTTACGAAACAGACACTTCCAGAACCGTATAAAATCTTCGCCTTCTATACACTCAAAATGAGCGCCCGGTTCGGCGGGAAACGGCCTTTCTTCTCGTGCCACACGCCGCCGCAGCCGCCGACGCGCGACGCCGAGGATAATACAGTAGACGGCCGGCCGCAACGCCTTATTACAAAACTCCAGGGAAACCGCGCCTTCGACGTGTCTGTAAGAATATCCCGGCATTGCACTGTGGCGCCGGAGTCCTTACAATGGCAGCCACCCGGGCTTCGGCCGGGCATATGAATACTGCTGTATCAGGCGAATGGAGGTCTTTGATGAGATTCGCAACGCACGTCGCCGTACTGGCCGCCATGGCGGTGTTCGCACCTTCGCTGTGCCCGGCGGGAACCACGGAAACGGTCATGGTCCCCATGCGAGACAACGTCAAGCTTGCCACCTACGTCTATCTCCCCGATGGCGACGGTCCGTGGCCGACGATCCTGATTCGGACCCCGTACGGCAAAGGCGCCGCCGCCGGCTTCGCCTCCGGCGCCCACCAGCACGGCTACGCCCTGGTCGTCCAGGACTTCCGCGGCCGGTTCGACTCCGAAGGCGACGACTGGCCCGTTTTCGTGCACGGCGGCTGGAACGAGCATCAAGACGGCTACGATACCGTGGAGTGGATCGCCAAGCAGGCGTGGTCCAACGGAAGGGTCGGCGGCTTCGGTATCAGCGCCCTGGGCATCGCGCTGAACATGATGGCCCCGAGCCGCCCGCCCCATTTGGTCTGCTGCTACGTCGGCGTCGCGTTTTCAAGCATGTACCATCAGTCCGCCTACCAGGGAGGAGCGTTCCGAAAGAGCCTGCTGGAGAACTGGCTCAACGGCAACAAGTTCGATCCCAAGAACCTCGAGCTGATTCGCGCCCATCCGAACTATGACGACTTCTGGAAGGCCATGGACCCCGAGCGCATGGCGAAGCGCGTGAATGTCCCGACGATGTTCTTGGGCGGCTGGTACGACATCTTCACCGCCGGAACGATTAATAGCTTCCTGACGATCAACAAGCAAGGCGACACCGGCGCGCGCGGCAAGTGCCGGCTCGTGATGGAACCGTACGGGCACGGCCGCTCCGAAGACCTCGTCTTTCCCAACACCGGCCATCCGGCGGCAGCGAACATGTGGAACTGGTTCGACCTCTGGATGAAAAACGACGGCAAGGGAATCGAGAAAATCCCCGTGGTGCAGTACTTCGTGATGGGCGATCCAAACGACCCCGAGACGCCGGGCAACCAGTGGCGAACCGCCGACGACTGGCCCGTTCCGGCTACCCCCCGGAAGATCCATTTTCATACGGACAACAAGCTGCGACTGAGCCCGCCCCAGGAGCTGTTCGGATCGCTCTCGTTCGAGTACGACCCGAAGGACCCCGTCCCCACCATCGGCGGGGCCAACCTCACGATCTCCAAAGGCCCCCGCGATCAGCGTCCCGTGGAGGGCCGCAAGGACGTGCTACTGTTCACCTCCCCGCCCCTGAGGCACCGGGTGGAGATCACGGGACCGGTCAAGGTCAAGCTGTGGGCCTCCTCGACGGCCCCGGACACGGACTTCACGGCCAAGCTCTGCGACGTCTATCCGGACGGGCGCAGCATGATCGTCCTCGACGGCATCATCCGCGCCGGCCACCGCAACTCCATGGAGAAATACGAGCCCATGGAGCCGGGGAAGATCTACGAGATGGAGATCGATCTCTGGTCGACCAGCCTGGTTATCAGCCCGGGGCACCGCGTCCGCGTCGCCATTTCCTCCAGCAACGCGCCACGCTTCGAACCCAACCCGAACACAGGCCGCCCTTCGGGCACTGACGACAAGACGCAAGTCGCGACCAACACGATCTACCTCAACTCCGAACACCCCTCGCACATCACGCTGCCCGTCATATCGCTCAAGAAAGACTGACGGGTAAACTGCCGTCGCGAAAGTACCTGCATCCGTCTACCTCCTGAGAATCGTCCGGGCCGAGAACCGTTGAGCGCTCTCGGCTTTTGCCCTATTATGGTGCGCGACAGGAACGGATAGCAAGAAGTGATTGCCTTTGACGGCCGCCTGCATCGACGTCGCCCCGCCTGTCACGGCACCGTCGATGGGACGCGTGGAGATGGGAGAAAGCGACGATGAAAAGTCAACGTAAAGCGGTTCCATGGATCGCGC
Organism: uncultured Pirellulales bacterium; assembly: GCA_964415045.1. Classification (GTDB taxonomy): domain Bacteria; phylum Planctomycetota; class Phycisphaerae; order Sedimentisphaerales; family Anaerobacaceae; genus CAYPZL01. Next base: position 8,328 of record CAYPZL010000169.1, on the reverse strand, counting down.
TGGTTGCTCTCGGTTTGCTCCCGTTCGGAGCCGCCGTCACTGCCGGCGCAGATGACGCGCCGGTCCCGGTGATTCACGTAACCGACCTTCATCGCCCGCACGTGGACCCGGACGATCACTGGGACTTAGCGTGCGTGTTCGCCCTGGCCTATGCGGGCGAGATTGACCTTCGGGCGGTCGTGATCGACTACCCGCCGGCCCGGCTGAAGGACCGCAATCCCGACGTCGCGGCGATCGCCCGGATGAACCGCATCACGGGCCTGGCCGTCCCCGTCGCGGCAGGCTCTCCACATCCCATGAAGTCACGCGACGACGTCCAGCCCTACGCCTCGGCCTCCGACCACCAGGGTGTGCGAACGGTACTGGACGTGCTGCAACGAGCGGAGCGGCCCGTGGTCATTCACATCACCGGCTGCTGCCGGGACGTTGCTGTCGCCGGAAAGAAGGCGCCCGACCTCTTCGCCCGCAAATGCGCGGCGATTTATCTCAACGCCGGCACCGGCGTCTCCGGCGCCAAGCTCGAATACAACGTCACGCTTGGCAAAGCCGCCTACGCCGCTATCTTCGATCTGCCCTGCCCCCTCTACTGGATGCCCTGCTTCGAAGGAGATGTGCCCAAGGACCAGCCCGAGAAACAAGGGTACGGCACGCACTACGCGTTCCGTCAAAGCGAGATACTGCCCGGCCTCTCGAACCAAACGCAGAACTTCTTCCTCTACATGTTCGACCGCCGCCTCGACCACCACTGGCTGCGGTATCTGGAGCAGGAGCCGGACACTCAACTGCTGGCACAGTTCAGCGGGAAGGACCGACACATGTGGTGCACCGGGGGCTTTCTCCACTGCGCCGGCTCAACGGTGGCCGCCGACGGCACGATCCTGCCGCGCGACAAGGCCAAGGCCGGCGCCGTGTTCGCCTTCGAGCCGATCAGCGTGACCTGTAGTGATGAAGGCGTGACAACGTGGCGTCTCGATCGAAATTCCGCGAACCGCTTCATCTTCCACGTTCGCGACAGAGAAAACTACCCGTCGGCCGTGACGGCAGCGATGAAGTCCCTCCTCGGAAAGCTGCCATAACCCTCGCTCAGGCCGACAACTTCAGGACGACGCCACTCATTGCGGCTGCCTCAGCCCGCGCCGCAGAAAAAGGTGTGAAGGGGGGCGGATTTGGCCGGCCGATGAACGCCAAACGTCCCGGGCCTCCATTGAGACCGCCAAATCTCACGTCCCCCCCTGCAACACCCAATGCCCAAAAAAATCTGCCAGCCGCAAGCGACGCGCTCGCCCCCGCTACACGTATCCCTGCTGAAGCATGGCGTCGGCGACCTTGATGAATCCGGCAATGTTGGCCCCGCGCACGTAGTCCACGTAGGAGCCGTTTTCCCGGCCGTACTTGACGCAGTTGGCGTGGATCGAACGCATGATGCCGTGCAACTGCTCGTCCACCGCCTCGCGCGAGCGCCGCATGCAGCCGGCGTTCTGGTTCATCTCCAGACCCGAGACGGCCACCCCGCCGGCGTTGGCCGCTTTGCCGGGGCCATAGAGAATCTCGGCCTTCTGGAAGACCTCGACCGCCTCCGGGCAGCTCGGCATGTTCGCACCCTCGCAGACGCAGTAGCAACCGTTCTGCACCAGCTCTCTGGCGTCGTCTTCGCTGATCTCGTTCTGTGTGGCGCTGGGGAAAGCCAGGTCGCAGGGAATGCTCCAGGGCCGCTTGCCGGGCAGGTACTGGACCCCTTCGAAGTGGTCGGCGTATTCGCTGATGCGGCCGCGTCGAACATTCTTCAGCTCCTGCACCCAGGCGAGCTTCTCGTCGTCAATCCCGTTCGGATCGACGACGGTGCCGCCCGAATCCGAGAGCGTCACGACCTTCGCGCCGAGCGCGTTGAGTTTCTGGACCGTAAATTGCGCCACGTTGCCGGCCCCGGAGACCGTGGCCGTCTTGCCCTCGACGCTCTCGCCCCGGGTGGCCAGCATTTCGTTGGCGAAATACACCGAGCCGTACCCGGTGGCCTCGGGCCGAAGCGCCGAGCCGCCGGAATTCGGGCTTTTGCCCGTCATCGCCCCGTGAAAACGGCCGCTCAGACGACGATATTGACCGAACAGATAGCCGATCTCTCGCGCTCCGACGCCGATGTCGCCTGCAGGGACATCGGTGTCCGGCCCGATGTGGTGGAACAGATCGCACATGAACGCCTGACAGAAACGCATGACCTCGGCGTCACTGCGGCCCTTCGGGTCGAAATCGGAGCCGCCCTTGGCGCCGCCCAGAGGCAGCGTCGTCAGACTGTTCTTGAAAACCTGCTCGAACGCCAGAAACTTCAGCACGCCCAGATTCACGGACGGATGAAACCGCAACCCGCCCTTGTAAGGGCCGATGAGACTGCTCATCCGCACCCGGTAGCCGCGGTTCACGTGCACCTTGCCGTTGTCGTCGGCCCATACCACCCGGAACATGATGACGCTCTCGGGCACGACCAGCCGATCCAGCACCCGGGCGTCCCGATAGGCCCGGTTCGCCTGCACCACCGGCATGACTGTGCGAGCAACCTCGTGGACCGCCTGGTGAAATTCCGTTTCGCCCGGAGATTGCTCGACAACGCGCGCCATGAACGCGTCAACCAGAGGTTCGATTGCCGACTGATCCTGTACATCGCTGGACAATGAAATAGACATTCTTTTCCTCGTACCTTTCTCTCTGAATTCAACGGCCCCTGCGTTTCCGCATCCGGAGCCCCGGTGGACTCAAGCGCGATTCTTCGTAGTCACTGCTCAGTGCTTTCTCGCACAAATTCGCTGGATGGAGTCCAGATAGTGTTTCAACAACCACACCTTCTCCAGAAACTCCGGCCACCCACAACTGGGGACGAAGCCTTCTGCCGCCTCCGGGACGACCATGCCGCCTCCCGTCGCCATGCATTTGAGCTCGCCCCAGATTTCCGCCCACACCTTGTTGGCATCTTCGCAGACCGAGCCGGAGACCTTCAGCAGATGCTCGATCTCTTTCAGCGGAGTAAACGGCAGAATGTTGGGTTCTTCCAGCGGTATTCCCGCCGACGGCACCTTTTCTTTCTCTTGACCAATCACAGGGATCTCCTACATTGCCGGCAGACGGCAACGCCGCCGATACCGACTACAGCCAGGGGCCAACGACACTCCAACCATCGGCGATTTTAGCAGAGCGTGAGCAACATCCTGGTGCGAGCATATCGCGTACGTATAGCCCATTCGTAGTGCGTATCGTTAAGCACACTCTATACCCATATTTCGCGCACATTTATGCGAATAGACACGAGCTCCTCCTAAAAGCAATTCCATGTAAACAACTACCGCACAAACACTTATAACGATTTGCGAAAAAACCCGGAAGACACTTGCAGATTAACGAATTCACTAATACCATACAGATAATTGCGGCAGTGATGGAAATCCGTGTGTATTTGTTGGGGACTACCGATGGCCAAAATGCCGACCCGGGCCGAGTTGCTCCAGGAAGTGGAGGCACTGCGCGGCCGCCTTGCTGCGCTGGAACCGGCCGGCCCTAAAAGTCAGTCGCAATCGGAACTCGAAACGGCTCTGCGCGAACGGATCAAGGAGTTGGATTGCCTCTACACCATCGCCACGCTTCAGGAGATGCACTTTCACGCCCCGGACCGCTTTCTGCAGAGCGTCGCCGACTGCCTCCCGAAGAGCTGGCAGTTTCCCGAGCACGCCTGCGCGCGGATTCGCCATAACAACAGGGACTACGTCACGGGACGGTTCTCCGAAACCCGGTGGCGTATGGCCTCGGAGATCATGACCGACGGGCAGCCTGTGGGCGTGGTGGAGGTCTTCTATCGCAAGGTCATCCCCACGGCCGCGACGGGCCCCTTTCTCAAAGAGGAGTACGCTCTGCTCCGGGCCGTGGCCGAGCGCGTCGGCAGCGTCCTGATGCACATGAAAGCGGAGGCCGATCTGCGCCTCGCCCACCGGGCCATCCAGCAGGAACATCAGGCGCTTCAGGAAGCGAACATCGCCCTGCGCGCCGTGCTGTCGCGGCTCGAAGAGGAAAAACGCCAGATCAAGGCATCCATCCTCGCAAACATCCAGAAGATCATCATGCCGATCGTCTTCGAGCTGGAGCTCGAAGTCACGGGCCGGCAGCGCTCCTACGTGACGCTCCTGCGCCAGAGCCTCCAGGAGATCGCGTCCCCCTTCCTCACGCAGATGTCGAAAGAGCACATGCAACTGACGCCGGTGGAGATCGCGATCAGCACCATGATCCGCAATGGGCTTTCGACCAAGGAAATCGCTCAGCTTCGCTGCATCTCGGCCGCGACGGTGCGCCGGCACCGGGAGAACATTCGGCGCAAGCTCGGTCTGCGCAACCGCCGGATCAACCTGACCACCTACCTGCAGGCGTCCTTCTCGGGCGAAGCCCCTCCATCCCTCGACACCTCACAACCGCATCTCTCGTCGCCGGCCGAAGAGACACCGTCAGCGAAACCCTGGGAGGCGGGCGACTTCTCCGCAAAGACAGAATTCTGACGGCGGCTGACAGGAAGCGGGCCGTACGACGAAAAAGAAAGAAGGCCGGTGGCTCCAGCGGGGCTCGCCGGTGCCACCGGCCCTTGTACGCAGAAGACGCGCCAAGCCGGGCAAAACCAGGCCTGACTATGGCACGTCATTGGGCTCTTCCGGGGCTCCCTGCATGATCCGAATGTCGTCGATCAGGAGCATGCCGCTGCCGTCGGGCTGCGGATTCGCCGGGGCGCCCACGCCGATGGCCATCGTCCTGATCGTCCGGAGGTCCACACCGGCCGAAACGAACTCGCTCAGGTCGACCACCCAGGGCCGCCACTCAGTGCTGAGCACGGCGTCGGTGCCGTCCGGATGAAGCACGCTTCCGGAGCGGCCGGCCGTGTCCTCGACCGTCACATACAGGTTCGCCGCCGAGTTGAGGAAATGATCCACACCGATCTCCGAGAACGTCCATACGCCGGAGGCGCCGGTGATCTCGACGCCGGAGAACTCCGCCGTCGTCGGGTTGCCCGAACTGTGGCTGGTCACCGCCAGGCCGACGTAGATCGTGCCACCCATGACGACCGTCTGAGGATTCGAGGGCGACGGCGTCCACCCGGCGACAGCCGGGTCGGTGGAGTAATAGGCGTTGAACTCGTTGCCCGTTCGCTCCAGCTTCATCCAGAGCGGCTCGACCGCGGCGTTCTGCTCGGCGCTGGCCTGGCCGCCGTCGTTGGCGGCGCTGCCGCCGTTGGTCAGCCTGGTGGTGAACCGGAAGCCGTTGCTGCCGGTCATATGAGCCATCGCAAAGCGTGAAGCGGGATCGAGGCTCTCGCGAATCATCAAACCGGCTTTCGCCGCCGCGTTCGTATCGATCAGACTGTCAATGCGCGCGATCGCCGTGCAGTCGCCGGTCAGCGGCTTGTGGGCGAAGGTGAACTCGTCGGTGGTGCCCCAGATATCCGCGCCGGCGCCGCTGATGGTGATGCTACCGGGAGAGGTCTCAGCAAAACCGACCGGGGCGCCCTTGAAGTACACCACGAGCGTGTTGACATCGTTGAACGTCCAATCCTGGGGCGGCGTCCACGTGCGTTCGGCCTCGCTGTAGTACGGCAGCGCCGTGTTGTTGTAGTACAAGGGCATCGCCTGCGCGCCGCTGAAGACGTCGGAGGTTTCCATGATGTCGCCGTCCAGATACGGGCTGTCCAGGCTCCAGACATCGTGTCCGACCGCCGAGCCGGTGCCGTTGCCCAAATTGCCGGGATCGGGCTGTGTGAAGCCAATCCCATCGATCCAGACCTCGAAGACGCGCCGGCCAATGTCGTTGGTGTAGCTCTCGAAGTCGTCGACGATCAGGTAATCGGCCACGGTGAAGCCCCAAACGCCTCCGGTCGTGACGCTGCCGTCGGTGTTGATCTCATCGACGCGCCAGAAGTACTGCCGGCCCCATTCGATGCCCTCGGCCGGCGTGTAGCTGGTCGCGCCGAGCCGACCGCGGTAGATGCCCGAGGTATCGGTGGCATCGGCGACCGCGACCGCCGCCTTGTCCGTCCCGAGGTACACATCGTGCTGCGAGGCGCTGTCTCCGGCCAGCCAGGTCAGGGGAAGAGTCGTCCTGACGTCCGTAACGGCGCCGTCGACGGGCTGAGGCTTCCAGGCCCGCAGCGGATCGATACGCATGACCAACTGGATCTCCTCGAAGCTCAGCTCGCGGTTGTACACGCGAAAGTCATCGACCGAACCGTCAAACCAGTTGTCCTCGGCTCTGTTGACGCCGATGGCGAACTTGTTCCAGGCCAGATCGTCCGCGGCCGGGACGAACGTCCCGACGGGATCGCCGTTGTAGTACGCCGTGGCGTTGACACCGTTATACGTCACGGCAAGATGGACCCAACCCAGCGAAGCCGGACCCATGATATAGTCGACATCCGCGTGGTACTGGTAGTTGTTCGCGGCGTCAAAGGAGAACTGGAAACCGCCGGCGGTGGTGGCGTACGTGGCGCAGATGGAGCTGTTATTGGATTGCCACAGCACATCCGCCTTTGCCCAAACGGCCATCGTGTAGGCCGACCAGGTCACGTCGTTGAAATAGTAGACCGCACTCTGGGTACCACCGTCGAAATTCAGGGCCGCACCGTCGAAGCCTTCCACCCATTGCGGCTCGCCGTTGAAGGTGCCGTGGTTGCCATGACCCGACCAGTCGATCACTCTCGATCCGATCCCCTCGTCCGCTTTCCACCAGACGACGAAGTTGGGGTCCGTGATGGGAATCTCGGGCAACGTCGTGAAGCTCCAGACCTCGCCGGTGACCTTGTTGCCACCGGTATCGACCTCATCGATACGCCAGTAGTACGTTGTCTCGGCTTCCAGATCGCCGGTGACGAAACTCGTCTCGTACGTGTTGCCCTTGAACACATCGTCGGCGCCGTCGGTCACGGCGGCCTCATCGGTGCCGAGGTACACATCGTGCGAGAGACCGGTGAGCCCCGCGATCCAGGTAAGCGTCGTGTTGGGATCGACGTACGGGACGCCGTCGGCCGGCTGAGGCATCCACGCCTCGTTCGGCGAGTAGGTGAAGGTCCAGACGCGACCCGGATGGACCGTCCCGTCCGGGTCGATCTCATCGACCTTCCAGTAATAGGTCGTGCCGGGCTCCAGGCCGGCCGCGTACCAGTACACCGGAGCCATCCAGCGCGGCGCGATCAGATCCTCCGGTCCCAGTTCGGGCGATGTGTCCAGATAAATATCGTGGAACACGGCGAAGCTTCCGGGCGTCCAGCTAAACAGCGGAGTGGTCACGCCCAGCGTCCCGTCCGCCGGTTCCGGATTGCGGGCCTTGGGCCGCCCCGCGAGAATGTCCAGGATCTCCTCCAACGGGAGGGCCTCGCTGTAGATTTGCACGTCGTCGATCAGGCCGCCGAAGTAATCGCCGGTGGCGGTGTTGTCGAAGGCGTCCTGGCTGCGACGGGCACCGATGCCTGCGGCGTTGCTATGGGCCGAGACCGTGGTGAAGCTGGCCGTGACAGAAGCCTGTTCGACACCGTCGACGAACAGCTTGAGCAGCCCGTCTTCAAACGTTACCGCCACATGCGTCCAGTCGGTGCTGCTAAAGGGCGTGGATGTGGTGAAAATGACCTGGCTGTTCTGCGCAGCGGTCTCAAGGAACCCGTCATTGATCCGAATCGCCAGACCGTTCGTGCTGCCGCCTTCGTCGAATATCACCTGGGTCCCGCTCACCGTATCGGCTTTGAACCATAGCGTGACCGTATGCGTCGAGAAGGCCGCGCGTGTAGCCGAACCGTCGGGCGGGGTGTGGTGGGCGTGGTCATCGACACCGTCGCACAGTAGCGAATGGCTGCCTTCCTTGCGGTCGGTCGAGAACGTCGCTCCATTGTTGAGAGTCCAGGTGAGGCTGCCGATCTCGTCATTACCGTTGTTGTCAAACTTCCAGTGGGCAATCAGATCGGCAGAAGCATGCGCCACCGGAAACAATACAACCAGAATGAAGATGAAATGCAATAGTCTTCTACCCATCGTCGTCTCCTTGCCTTTTCACTGATAAACGCTTGTATCTGAGAATGCGGGAGTGTTCCGACGACATTGCCAATAGCTCTCGAACCGTCACCGATGACGGCGACGGTTCGAGAGCTCGTTAAATGCCAGGTCGTGACCGGCGATCACAATCCTGCTGGTTCTTCATACGGCGCCAGGCTCAGATCGTCGTAGTAGATCGACGAGGCTCCGGCTCCGTAGAGGTCAACGGCGCCAATGGTTCCGTGGTCATTGTCATCCCACTGGTCGGTGACAATGAACTCGCCGTTGTAGTACT
>CAYPZL010000168.1:0-12816 GCA_964415045.1 uncultured Pirellulales bacterium | reverse complement strand
ATTTCTCGAAGACGCGGGAACCGACCTCATTGCTGTAGCTCTCGAAGTCATCCACGACCAGATAATCCGGTATCATGAATTTCCAGACGTAACCGGTCTGCACGGTCCCGTCGGCCTCGACCTCGTCGATGCGCCAGTAGTAGTCGCCACCGCCCAGCGCGACCAGACCGGCCAGCGGGAAACTGGTTCCCGGCTGGTTGCCCCGGAACTCGGGCGCATCGTTGTCGGCCGTTACCACCGCGTCCCTGTCTTGCCCGAAATAGACGTCGTGAGAAGCCGCTGCATCGCCGGCTTGCCAGCTCAGCGCCGTTGCGTCGCGGACATCCACGATTGCCCCCCGAGCCGGCTGGGGATCCCAGGCCAGAGACAGGTTCACCCGCATGATCTGCGTAATCTCTTCTGCGGTCAGAGCCCGGTCGTAAATGCGCAGATCGTCGATCGAGGCGGTACAGTACACGCGCCCGCCGCAGCCGGGATCGGCGCCGATATACAGATCCTCGTCGCTGTCCCACGGCAACGGAACCGCCGCGACGTTCATTTCCTGGCCGTCAATGTAGAGCCTCAGCATGCTGCCGTCGTAGGTCGCAGCCACGTGGACCCAGGCGCCGGCCCTGGCGGGTGCCGAAACACTGACGTAGTCGGCGCCGTTGGCCTCACGGACCCCGAAAACGAAGCTGTCGGGCACGGTCGCGATACCGGGCTCGCCGCCGGCGACACCGAGGAACCAACTGGCCCACGTGGAGCAGCCCAACCCGTGATAGAAGATCGCCTGCTGCTGTGTGTTCTCCAGCTTGATATGAAGGGCCACGGAGTAGGCGCCGCTGCCGGTCAGTTTCATTTGGTCGCTGTTGGGGACGGTCAGGTAGTTCCTGCCCCCAAGTTGAAGGGCGGCCCAGTCATAGCCGTCTTGTGTCCACAGAGGTTCGCCCGTGATGCCGGCGTGGTTGCCGTGTCCGGACCAGTCTATGGCCCTGCTGCCCTGCGCTTCGTCGAGCCTGTACCAGAGGGCCAGATTCGGGTCGCTCACTGGTATCTCCGGCATCGTCCGGAAGCTCCATACCTCGCCTTTGACCGTGCCGGTCATCGTGAACTCGTCGACCCGCCAGTAATACGTTGTGTCTAATTCAAGGGGGCCGGGATTGTATGCCGCATCGGCGATCATGAAACCGCCCGCGATGGCCTCGTCCACCTCGTCGAAGCTCGCGCCGAGGTAGACCGTGTGGAACAGCGTCCCTATGCCGGGCTGCCACGTCAGCTCGCCTTCCGGGTCCACGAATTCGACGCCGTCGGCGGGAGCGGGATTCCAGGCCGTGGCCGGTTGAATCCAAAAGCTCCAGACAGTGCCTCTCCACGGGCTGGCCGCATTGGCGTCGTTGACCTCGTCGACCCGCCAGTAATAAGTGGCGCCGGGGGTGAGATCGGGCAGGGCCAACTCCGTCCCCGTCTGATTGCCCTGAAAGACATCGCTTTCGGGTGTGGCTTGATTGACGTCATCGAAGCTCTCGCCGAAATACACGTCGTGCGAGACCGCGAAATCGCCCGCTCGCCACTGAAGTGTGACCGAGGTCTGCCCGACCATGCTTCCGTTCCCGGGGCTCGGTCCGAATGCGAACGGGACCGCCTCCCCTGCCATAGCCGCGCCTATCTCGGTTTCTGTCAGGGCATGGTTGTAAACCCGCACATCGTCGATGATGCCGTGGAAGAGACTCCCTCCATCGCTGGCAGCTCCTATTCGTAAAGGCAGGCTATTGCCGGCCAAAGGCGAGGGAGCGCTTCCTTCGGCCGCCACGGCCCCGTCCAGGTAGATTTTCACATCTCCTTCGTCAAAAGTGACCGCTACGTGATGCCACTCTTCCAGCGTGTGGTCTTCCGTGGTAGAAATACAAGTGCCGGCACAACACCTCAATCTCGTCCCGGGGTGGGTATCCAGATGGGGACCGTTTGCCGTACCTGCACCGATTTTGTCTATGATTCGACTACTGCGCGACTCCAACTGATAGATCCACGCGGCTAACGTGAATGTCTCCCACAGGTGCAAGCTCTCATCATCGGGTACTTCAACGTAATCGCCGGTTCCGTCTAACTCCAGCGCACCGCCGATGTACCCGGTGACCCACTGTGGGTCGCCTTGAAGCGTGCCATGATGGTCGTTGCCGCTTGAGTCGTACGCGGTTGTGCCCTGCCCCTCATCGAACGTCCAGTGGCCCACCAGATCCGCCCGGGCGGAACCTGCAACCAGCGCCAGCGCCACAACCACAGGGAGAATAAGCGTCTTGCACATGATCGTCCTCCTTTTCAAAAACGACGTAGCATCGGGAATACAGTGTCTTGGCTACGCGCCAGTACACGCCTTCACACGTGGAAGCGTTTCACAGACGCCGAACATGACGCCGTTTCGTCCGTGGCCGGACTATTTCATGAAGGTTGCCGACAGCACTCATCTGACGCCTGCGATGTTGAAGATGTGGACCTCCGTTGCACCCTTTCCCGGTCGCCGCTCCTTCCTGACGGCAGCTTTCATGAAGCTCGCACGAAAGCAACAATCGAGTCGCGTCCTGATTTGCCGCGCAGGCTCCTCTTGTCTGCCCGATCAATCGACCGTGATCAGCGGCCCAACATCAGCGTTTTCGGAACAGGAACCGATGGCCCAATAAACTCATTATGCCAATACTTTTGCCGCAAGTCAAGTGTTCCGGGGCATATTCAGGACGCCGCCTGCATTCTGCCGGGACAACGGCGGAGCCGGCGCCATTCAGAAGACCGGCGCCGCTCTCGTTCGCGCAATCGACGACAGCCCGAGCGGCGTCATGCATCGGCCCGTGGAATTCCCCCGGCGCTTCCCGCCGTAGTCCTCACCCAGCCGGACACGCGCGGAAACCATATAGCTCCTGCCTCAAGGTTCCCGGCCGATACCCAATCGCCTTTCCGCGATGGTCGCAAGACTTGCGAAATGGGGTACTGACGCGCCGCCGAAGCCAGTGCGGGATTATCGCCCTGTGGCGAGGAGTAGCACGGTGTTGGTCTTTGATTTGTTGTGATGATTTCCTCAACTTTTCGTCTTGGCGTCTTCGTCCTGCTCCGGGGCCGGGGTTGCTTCAGCGAAACTGCCGGCCTTGGCGGGGCAGGGCTCGATGGCCTCCATGGCCACGGGGACCGGCTCGACCTGCCAGACCTTCTCGCAGTAATCGCGAATGGAGCGGTCGGAGGAGAATTTGCCCATGCGGGCGACGTTGAGGATCGATTTGCGCGTCCACGCCTCCGGGTCGCGCCAGAGGGCGCTGACCTGCGTCTGGCAGTCCACATAGGACTGGTAGTCGGCCAGGACCAGGAACGGGTCGCTCTCGAGAAGATTGTCCACGAGCGGATGGAAAAGGCTCGCGTCTCCGCCGGCCAGAGCGCCGGAAGCGATGAAATCGAGCACCTCGCGGAGAGCTCCGTTTTGCTCGTAGACCTCTCGCGGGCGGTAACCGTGGGCCTTGCGGTCGCGGGCCTGCTCGGCGGTGAGGCCGAAGAGGAAGAAGTTGTCTTCTCCGACCTCCTCGCGAATCTCGACGTTGGCGCCGTCGAGGGTGCCGATGGTCAGCGCGCCGTTGAGGGAGAACTTCATGTTACCGGTCCCGGAGGCCTCCTTTCCGGCCATGGAGATTTGCTCGGAGAGGTCGGCGGCCGGGTATACGGGCTGGGCGTTCTTGACGTTGAAGTCGGGGAAGAAGACGACGCGGAGGCGGTCGGCCACATCCGGATCGTTGTTGACCAGATCGCCCACCGAGTTGATTAGCTTGATGATGAACTTCGCCAGCGCGTAGCCCGGGGCGGCCTTGCCGCCGAAGATGAACGTGCGGGGCGGAATGTCGGTCTGCCGGCCGTGCTTGAGCTGGAGGTACAGCGTGAGGATGTGCAGCACGTTCAGGTGCTGGCGCTTGTATTCGTGGATACGCTTGGCCTGGATGTCGAAGAGCGAAGTCGGGTCCACGACGACACCGGTGCGCTGCTCGATAAGGTCGGCCAGGCGGCGCTTGGCGGTGTGCTTGACGTCGCGCCACTTGCCCTGAAAGTCGGTGTCGTCGGCCAGCGGTTCGAGCCCGGTCAGCCGTTCCAGATCGCAGAGCCAGCCTTCGCCGATGTGGTCGTTGAGCAACTGCTCCAGCGGCGGGTTGCTCACGGCGACGAAACGCCGGGGCGTGACGCCGTTGGTGATGTTGCAGAACTTGGCCGGCCACATCTCGGCGAAGTCGCGCATCACGTACTTCTGCAGGAGATCCGAGTGCAGGGCGGCCACGCCGTTGACGCGGTGGCTGCCCACGGCGGCCAGGTGGGCCATGCGCACGGAGCGGTCGCTGCCCTCGTCGATGAGGGACATTCGACTGACGCGCGCCTCGTCGTGGGGAAAGCGGGCTCGCACGTCCTGGAGGAAGCGATGGTTGATGGCGTAGATGATCTGGAGGTGTCGCGGCAGCAGGCGCCCGAAGAGCTGCACGGGCCACATCTCCAGCGCCTCGGGCATGAGCGTATGGTTGGTGTAGGCGCACGTGTTGCGTGTGACCTCCCAGGCGCTATCCCAGTCCATGCGGTGCTCGTCGACGAGCAGGCGCATCAGCTCGGGGATCGCCACGGCCGGGTGGGTGTCGTTGAGCTGAATGGCCCAATGTTTGTGAAACTGGTTCAACGGCCGGCCCAGGGCCAGGTGCACGCGGATCATATCCTGCAGCGAGCAGGTGACGAAGAAGAACTGCTGTTCGAGCCGCAGTTCCTTGCCGGCGCAATGCTCGTCGTTGGGGTACAGGACCTTGGTGATGTTCTCGGAGAACATCTTGTCCTCGACGGCGCGGTAGTAATCGCCGTGGTTGAACGCGTCAAAGTCGAACGACTCCACGGCCTCGGCCTTCCAGAGGCGCAGGCGGTTGCACGTGCCCACGCGGTAGCCCAGGATGGGCGTGTCGTAGGCGACGCCCTTGACGACGGTTTCGGGCACCCAGCGCACGCGCGCCTGGCCCTCGTCGTCGGTCCAGTTCTCGGTGCGTCCGCCGAAGGGTACGTCGAAGGCGACCTCGGGTCGGGCGATTTCCCAGGGATTGCCGAAGCGCAGCCACTTGTCGGTAATCTCGACTTGCCAGCCGTCGCGGATGATCTGGTCGAAGATACCGAACTCGTAGCGGATGCCGTAGCCGATGGCGGGTATCTCGACCGAGGCGAGCGAGTCGAGGTAGCAGGAGGCGAGGCGTCCGAGTCCGCCGTTGCCGAGCCCGGGTTCCTCCTCCTGCTCGAACAGCTCCTCGAGGTCGAGGCCGAGTCCGTCCATGGCCTGGCGGGCCTGGTCCATGATGCCGAGGTTGAGCAGATTGTTGGCCAGATGGGGCCCGGGCAGAAACTCGGCCGAGAGGTAGGCGACGACGCGGGCATCCTGCTCGGTGAAGGTTTCGAGGGTCCGGACACCCTGTTTGAGGACGCGGTCGCGGACGGTCAGGGCCAGGGCGGTGTAAAGATCGTTGTGGGTGGCGGCCCTGGGGATGCGTCCGATGCCGCAGAAGAGGTTGTCGAGGAACGAGAGCTTGATGTCCTCGACGCGCGAGCCGGTGCGCACGCCGGAAGCCGGGCTACGCTTGCGGGAATCTCCTGTGCGGTTCTTCTTAGCTGAGGACATAGAAGCATCCTTTCTATCCGTCGTCGATTTCGTGGCTTGGTGGCGCAGTGTAGCCTGTGGCGTCCGCCTCGTCAATCAGTGGTTTTGTCCGTACCAAGAACCGCCGCCACGGGACTGTCGGCCTCAACGCATGGACTGGCGATACCGTTTGGGCGTGATGCCCAGCTTTCTCTTGAACTGTCTGTGAAAATAGTACACGTTGGAATAGCCGACGCGATGGGCGATCTCGTAGCAGCGAAGCGAGGTGAAACGAAGCAGTCGCTGGGCCGCCTCGAAGCGAAGATCCTGCTGGTAGGACAGAGGCGAGACGCGGAAGGCTTTCTTGAACGTGCGAAACAGGTGACCCTTCGAGCAATGCGACATGTCGGCGAGATCCTCGGCCGTGATGGTCTCGGCATAATGCTCGTCGATGTACCGCTTGACCTGCAGAATGGGGTTGTCCTGTTCCAGGGCGGCGCCCGGAATTCTCTCGGCGTAGCAATGGGCCGCGATCGTGTCGAATACGCCGGCCAGGGCACGATGGGCGTAGAAGTCGGACATGGAAGAGGGGCTTTGCAGGTAGTCCATGATCTGGATCATGGTCATCACGAGTTCCTGGGTGGTGTCCCGGGACAGACGGGGCTCCTCGTCGAGCCGGCCGGCGACGCCGGTGTAGAGATGCAGGACCTTCTCGAACGGAAGAGTCAGCACCTTTCCGCCCTGTGTTCCGAGGAAGAACGTGATCTCCGAATAGACGCTGGAGCGGCGCAGGCTCACGAAATCATGCGGTTCACGGGGCGAGACGATGGCCAGAGCCCCCGGTTCGGCCCGATATTCTCTTCCACATCTCAAATAGGCCCCGGAAGATCGCGTGTAAAGGACGATATGATACAGATCGTGCGTGTGCTCGTGAAACGTGCCGCTATCTCCCATGGGCCGGTCCTGATCGACCGCCGCATGTACGAATGTCGGGAAATAAGCCTCATTTTCGTGCAGGACGAGCAGCCCCTGCGGTGTTTCCTCGCGGTGCCCATGGGTTTGCAGATATCGGAGCATATATCACTATGGTGCAACAAAATATCATTTTTGTGCATTTTCTTCGCACGCGCAAAGCACGATATTATAATATAGGTTTGGTGTGTGCGCCCAGAGAGTATTCGCAAACAAGGGGCGCCATAACGTGGGTTTGGTTTCAATTCTAAAGAAGGAGGATGGTCATGATTGTAAGAACCAGAACCGTATTGACCCTCGTCGCCGTGACGATGGCATTTTTTGGCCTCACGACTACCTCGGCCTCGGACGATGCCATTCTGAGGGTGGATTTCAACTCCAATCAGGATGGCGGTGGTGATTCAACCGCTGCCGGCGATCCAGGGCTCTCTGCGGCCGCCCACAATCAAGAAGGCTGGTCATCGTACCACGCCAATCATGAGGTGATTGCCGAATTCACGACCGCCGATTACGAAGGAATCACGGTAACGCCCGACTGGCCAAACACGACAGATAGGCGCGTTCGGCAGTCGATTGACCGCGGCACCGGCAATGATAATAACTGGGACGATGCTGCCGGCGATCTGAACCTCGTTACCGACTTCATCGGTATCGACACACGTACCGGAAATGGCGGCAACGGTGACTGGGACGGCACGACGGGCACACCCACTTACATGACACTCGCACTCGGCGGGCTGGCCGCCGGCAATTATGACTGGACATCGTTCCATCACGACACCGAACATGTACACGGCCCGTTCGCAGTCTGGATTTCAACCGACGGCGGCGCAACTTTCGAGCAACTCGATGACGGTGTTATGACGGATTCGACCCCGGGCGGAACCCCCGATTCCGGTGCAACAGAAGTTGGTCCTGATGCAAACACACTTTCTTCAACGTATCACACGTCATTTAGAGCAGATGGCGTACACGATGTCGTTTTTCGTTTTGCACCTTACTCCGAAGGCGCCGTCCACCGCCAAATCTGGGGTATGAACGGCTTCGTGTTGAGCGGAGGGGCGCCTCGTCCGTTGGCCAGATCAGAGAGCCCGGCCGACGGCGATATGCTTGAGACCACGGGGGCGACCCTTAGCTGGCGTCCGGGAGACTTCGCTGCCTCGCACAACGTGTATTTCGGCGACAACTTCGACGACGTCAATCAAGCCACGCCTGAGGACGATGCGTTCCAGGGCAGCCAGAGCGAGGTCGAATTCTCCGTGCAGGACCTGGCCCCCGGCGCCACATATTACTGGCGGGTGGATGAGGTCAACGACCTTGATCCGAACAGCCCCTGGAAGGGCAATGTCTGGAGCTTTTGGGTTCAGCCCGCTGTCGCCTGGAATCCCTCGCCGACCGACGGCGTGCAGTACGTACTCCCCGAGCAGGACCTGAGCTGGAATGCGGGGATGAACGCCCTGTTCCACACGGTCTATTTCGGCGAGAGTTTCGATGATGTCAAGAACGCCACGACCGGCGGCTTCATGATAGCCGACACAGCCTATGACCCCGGCGCTCTGAAGACGGACACGACTTACTACTGGCGTGTTGATGAGTTCGCCGGGACGGGAACGCTCACGGGCGACGTCTGGAGCTTCACCACGGTGCCCGAGGTGGCGGTGTCCGATCCGACCCTGGTCGGCTGGTGGACGCTGGACGAAGGCGAGGGCACGACCGCGGTGGACTGGTCGGGCCATGGCCACCACGGCGCTATCGTTGGTCCGGCGCAGTGGGACCCGGACGGCGTGGACCGGGGCAGTCTGGTGTTAGACGGAAGGGACAACTATATCGCTATCGAAGGGATGATGGACAGCGGTGTGGTGCTGGCCGAGTACACGATGGCCGTATGGTTCCGGGCCGACCGAAAGGGCGGTGACAGAGACCTCATTGCAGCCTATACTGACGGGCCCACATTTGGTGTTCTGGTGGAGTTCAGAGGCAATGGCACGATGCGCTTCTTGCATCGATCCACAACCGGAGGCACCGGTGCCGACCTCTACACTACCGAAACCTATGACGACGGCGCCTGGCACCACGTTGCGGTGGTTAAGACGGCCGGTGAGTTGATCGGATACATGGACGGTGAAGTGGCCATTTCCGAGGCCACTGATGATGCGTTCGACGGTTCGTTCTACGTGGCCTTCGGAGTCCTCGACCACCTGCGGGGTGCCGACCGGCTCTTCCCGGGCCCGCTCGACGACGCCCGCATCTACGACCGCGCGCTGGACCAGGCTGAGATTCAGCAGATCATGCGCGGTGACCCGACGCTGGCCGGGGATCCGAACCCGACACGCGGCGCCGTTGTGGACATCCGGGACGCTTCGTTCCTGAGCTGGTCGGCCGGTGCCGGGGCGGTCTCTCACGACGTGTATCTCGGCACCGACCGCGACGCGACCGCGGCCGCCGGCCCGGGCTCGGCCGAGTACCAGGGCAACCAGCCGGGCACGAGTTTCTCTCTGGCCGGTCTCGTGGATTTCGGTGGCGGCGACTACTACTGGCGGATCGATGAGGTCCAGGCCGACGGGACCGTCGTGGCTGGAAACATCTGGAAGTTCACGGTGCTGCCGTATCTGGTGGTCGATGACTTCGAGAGCTACAACAACGAGGTGGGCTCGCGCGTGTTCGAGAAGTGGATCGACGGCATTGGCTTTACCCTGCCGGATCCGGGCAATCCGGGCAACGGCACCGGGGCGGCTGTCGGTCACGATATCTGGAGCGGCGGCTTCACTTATCTCATGGAGACCACCAACGTCCATGGCGGCGATCAGGCCATGCCGGTCTATTACAACAACACGGTAGCTCCCGCCATGTCCGAGGCCGATTGCACCTTCACACCGGGCCAGAACTGGACGGCGGAAGGCGTAACCACGCTGGTCGTGCACTTCCGGGGCGAAGCCGACAACACGGGCGATTTGTACGTCAAGATCAACGGCGTCAAGGTCCCCTATGACGGCGACCCGGCCGACATCGCCAGCACCAAGTGGATTGCCTGGGAAATCGACCTGGCCTCGGTCGGCGTGAGCCTGACCAACATCACGACGCTGACCCTCGGCATCGAGGGCGGCCAGACGGGTGTTCTGTTCTTCGATGACATCTGGCTGACAAAACCGTAACCTGATACCTGGCGGCCCCGACGTGGGCTGCCCGCGATTGAAGATGAGATGGCCGTGTGGCTCCGGCGCAAAACGCCGGAGCCACGGGCCGTTTCCTTGCAGCTAGCTGGATTCTTGCAGGATGGAGATGGGCTTACTTCAAGGAGGGAGGATTCTCGGCTCATCCGGTTAATCCGCAGGTTGTGTTGTGCAGGTTTGAAGATTCGGAAACACGGCGCGCTATGACGTGGGTTTGGCTTCAATTCTGAAGGAGGACGATCATGTGCAGGAAAACGCTACAGGTTCTGATCGCCGGGTATGTGTTGACTTGGTGCGGCCTGAGTTGGGCCGGCGAGATCGACCCAAGCCTCGTGGGGTGGTGGGAGTTCGAGGACGGTTCCGGGACCGTCGCGGCAGACTCCAGCGGAAAAAGCGTCGCCGGCGAGCTATTCGGCGATCCCGTGTGGGATACCAGCGGCCGGCACAGGGGCGTGTTGATGTTTGATGGATCGGACGATTACGTCTTCATCGACGGTCTCTTCAAGCTTGCCGAGTACACGATGACGGTATGGTTTCGCGTGGATTCTCCCGGTCAGCGAGACATCCTCTCGGCCTACGCCGTCGGCGTACAGCACGGCATCCTGCTGGAGTTGGAGACGAACGGCGAGCTGCGCTTTCTGCACCGGTTTCCTCTGGGCACCGGGGGAGGCACCAACATCTACTCGAGCAACTTCAACGCGCTACGGTATGACGACGGTGCGTGGTATCACGCGGCGATCAGCAAGTCGGCAGACACGATCACGCTGTTCGTCAATGGCCAAGAGGTGGGCTCGGCAGCCGACACCAGCGTCTTTGATCCTGCCGATTCGTTCGGTCTGGCCGTGGGCGTGCTTGACGACGAGCGGGGAACGGCGCGGCTTTTCGTCGGCCCCATCGACGACGTCCGGGTCTATGACCGTCCGTTGACCGAGGAAGAGATTCAGGTGGTTATGCAGGGCCGCCCGTATCCGCAGGCGTACGATCCCACCCCCCAGGACGGTTCCATGCTGGCGGCGACTGCTGCGGCGCTTGAGTGGACGCCGGGTGATTTCGCCGCCTCGCACAACGTCTACTTCGGGGAGAGTCTGGACGCGGTTAGTGAAGCCACACCGGAGGACGATGCATTCGCGGGCAACCAGACGGCGGCTACGTTCCAGGCACAGGACCTGATCCCCGGCCAGACTTACTACTGGCGGGTGGACGAGGTCAACGATGGCGATCCGGAGAGTCCCTGGAAGGGCGATGTCTGGAGCTTCTGGGTTCAGCCCACGACTGCCTGGAATCCCTCTCCGGCCGACGGCACGCCGTACGTGCTCCCCGAGCAGGACCTGAGTTGGAATGCTGGGATGAACGCCCTGTTCCACACGGTTTACCTGGGCGAGGATTTCAACGACGTCAAGGACGCCACGACCGGCGGCATGATGCTGGCCGACCCGACCTATGACCCTGGCGCTCTGAAAACGAACACGACCTACTACTGGCGCGTTGACGAGTTCGCCGGGACGGGAACGATCACGGGCGATGTCTGGAGCTTCACGACCGTACCCGAGGTGGCAGTATCCGACCCGACCCTGGTCGGCTGGTGGACGCTGGACGAAGGCGAGGGCACGACCGCGGTGGACTGGTCGGGCCATGGCCACCACGGCGCTATCGTTGGTCCGGCGCAGTGGGACCCGGACGGCGTGGACCGGGGCAGTCTGGTGTTAGACGGAAGGGATAACTATATCGCTATCGAAGGGATGATGGACAGCGGTGTGGTTCTGGCCGAGTACACGATGGCCGTATGGTTCCGGGCCGACCGAAAAGGCGGCGACAGAGACATCATTGCGGCCTACAGCGACGGGCCTACCTTTGGCGTTCTGGTGGAGTTCAACCCCGATGGCACGATGCGCTTCCTGCATCGATCCACCACCGGGGGTACCGGCGCCGATCTTGAGACCCCCGCCAGCTATGACGACGGCGGCTGGCACCATGTTGCCGTAGTCAAGACGGCCAATGAGCTGATCGGGTATATGGACGGCGAAGTGGCCGTTTCCGAAGTCACTGATGATGCGTTCGACGGTTCGTTCTACGTGGCCTTCGGAGTCCTCGACCACCTGCGGGGTGCCGACCGGCTCTTCCCGGGCCCGCTCGACGACGCCCGCATCTACGACCGCGCGCTGGACCAGGCTGAGATTCAGCAGATCATGCGCGGTGACCCGACGCTGGCCGGGGATCCGAACCCGACACGCGGCGCCGTTGTGGACATCCGGGACGCTTCGTTCCTGAGCTGGTCGGCCGGTGCCGGGGCGGTCTCTCACGACGTGTATCTCGGCACCGACCGCGACGCGACCGCGGCCGCCGGCCCGGGCTCGGCCGAGTACCAGGGCAACCAGCCGGGCACGAGTTTCTCTCTGGCCGGTCTCGTGGATTTCGGTGGCGGCGACTACTACTGGCGGATCGATGAGGTCCAGGCCGACGGGACCGTCGTGGCTGGAAACATCTGGAAGTTCACGGTGCTGCCGTATCTGGTGGTCGATGACTTCGAGAGCTACAACAACGAGGTGGGCTCGCGCGTGTTCGAGAAGTGGATCGACGGCATTGGCTTTACCCTGCCGGATCCGGGCAATCCGGGCAACGGCACCGGGGCGGCTGTCGGTCACGATATCTGGAGCGGCGGCTTCACTTATCTCATGGAGACCACCAACGTCCATGGCGGCGATCAGGCCATGCCGGTCTATTACAACAACACGGTAGCTCCCGCCATGTCCGAGGCCGATTGCACCTTCACACCGGGCCAGAACTGGACGGCGGAAGGCGTAACCACGCTGGTCGTGCACTTCCGGGGCGAAGCCGACAACACGGGCGATTTGTACGTCAAGATCAACGGCGTCAAGGTCCCCTATGACGGCGACCCGGCCGACATCGCCAGCACCAAGTGGATTGCCTGGGAAATCGACCTGGCCTCGGTCGGCGTGAGCCTGACCAACATCACGACGCTGACCCTCGGCATCGAGGGCGGCCAGACGGGTGTTCTGTTCTTCGATGACATCTGGCTGACAAAACCGTAACCTGATACCTGGCGGCCCCGACGTG
>CAYPZL010000167.1:0-12965 GCA_964415045.1 uncultured Pirellulales bacterium | reverse complement strand
GAGATTTTTCCTCCCTAAAGTAAGCCTAATCTCCATTTTGCAAAAGTTCAGT
Source organism: uncultured Pirellulales bacterium (assembly GCA_964415045.1). GTDB lineage: Bacteria > Planctomycetota > Phycisphaerae > Sedimentisphaerales > Anaerobacaceae > CAYPZL01. The sequence goes on along the minus strand of CAYPZL010000167.1, from coordinate 12,913 downwards.
TCCATCTCGTTGTCTTCGATGAGAAGGATATACCGGTGTCGCAGAGTCTGGATTACCCGGCCGACAGCTCGCGGCTGCGCTCGGCGGCGCGGCGCAGAGCGGCCGAAACCGTCCCGGCAAAACCTCTCTCGTGAAACACGTTGAACGCCGCCTCGGTGGTGCCGTTCGGGGTGGCGACGCGGGCGGCCAATTGTTCGGGGGTCGTTCCTTCGGCGGCCACTTTTTCCGCCAGCAGGGCCGCTCCCTTGGCGGTTTGCAGAACGAGTTCCCGGGCGTCCTCCTCCGGCAGACCCAGTTCGACGCCGGCCTTGATCATCTCCTGCATCAGGAGAAAGAAATACGCCGGGCCCGATCCGCTGACCGCGGTGACCGCGTCGAGCAGGTCTTCGTCCTCCCCGACAATCGCCTCTCCGACCGACAGCAGAATCAGGCGGGCCTTCTCCACTTTGTCTTTGGCTTTCTCGTTGGGGACCAGCACGCTGGCGGCCTCGTCGACCCAGGCCGGCATATTGGGCATGACGCGGACGATGGCCAGGTCTCCCAGGATCGAGGAGATAAGTGAGGTCTTGATGCCCGCGGCGATGGTGATGACCAGGACGTGATCGTTGACGCTGTCCTTGATGCTCTCCAGGGCCTCCTTCATGTTTTGCGGTTTGACGCTGAGCACGAGCACGTCCACGGCGGACGCCAGCTCGCGGTTGTCGGCGGCCGTCCGGACGCCGTAGTGCTCCCGGAGGTAGGCGATGCGGTCGGGACGGACGTCGCTGACGTAAACCTTGCCCGGCCGGTACACCCCGGCTTTCAAAACGCCGTTGATCAGCGCTTCGGCCATATTCCCACTGCCAATGAAACCGATGGTCTCCACGGTCTTCTCCTTGTTAGACTTTGAACGTTCTGCAAAATGGAGATTAGGCTTACTTTAGGAAGAAAAAATCTCCTTCGTGATTTTTCCTCCCGAAAACGCAAGTGTTCTGCACATTGGTCTGCCAAGTCCCTTCTTCAAGGAAATCAAACCAACGATTTCCTTGAAGAATATAAGCCTAATCTCCATTTTGCAAAACCCTTGTTAGAATACTCGAAATCATTCCGATCGGATGATCGAGTTCGCCCGGGTACCCTATCATTCGTGTCGGGCCAACGCAACGCAAAACCCGTTGAATCCGGGGCGCCCGGCGCATCGAATCAGCCCGTCAGCAGCTCGAACTGTTCCTTGCTGAGGCACTGCCGCAGCTTTTGCAGGGCCGCCAGCTCGATCTGTCGAATGCGTTCCTTCGTCAAGCCGAGCTCGTCACCGATCTGCTTGAGCGTCTTGGTGTTCTTTCGGATCGAGGAGCCGGCCAGCCCGAAGTGGTGTAGAATGACGTATTGTTCGCGCGGGTCCAGCTCTTCTTTGATGACCTGGGCCAGATCCTTGCGGGTACGTTCGACGGCGAGGATGTCGGCGGTGGTCTCGCGCAAGCCGCGTTTGAACCGGGCCAGCGAGGCGGCCCGCCGGGGCGTCAGCTCCGTGCTGCGGCCCGAGACGCGCGCATACTCTTTGGCGATGTTCAGCGAGGCGCGTCGGCTGAAACGCAGCCCCTTGGTGTAGTCGTACTCCTCCACCGCCTGGATCAAGGCGAAGTTGCCCTTGCTGACCAGCTCCAGGAAGTTGGCCCGGTCGCTCGTGTGCTTGCTGGCGATGCTCACGACCAGCCGGAGATTGGCTTCCACCAGGATTCGCCGAATCTCCTCGGCTTGGTCCAGATACGTTTCGAGCTGTGAGAGCAACGTGGCCGACACGGCCGAGAGCTTCAGTTCGTGGCGCCGCGTGGCCGCCAGGTATTTCAGGTAATTGTACCGGCGAAACAGCTCGATCTCCTGCTCCCGGTTGAGCGCCGGCGTGATCTTGAGGACCTGGAGGTATTCGGGCAGAAGGTTCTCGCCCACCAGCTCGAACGGTTCGATGCGTTTCTCCGGCTCGGGGCGTCTGACGTCGAGAGGCCGGCCCAGAATGTGCTCGGTCGCCTCTTCTTGAAGGAATTCATCGCTGGGGACGTAATCGATTTTGCGGGCCAGCATGGCCATGGCGCGGCGCTGGTTGATGATGCGGTGGACCGAGGAGCGGCTGCGGTCGAATCGCTTCATGAGCTGGCGGACGCTGACGCCCTGCTTGTGGAGTCGAAAGAGTTCGGCCGCTTCCGTCGGCCTCATCCGACCCAGAGGCCGCCGGAACACGGGTTTGTCCGGGTGCTTCTGCTCGTAGTCCCGCAACGTGTAGCGGACCGTTTCCTGGGCGATTCCCATTTTCTCGGCGATCTGACGGGTGATTTGATAGCGCGACAGCGAGGTTCTGGTCGCCAGGCTACGGGCCCGCCGGACGACTTGCTGCCGCTGTTTGTTCGTCAGGCGGTGAAACGTGCCCGCCTGGGTCACGAGCTGCGGGTGTTCGCGGGCGAACTTCTCGACCGTCGATTCCCGAAAGCCGAAACGCCGGGACCCGTCGGCGAAGATGAATTTGCGGGCGAACATGCCTCTTTTTCGCCACCGCCCGATCGTCTTGGTCGAGACGTTGAACCGCGCCGCCAATTCTTCGGCCGTATAGACCCGCTCGCTTTCGTCGCTGACCGGCGTTGCCAGCTTGCCGCTAAGCTTGGAGATGAACACGTACAGGTCGTCCCGGAGGTCCGAGCCGTCGATCAGCTCGTCATCGTCGCCGTTACGCGTATGGAACCCGGTGATGTGGAAGCACACGAAGTCGTAGGGGTACTGTTTGCCGGGGTCGATGAGGCAGTAGAGGTTCTCCGCGGCCACGAGCTCGCGGCGGCGTTTCGCCTCCGGTGTGAAGCGAATCTGCATGAGCAACTGTGCCAGATTGGCGTTCTTGATCTTACGCATCAACGTCCTACGACTATTCCATCTAACCAACTGTCCATTTTACCGCCTCGGCCCGCAAGGCGAAAGCCACATTCACATGTCGCCTCTGCGGTCTCGTTTTGCAACAGCCGGCCTCCGCGTCCCGGTGCTCCTTCCCTGCGGGAGGGCGAATTGGGTTCGTTTGGTATTTCCCAGTCCCGAATGCCAGGGCCGCCCGCCTGGTCGCAGAATTTGCGAACCTGCGAGTCCCATGGCAGAAAGAGGGCTCTTCCGGTTTTCGGGTATCTTCGGATTGACAGGAGGCAAAGAGCGGGGATGCTGCGCCGGTGGGTTGGGGGCAGAGCCCCCAAGAAACGCAGAGGTACGCAAAAACCGGATGAGCTCAAAAAAGAGGACAGCGCTGCATGCGCTGTCCTTTGCGTGTCACAACAGAGAAAAGAGCGTCGATTTTGCCGGCTCTGCCTGTCGAGGTTGGCTACGGAGACGCTGGCCTTGACGCCGGGCCGGCTCAGGCCACGAGGCTCTTGGCGGTATCGACCGCCGAGGCCGCATCCGGGGCGTAGCCCTGCGCGCCGACCTTCTCGGCAAAGCTCTGGGTCACCGGGGCCCCGCCCACCATCACCTTGGCGCCGATATTGGCGTCCTGCAGCGCCTTGATGGTCTTCTCCATGCCGGGCATGGTTGTCGTCAGCAGGGCGCTCATTCCGATCAGGTTCACTCCTCTGGTCTTGGCCTCCTCCACGAACTTCTCGGGCGCCACGTCCACACCGAGATCGATCACCTCGAAGCCAGCCCCTTTGAGCATCATGGCCACCAGGTTCTTGCCGATGTCGTGCAAATCGCCCTGGACCGTTCCGATCAGGAGCTTGCCGATGGGCTCGACGCCGGCCTTGGCCAGCTCCGGCTCGAGCACCTCCATCGCCATTTTCATCGCCCGGGCGGCGATCAGCACCTCCGGGATGTAAATCTCATTCTTTTTGAACCGGGCGCCCACCACGTCCATGCCGGCGATCAGCCCCTCATCCAGGATCTGCTTCGCCGGGACGCCTTCGCTCACGGCCGCTTTCGTGACGTCCACCGCCGTGGTTTGATCTCCCTTGATCACCGCGTCAGCCAATGCTTTTAGATCTGCCATTTCAAGTCACCTCAAATCAGTACCCGTTTTTGTCCCCCGCACTGCCAAGGACGCAATTAGACCGTATCTTCGGCGTTTGAACAAGGCAAAATTTGGCCGGGCACGTGCGAAGCGTGTGCAAAGCCGTGCGGCACGCGGATGCCCCTGCCGCGGCGGAGCTGTGGCCGGGAGTTTGCTCAACAGCGCCTCGCCGGTGCGGCACTTGAATCATCACGTCGAATTTGGTATCATAACTGGTGCGTTTTTCCGCTTTGTCGCTATGCGCGTGCGGCAAGGATGCCCCGCGGCCATCTTGTGATGACTGGGGTGCCAATCATGACGAGGGGTGGGTGTTTTCCCACAAGAACGGTGGCAACCGTTTTGCTTGCTGGTCTGCTGTCGGCGGCTTGCGGGGGGTGTATGGAAGCGACCAGCCTCCTGCGGCTGCGGGGCAGCAAGCACTCGCCGCGCATTCGGCTGTCGAGCTACGCCAGCTCGACGCTGGGCACGGTTTTTATCGGTCCGGGTCGCCTGGGAATGCACAGCTACCGGGGCGGCGGGACGGAGAAAAACGGCATCATGTATACCTGCAAGGCCGGGCACATCGACATTGCCCACCTGCGCAAGGCCGCCGACTGGACCGCCTATCTCGCCGATAAGACGTACAAGGAGCTCAAGCAGGGCGACACCACGTTTTCCTTCAAATTGTATGAGCCTTCGCGCTATTTCGTGCGGCTGGAGTATCCGGCGAACTGGGACGATCTGGAAGAGCTTGAAAAGGACCAGATCGCCCGCGATGTTTCGATCAAGCTGGGCCAGTATTGCGCCTTTACCGCCCTGACGTGGCACGAGATTCTCACCTGGTTCGGCTACAGCTCCCTTCCGTGGTACCCGGAATTTCCGTCCGCCTTTTCCTGGGAGGACACGTTCTCAAACCTTCTCGGCACGCGTCTGGCGGTCGAGGCTCTCCTGAGCACGCGGCACTCGTACGATGAGGCGCTGACGCTGGCGCTGGACCGGGAGTTGGAGCGGCTCGGCGTCCAGTCGAAAAGGACGGCGATCCGCGCCGCCAAGGCCGTGAAGGGCCGCTGGTACACGGGCGACCTGCTGTTTTTCGTCGATATCAAGAAGCGCAACCTCGACACGGGCCTGGACGACGGTTTCGTCACGCCCTGGATCGTGCCGCTGCTGCCGGAATGTGAAGGCGTCGAGCCCCAGGCGTACCCCGTGCCCAATCTCCGTCTGCTGGAGATGCACGGGTTCTCGGTCAAGCTCGAAATCGAGCCGCGAGAGCATTTGCAGAAGGGCGTCATTCGTCGCATCGTGTACCCCGATCGCGAGCAGAGACGCAAGCGGATCGAGCCGGCCGTGCATTTCCCCATCATCATGGAATACATCCGCCAGGACGCCATAGAACGGTACGGCCCCGCCGCCGACGTTCCCTGAGCCGTCCGTTGTCCCCTTATTTGACCGACGCCGCTGCGTGGTCCCGGGAAAATCGTTGCCTTCCGCATGGAACTCGAAGGTCGCTCGATTCTCAATCGTGCAGGTTCCGCAAGCGCCGGCGACTGGATTGGACGGGCCGGCGGCGGGTGGAGAGGTGCCGTGGCGCGCGCCTCACAGAAGTTGCCGGTTGTTGTGACGCCGGCACGTTAAACGGCCGGCAGTTGTCACAAAAGGCGGGTCGCGCTTTTGGCCAATTTCGGTTGACAGGTTCGTAACGAATCCCTAAGATGCGACATTTACTATCAGCAGCTCGAATCGTGATCGAATAACCTTGGGCGCTCAGTTATCGCAACAACAAAAGATAGACAGGCGGGGCGGCGGAGGTCGTGTGTCCCGTGTTTGCTCGGAAAACCCCGACGCTGGGGGTCTTTTTGTTCTTTAGGGAAGTTGTTTTATGAGTGACTACATCGTTTTGGTCAAGCAAGTTCCTGACGTCTCGCAAATCACGGACAACGCGTTCGATCCGGAAACGGGCACCCTGGTTCGGGCGCGCCTGGCCAGCGTGATCAACGAGCTGGACGCCCAGGCGTTGGCGTTTGCGAATCTGATGAAGCAGATCAGCAACGACAAGAAGGCCCGCGTCGTGGCGCTGACGATGGGCCCGCCGATGGCCGAGGAGGTGTTGCGGTACAGCCTGGCCCGGGCGGCCGATCAGGTTGTGCTGCTGACGGACCGGGCGTTGGGCGGGGCCGATACCTGGGCCACCGCCAACCCGCTGGCGTACGCGATTCGCAAGATCGTCAAGGACGTGCTCAAGTGCGGAGACGACTACTACGTCGTCTCGGGCATGCAGTCGGTGGACGGCGACACCGCCCAGGTGCCGGGCCAGATCGCCGAGGAGTTGAACCTGCCCTGCATCGCGTACGTCACCGGCGCCGAATACAAGAAAAAACGCTTCGAGTTCACGCGGATCATCAGCGGCGGCAGCCAGACGGTGGCGACCAAGAAGGTGCCGGCGGTGATTACCGTGGCCAAATACGAATATCCGCTGTTTGCCACGTTCGCGCGGACCCGCTGGGCCGACAAGACCGAGGTGATCCGGTGGGGCGCCGACGACATCAAGGCCACGCACATCGGGGCCAAGGGCTCCAAGACCGCGGTGATTCGCGTCTTTCCGCCGGGCAAGAGCACCCGCAAGTGCCAGGAAGTTGCCGACGTCAAGGATCTGGCGAAGATCATCGTCGAGGGTTTCAAGAGCGGCAACGGCGACGCGGCTGCGTCCGGCGCGGCTGAGGACGGCAAGTACGCATTGCCCGCCCGCCGCGAGAACCTGCTCAAAAGGCCTTTCGAGGCGACCAAGAAGGAGCAGGACGACTACGATCTCCTCGTGAAGATCCTCAAGGACCTGAAGATCGACGACGTGGCGAAGATCGACGATGCGGCCCGGGAGAAGATCCTGGCCGCGGCCGGCGGCAGTTTTCACAAGAAGGCCCTGGAAGACATGCTCAACGGCTTCACGTTGAAAGACCCGGCGTTTCAGGGCGAGGTCTGGGTCGTCGCCGAGCACAGCGAGGGGGTCGTTCATCCGGCCACCTTCGAGCTGACGGGCAAGGCCCGCGAGCTGGCCGATTCGTTGGAGACCAAGGTCGGCGTTTGCATTGCCGGCGCCGACGTGGCGCACATGGCCGAGGAGCTCATCGCCGCCGGGGCCGACAACGTCTACGCCATCGAGCACAAGCTGTTGGCCGAGTTCGATCCCACGAGCTACCGCAAGGTGATCGCCGACGCCATCGACAAATACGTACCGCAGATCGTGCTGTACGCCGCGACGCCGCAGGGGCGCATGCTGGCCCCGATGGTCTCCTACAAGACCGGTTGCGGGCTGACCGCCGACTGCACCGGTCTCGACATTCGCGACAGCTCGCGCAAGGGCGACATCGGGCTGCTGCTACAGACGCGTCCGGCCCTGGGCGGCAACGTGATGGCCACCATTCGCACGAAGAACTCCAAATCGCAGATGGCCACCGCCCGACCCGGCGTGATGAAACGGATCCCCGCCGATCCGGCCCGCAAGGGCAAGGTCGTCAAGCACAAGGTCGAGCTGACCGAAGACGATGTCAGTCTCGAGATCATCAAGACCGAGATGGGCCGCGGCGAGGTCAACCTCGATGCCGAGGCCATCGTCGCCGGCGGCAAGGGCATGCAGAGCCGCGACAGCTTCGACACGCTGCTCAGCACGCTTTCCGGCGCGCTGAGCGGCAAGCTCGATACGCAGGTGGAGGTGGGAGCCTCGCGTGCGGCGGTCGAGCAGGGCTTCATCGAGCGCATCCACCAGGTGGGGCAGACCGGCACGTCCGTCGGCCCGAAGCTGTATGTCGCCATCGGCATTTCCGGCGCCATCCAGCACATGATCGGCGTGGCGAACACCGAAACGATCGTCGCGATCAACAGCGATCCCAACGCACCGATTTTCAAGCAGTGCGATTACTATATTGTTGGAACCGCCGAAGACGTCGTCCCGAATCTGATCGAGGCGCTGGAGACGGTGTAACGCCCCCGGGCGAGTCACTCGACCGCGCAGCGGCCTCGTGGCTCCGGGGTAAGGCGTGTTTTTCGATTCTCTGGTCCAGGTTTCTGTTGAGGTAGAGAAAGTGTCGAACAACGACGAATACACTAAAACATCGGTTCTGGTCGTGGGGGCCGGTCCGGCCGGCCTGGCCGCGGCGATCCAGTTGAAAATTCTCCAGCCCGATATCGACGTCTGCGTCATTGAGAAAGGCCTCGATCTGGGCAACCATAATCTCTCCGGGGCCGTGCTCGAAAAGGAGCCGCTGCACACCCTGCTCGACGCCGCCCAGCCCGGATGGCAGGAAAGCGACGAGGCCAAAGAAGTACTGGCCAACGTGATCGACAAGGACGATATCCTCTTCCTGCTCGGCAAGAGCATGGGGTTCAATATCTTCTCCCTTCTGAAAATGGCCCGCGCCTTCGGTATTGGCTGGGGCCAGATGATCCATCACGGCGATTATTCCGTCTCGATCAGCAAGCTGACCAAGTGGATGGGCAAGATCGCTCGGGACCGGGGCGTGGAGGTGCTCACGGGCTTCGGCGCCGAGGACATCGTTATCGATCCAGCCACCCACAAAGCCACGGGCATCAAGCTCGTGGACCAGGGCCTCGACAAGGAGGGCAACAAGCAGCCCAACTACGTCGAGGGCGAGGTGATCGAAGCCGATTTCATCGTTCTGGCCGAGGGTTGTGACGGCCTGGTCACCGAACGGTTTATAGAGAAAGCCGGCCTTGAGAGGCAAGGCCACCCGATGTACTCGCTCGGCGTCAAAGAGCTGATCAAGGTCAGCCCCGAGCAGTACAACGAGTTTACGCCGGGCCGCGTCGTCCACGCCATGGGCTATCCCATCTGGACGCCCGTTCTGGGCCCGGGCATGTTCGGCGGCGGCATCGTCTACGCCGGCGCGCAGGATCACCTCGCCGTCGGTATGATCGTGGGACTGGACTGGAAGTACCACAACTTCAACGCCCAGGACGCCCTGGTGCGCTTCAAAGAGCACGCTCGCATCAAGAAGTACATCGAAGGCGGCACGGTCGTCGAGGCCGGCGCCAAGATGATTCCCGAGGGCGGCTACTACGCCATCCCGCGCGACCCGCAGACCCGGAGCATCGGCAAGGGCAACGTCATGATCCTCGGTGACAGCGCCGGGTTCGTGAACATGCTCAAGATCAAGGGCCTGCACAACGCCATCGATTCCGGCATCCAGGCGGCCAAGGCCATCGTCAATTCCGCCAGCGATCCTTCGCAGGCGGCGGTCAAGTACACCGAGCGGATCGAAGGCTGCAACGTGACCAAGGAAATGAAGGCGGCGCGGAACGCGCGTCAGACCATCGCCAAGTTCGGCCCGCTCCAGGGCATGCCGCTGTCAGTGCTGGGCGGGTGGCTGCCGAAGTTCAACGTCGAGCCGGACTATAAAATGATGCGGCCGGCCTCCTACCGGCTCAAACCGAAACAGGAGTTCGACAAGGACACCTTCACCGCGGTCGCCGCCACTGAGCACCGCGAGGAGGAGCCGTCGCACCTGACGATCGTGGACCCGGAGATCTGCGAGACCAAGTGTACGCCGGTCTTCAACAGTCCCTGCATCACCTTCTGTCCCGCCGGCGTGTACGAAACGATTCACGACGAGGTCAAGCCGGCCAACCCGTCCAACTGCCTGCACTGCAAGACCTGCCAGCGCAAGTGCCCGTTCGACAACATCCGCTGGACCGTCCCCGAAGGCGGCGGAGGACCCCGATACAAACGCATGTAAGAAACGATCCGGCGGGGCCGTGAAAAGGCCTCGCCTTTATCATATTTCAGGCCGGAGCGGCTGGTGTATGCGAATTAGTGCCGGGCACTGGGTCGTGCGATTTAGAGGGGTCGCCTGCCGCAAAGATGGTAGAAGCCGGCAAGCATAAGCGGGCGTTGCGAAACGTGCTGATGGAAATTCGGATGTTCTGTGTGGGCGCGGAAGAACCCCCTGATGCTCAGGAGGATCTTTGGATTGCTGGGGGGAAACGGAGAGGGGATGATGTGTGGCTACGCGTGTTTCTGATCTGTCTTGTCAACGTCCTCCGCCTTCTCTTCGCCCGGGGCTGGCTGAGCCGTCTTGGCCTGCGAAGGATGGGCTGCGGCCTGGGCTTCGGCCTTCTCCCGCTGGATGGCGTCGTAGATCTCCCTTCGGTGGACGGGGATCCTCTTTGGCGCGGTGATCCCCAGGCGAACCTTGTCGCCTCGGACATCGACGATGGTGATTTCCACGTCGTCGCCGATCATAATCGATTCATCTCTCTGTCTGCTCAGAACCAACATCGCTAACTCCTTTTGTCGGCTGGTTTTGTAGGGTTTCCTACGTAAATAGGGTCTTATCTGTTCGTTTTGCCAACTTGTTCCTATTTCAAAGTTCGCCGCGATGCCGGGGCTGACACCCCTGACAAGGTCGCAGGACATCTATATGTCGGCTAATTCAAGGGGCCAAACCAGCCAAATCTGCATTTCTGCGACCCGGGCAGGGAAATTAAGGCGTGATTCGAGTGTAAGTTCTTTGGTTAGGGGCGTTTACGGTTCAGTTGGGGAGGCGGTAAATCCGTGTCGCCCTGGTTTTATCCGGCACTCTCGTGCTTTCGCCAGTAGTCATACCGGATGGCTATCCAGTAGCCCAGGACGGAACCGAGAGCCCCCAGCGCGACCAATTGCAGGGGCAAGATGGCGAAGATAGGACGCGGAAAAGACGTCGCCGGCAGGGTCTCAGCGAACTCCTGAATGGTCTCCGTCCTGTAGTAAATCGTTTTGGCAAAAGGAATTATGAGAATGGAGGCGAGGGTCGGCCACAGATAGCTCAGGTCCAGGAACTTCTTTACGGCGAAGGCCGCCACGGCAAAAGCGGCAATCACGGCAAAGATGATCTGGCCGACCGCTGGCTGCGAGGCGACGTGGTTATCGGAAGTACTGAGGTCGCGTGCGAAGACGCCGAGGGAAAAATGGGCGAGCAAGGTGGCCACAAGCAGGGCGATAGCGATATTTCCGCAGAAGGCCGGCTTGAGATAACTCTTTATCTGAGCCGTAGTTAATGGTGGTTGGGAGCCGGGCCGCAGATACTGGGCGGCCAAGACCCCGGCAAATCCGGCCGCGACGATCAGTAGCCAGTAGAATGGTTCAACGCTCAGCGAGGCCAGCAGGGCCTCGCGTTCGACCGGTTCGTCGAGGGCCTGCGTCAAGGTGCGCATCGGACCGGATCGGCCGGCCCAGACCGCCAGCGCGAACGGAACGCCGAGAATGCCGATCTCCCGGCCGTGCGGCCAGGCGATGAAGTACCCCGCGAAACCCGTCGAAAAGGCCAGTGCCAGCAGAACCACGGTCCCTCCCAACCCCACAGTCGAGGCTCGAACCGGCGCGAGGGGGTCTTCCGGGGCCGCCAGAGGCCAAGCGAGAATCCCGATCACAACGAGGCCAAAGCCCGCCACCAGGGCGATACGGGCCTTGTTAATCCATGACAGTTCCATACGTGCATCTCCTTCAGACGGCGACAGGCTACCATCAAAGCGCCGCGACGTCAACCTTTCCTCGTCGCGTGTCCCTTGGCGCAGAGGGGGGCTGGGTTCGGCCCGATAAGGTCTGCTCCGACGGGAAGAGTCGTACGAATGCGCCCGGATTTGTGCTGAGGTGGGCTTACCTGGAGCAGCGGGCACCGATATCCGCCTGTGCAGCCTCGCCTTCACGGTGCGCCCGGGTCTTGCCCGGCACGTTGCAGCAGGGCGATCAGCCTGCGACGCTGCGATTCCAGCCGATCCAGTTCCTTGCGGATCACCCGCATGAGGTCCGTCTGGGTGACGATTCCGCAAACTTTGTTGTCCTCCGCCACGACCAGGCGATGAAGACGCATCTGGTCCATCTTCCGCGTGGCGGTAATGACCGAGTCGGTCGGCGGGACGCTCATGATCGGAAAGGACATCACATCGGCCACGCGGGTGTGCGTCGGATCCTTGTGCAGGGCGACCACGCGTTTGAGCAGGTCCTTTTCCGTCAGAATGCCGGAGACCTCGCGGCGGTGCATCGCCACGACACACGAAATGCCCTTGTCGCTCATCCGCTGGGCCGCCTCCGCAACCGTCGCTTTGGCCGGCACCGTGGCAACGTTGCGGGTCATGATGTCGGAGATGCTGCGCAACGGGCTGAGCGAGACCAGGGCCCGCGTGATGTCCGTTTGGGTGACCAGACCCAGCAGTTCTCCGTCTTCCACGACCGGCAGGCGCTTGATGTTCCCGGCCTCCATGATTCTGCCGGCTTCGATAACGGAGACGGTGGCAGGGGTCACTTCCACTGGGCTGGACATGCGGTCGGCGACCTTGAGCCGGCGGAAATCCACGCCGGGCTCGGCCACGGTTTTGAGCACGTCTTTTTCGGTGAGGATTCCCGCGACGCCGGTGGCGCCGGGGATGACGAGACAGGATACATGATTTTCGGACATTGTCCGGGCGGCCCAGAAGACGGTGCTGTCGGCCGCCGCAGTGACGATGTCCTCACTCATAACGTCACGAACCGTCAATTCGCGCCCGTTTGCCTCGGGCCCTGCGTCTCCGTCCCGACCTGTCGTGACATCATCGACGCGTGCTGCTTGTGCGGCTAATTCCATGGAGCGACTCCTCGCATCGACAGGAGCTATCGGCGTCGCGCAGCGGTACGGGTATGCCAAATGCGCTCCGCTGTGTGCCGCATTCTTTATCGACACGCCAAATAGCCGACTTTTCGGAAAAAGCCGCGGGAGACCTTTGGTTCTCCAAAATACGCATTTTTCCCAATTTCATTTTCGGACCCTAAGTAGAGTTTTGCAAAATGGAGATTAGGCTTATATTCTTCAAGGAAATCGTTGGTGTGATTTCCTTGAAGACAGAGGTTAAACATAAATCTGTAATCCACCGGCTATGCCGGTGAGAATTGAAAAGGCTCTG
>CAYPZL010000166.1:0-13003 GCA_964415045.1 uncultured Pirellulales bacterium | reverse complement strand
GACGCTGCCACCCGGGCTTCGGAGAGGCAATGGTCGACACCGGGCGATGGGTCAGCGGGCCTCGGTGTGGGCGCGGCGGACTTCTTCGGCGATGATGCGGAGGCCGGCGGCGACGGTGCGGTCGTCCTGGGCGTAGCTGACGCGGATGCACTCGTCGGTGTGGCGCCAGGACCCGCTCAGGCCCGGGAAGAAATAGTGGCCCGTGACGACCAGGACGTTTCGCTCTTTGAGTCGCTCGTAGAGCCGGCGATTCGTGATGGGCAGACCCGGGAACCACAGCCAGATAAAGAAGGCGCCTTCGGGCTTGTGGACGTGACACGGCACGTCCCGGAAGCACTGGCGGACCTGCGCCAGCGCGTGCTCGGCCTTGGCCTGATAAAACGGCCTGATCACGTCGCGGCCCAGGCGAATGATCTCGCCCGACCGGACGAGGCCGGTCACCAGGGCGGTCCCGACGCCGCCCAGTGCCAGGCTCATGACCGCGTTGAGCCGCGCGACCTTCTCGATGATCTCTTCGCGGGCAACGACGATCCCGGTCCGCGTCGCGGGCAGGCCCAGCTTCGAGAGGCTCATGCAGACAATGGTGTTCTCGTTCCAGAGCGGCTCGACGTCGGTGAAAACGATGTGCGGAAACGGCATCCCGTAGGCGTTGTCGACGATCAGCGGCACGCCGCCGGCGCGGGCGATGTCACTGAGCCGGGCGAGCTCGGCGTCGGTGAGCACGTTGCCGGTCGGGTTGGTCGGCCGGGAAACGCAAACGGCGCCGATGTCGCCGGTGATCTCGAGGGCGTCGAAGTCGATGTGATACTTGAAGACGCGCTCGCCGATGTGCTCGATCTTCGGCTTGTTGGCGATGAACAAATCGTCGGTAAGCCCCACGTCGCGGTAGCCGATGTACTCGGGCGTGACCGGCAGAAGGATTCGCTTCTTCGTCCCGTCGTCGTAGTCGCCCGCAAACAGGTTGAACAGGATGAAGAAGGCCGACTGGCTGCCGTTGGTCAGGGCGACGTTTCGCGGCCCGATGGGCCAGCCGCACCCGGTTCGCAGCAGGCCGGAGATCACCTCAATGAACTCGACGTTCCCCTGGGGCGGGTCGTAGTTGCCGAGAGCCCTCTCGAACCGGTCGCCGTCGGCCAGCATGGCGGTGATGCTGCGGCGCCAGTAGCGCTCGACCGCCGGGATGTGGGCGGGATTGCCGCCGCCGAGCATGAGGACGTCGCGGTCCGTCGCCAGGGCCGCACCGAGGTCGTCCATAAGCTGGCCGATGTCCGACTGCACATCCACCTTCCGGCCGAGTTTCGATACTCTCATGATTCACCCCGGCAAACAACAAGCATCGTGACGGCTATATGTACGTCCGCGCGCACGAAGTGTCAACCCCATTCGCCGGCGTGCCGGGATTGACCCACGCGTGTGCGCGCGACGTCTTTCCGCGTGGGTTGAGAACCCCGCCTACCGCTGCGCTTGAGGCTGCCACGCATGAGGCGACTACATCTGGACGGCCTGTCGCGGCGTGAGGAAGTACAGCCATCGGGCGGCGACGTCGCGTTTGAGGATGGCTCCGGCCGCTTCGGCGTACCACTGCAACTGGGGGCGGTAGAGCTCGGCGCGGCGGGCCACCTCGGCCTCGCTGACGCGGTCGGTCTTGAAATCGATCACGACCAGACCGGCCGGCGTCTGCACGAGCACGTCGATGATGCCCTGCACGACGACGAACTCGCCGGCGCCGGTGTCACCTGCCTGCGACCGCGATCCCGCCTCGGCGCTCAACTCGGGCGCGGGCGCTGCGAAGGTAAAGGGCCACTCGCGCCGAACGTCGTTGTCACCATCGAGGACCATGGCGCCCAGCTCGCCCTCGAAGAACGCCAGGATTCCGTCGGTGTCGATGGCGTCGGCGACGGTCGGCGTCATCGCGCCTTCGTCAATGAGACGGTCTCTCGTCTCCAGGATGCGGCCGCGTGTCACCGGCTGTTCCAGGTCGATCCGCGCAAGCACCAGATGGGCGGCGGTGCCGATGACCCGGGCGTCTCCCGGTCGGGCTTGCGGCTCGGAGACCGCCAGGGCCGCCGGCCGGCGCTCCAGGGCCCGCGAAAAATCGAGCGTCGCAAACTCGTCACCGGCGTGCGTCAACTCCGTAACCGAGCGTTTGGCCGGCACGTGCGTTGCGTCGGCGAACAGGTAGCGCCAGTTGAGCCGTTGTTTCAGTTCGGCGAGCATCTCTTTGCCCCGGGCCGACGGTTTGGGCTTGCCCCGCACTGCCTCGGGCGGCCCGGCCTTGCGGTTTCGCAGAGTCACGATCCATTGTGACAGCGCCAGCAGCTCGTCCCAGCCGTGCAACGTGAAATCGAACAGGCCGTCGGCGGCGGCGTCGGCGGACAGCCCCGTATCGAAGGCGTCGTGCAGGATACGCTGGTCGGCCAGGCCGTAGAGAAGCCACTCCAGCGAACTCTTGCAGCCCTTCAACAGCCAGTCGGGCACGGTCCGGCCGCTGAGCAAGAGGCCCTTTGCCAGCAGCTTGCCGCAGTCGGTCCGCTTCTGCGAAGCCGTCAGAATCAGCCGCTCTTTGGCCCGCGTCGTGGCGACGTACAGGATGCGCATCTCCTCGGCCAGGCCGGCGGCGGACTTCTTCTCGCCGATGACCTGATGGGCCAGCGACCGCAGCTTGCTGTTGGAGGGCCCGTCCACGATTTGCAGGCCCAGCGTCGCCTGCGCATCGAGGACCATCTCCGCCTGGATGTCACGCTTGTTGAACTCGGTCTCCATCTCGGCCAGGAACACGACGGGAAACTCGAGGCCCTTGCTCTTGTGTACGCTGAGGATGCGGACGGCGTTGCCGGCGGCGCTGCCCGGCTGGGCGGGGGCCCAGTCCTGTCCGGCGTCCTGGAGCCGCTCGACGAAGGCCACGAAGCGCGTCAGCGAGGCGATGCCCGCGTGCCCGGCAAACCCCTCGAACTGGACCGCGCGGTCGTGCAGCTTGAGGAGGTTGGCCTTGCGCGCCTGGCCGTTGGGCAGGGCCGAGACGAACGCGATGTAGTTCGTCTCGCGGTAGATGCGCCAGAGCAAGCCGGCCAGATGGCCCCGCCGGGCCTGGTCCCGCCAGCGTTCAAGCGTCCCGAGCGCGGCGTCCAACTTGTCCTTGAGAGCCGGGTCCGGGCCGGATCGCCGGTAGCCCGTGACGCAGGCGTGGAAATCCGCACGGCGGGACGTGCCTTGCCCGGGGAGCCGAACCTGCGCCAGCTCGGAGTCGCTGAAACCGAAGAACGGGCTGCGCAATACCGCGGCCAGCTCGATGTCACGCTGGGGGTTGTCGAGCACTTTCAGCAGACAGAGCACGTCGCTGATCTCGGTGGCCTCGAAGTAGCCGGCGGTGGCGTCGCAATTGACCGGGATGCCGGCCAGACGGAAGATCTCCACGTACTCGTTGGCCTTCTTCGCCAGCGACCGCATGAGCACGACGATGTCCCGATATTCGACGCCGCGGCGAGACCCCGTCCGGCCGTCCGTAATCTGAAATTCCGGCTCGCCCGTCTCGGCGCCGACCATCTGCTGAATCCGCCGGGCAACCAGCGCCGCCTGCCGCTGGCGCGGATCGACGCGATCGACTGCGTCACGGTCGCCGGCGCTTTCTATATTCTCGTCCTGGCCATCTCCCTCTTCCGCCTTCTCATCGAGAATGTGCAGCTCGACGAGGCGTTCTTCGTCGGCGGACGCCGGCGTCTTCGCTTCGGCATCGGGCGACGGTCGCAGGCGGGCGGCCTCGTCGTAATCGATGTGGGCCACGTCTCTGGTCATCACGCGGGCGAAGACCTGGTTGACGAAATCGAGAATCCGTTCGGCCGAGCGGAAGTTGCAGTTCAGGTCCACCCGCAGGCCGGCGGGCCCGCCGGAGGCCGGGGCGATGCGCCGGAGGAAAATCGTCGGCTCGGCCCCGCGGAAGCCGTAGATGCTCTGCTTGATGTCACCGACGCCGAACACGTTGTCGCCCGAGCTCAGCGCGTCGAGAATCGCCTGTTGGACTGCGTTGATGTCCTGGTATTCGTCGACGAAGATGTGCCGGTACCGGTGACGCAGGGCCAGGGCCGTGGCGGTCGGCTCCGGCACCTCGCCGGCGGTGTCTTCCGTCAGCACTTCCAGCGCGTACCGTTCCAGATCGGCGAAGTCCAGGCCGCCGAGCGAGCGTTTCTTCTCGGCATAGAGACGGCCGAACTTCCGCACCAGCTCGACGAGGACGTGCGTCTGGGCGCCGGCGGCCCGGCCGACCACGTCCATATAGTCCGGATTCACCACCGCCAGGTCCCGCAGGCCGACGAACTGATCGAGGGCCTTCTTGCGCAGGTCTTTAATAAGCTCGGCGCGCTGTGGCGGGACGCCCTTGAGGGCCGGCGCCCGCGGCTTCTCGAAATCGCGTATCCCCTCCGCGCAACCCTGCCAGTCGCCCGCCTCCAGTCTCTCCAGGCAGGCGGCGACCGGCCCGGTAAGCTGCTCGGCCAGCTTCGCCGCCCACGTGCCGTCCGGCGCTTCGCTCTCGTAGAGCGCGCCCGCGCAGCGCAACTGGGCCAGGATCGCCGTCAGACGCTGCGCGACCATCTCCTTCTGCGCCGTGCCAAGCTCGGTCGCGAGAGGATCGTCCGCCGTCGCCAGGCGACAGGTAAGATCGCACCAGCGCTGCGGCGAGACGAGACCCTCGAGAAAGCTGTGCAGGCGGATCACGCCGGCGAGAAACCCGCCGTTCTCGCGCAGGTCCCGGCGCCGCAGCAGCGCCCGCATCGGCGGCACCAAATCGCCCTGCTGCCAGGCCCACTCCACGGTGCGCTCCAGCACCTCGGCCTTCAACAGCATGGCCTCGTCGGCGTCGATGATTCGAAACGACGGATCGAGCGAGATTTCGTGGAAGTGCTCGGTGATGAGCCGCTTGCAGAAGGAGTGGATCGTGCTGATGTCGGCGCCCTGGAGCAGGATCAATTGCCGGCCCAGGTGTCCGTCGCGCGTCCGCTGGAAGGCCTCGCGAAGTTGCCGGGCGATGCGGGAGCGCATCTGCTCGGCCGCCGCTTCCGTGAAGGTCAGCACCAGCATGTTCAAAACGTTGGGGCAGGCCGACTCGTCCGAGACGAGACTGACGCAGCGGCCCGACAGCACCGCTGTCTTGCCCGTGCCCGCCGAGGCGGCGACAAAGACGTTGCGTCCCCGCGCCTCGATGGCCTGCGCCTGCTGCTTCGTCCATTTGATTTTTCGCTCGGTCGTCATTGGCGCAGCCCCTCCCCCACGACGTCAAGCTTGCCCTTCGACTCCAGGATGCGATACTCGTTGACCTGCCAGTCGAAGCGACAGACGGCCCTGTAATCACAGTACGCACAGGCCGCCTGCCTCGCCAGCCGATACGGATGCACGTCCACGCGGCCCGCGACCATCTCGCCAGCCAGCGCCGTCACCTTGTCCCGCACGTATTGCAGGACCGCCTTGAAATCCCCCGGCCTCAGCGCGCCGCTGGTGGCATAGCGGCCGTACTGCACGTCGCCCTTGGTCACGGTGAAGTTGTAGAACTGGCTCCAGTAGGCGCCCGCCTGCGGGTCGAGCTGCTGGGAATATTCCCCGTCGAAGAAACCATTGGCCTTGCGGCCGAAGCGGTCGGCCTGTTTGGCGAGGCCCTCGAACGAAACGCTCTCGGGCGAGTGCTCGATGGGCATGCAGAAGGCCCCCACGGCGCGATCGGCGTACGAAGCGCCCGCATCGCAGACGGCCAGCACATACAAGGGCAATTGCATGTCCAGGCCGTGATACAGTTTGGGCCAGTCGAACCGGGCCGCGCTGCGGGTCCGCTTGTAGTCGAAGATCAGCGCCGCCTTCCTGCCGTCGATCTCGGCGACGTCCAGGCGGTCGATCTTGCCGTTGAGCACCAGCACGCGCTCGCCCGGCAGCGCCAGCTCGAACGTGCCGAGGTTCTGCTCGGCCTCGCGGACGTCCCCGAAGCCCACCTCCGAGACGACGGGACGAAACCCACCGGCCCGGACCATCTGCGCGATCTCGCGGACGCAGTCCTCCAGGACCTCGGCGGCGCTGCTGATGACGAAGGCGTTGTGATCGGAGCGGGCGATGAAGTGGGCCATGAACGTGTTGCGGGCGGTGAGATCGGCGATCTCTTCCCGCAGCAGTTCCATCAGGCGCTCGTCGGCGACGGTGGCGAAGTTTTGCCCGTCGGCGGCGAGCCGCTTGTGCAGGGCGTCGAGGACCTCGTGATAGAACCGGCCCAGGTCCAAAGGTTCGAGCTTGAATTCCCGCCGGGGCTTCAGCTCCAGCGTGTACCGCGCGAAGTGCTTGTAGGGACAGGCGGCAAATGTCCCGAGCCGCGTGGCCGAGCCTTTCAGGCGCGGCCCGAAAAGCGCCGCCACGACGCCGGGAGTCAGTGACGCGCAGTTGTCGTAGGTCAGGGCGCTCGCAACCGTCCGCGTCGTCGCGGCGTAGTTCCCGTCGGCTCGCAGCGCGTGCCACAACTGCGCAAGCTCCTCGTTGGCGGCGTCATCAGGCGAGAACACGTCCCGGCCCAGGCAGCGGCACAGTAGCTCGGCCACCTCCGGCTCGCTGCGAAGATCGGACATCCCCGCCTGTTCGTCCTCGATAGAAACCGTTTCGAGATCGTCGAAGAGCGCTTGCAGCTCGTCGACAAAGTGCGAACGCACCACGGGACTGCCCTTCTCATCCGCGGACGGGCAACTGACGCAAAGAAACTCCGAGGGACGCGTAAAGGCGATATAGGCCAGGTACTGCCGCTCGGTCAGCGATTGCGTCGTGGTCGGCGCCAGGCGAAACCGCGCCGCCTCGGCGGCGTCGCGGTCCTCGTCGGTGAGCAGGCCCGCCGACGGCAAGGGCACCGGAAACTGCCGCTGCGTCGCGCCGACCAGGAAGACGGCCTTGAGATTCGGATGCCGGCTCCGCTCGATGGAGCCGACGAGCACCTGGTCCAGGCTCGGCGGAATGAACGCCAGCGTCATCTGCGAAAAGGCAGCGTGGAGGATGCCTAAGTAGTCCGCCGCGGTCATCTCGTCGCGCTCGAAGACCTCCGTCAGCTCGTCGAAGATATCCACCAGCTTGTCCCAGAACTGGCGATGCTCGGCGGCGGCGGTCAGGTCGCCGGCCTCGTGGGCCTCCTGCACCCAGCGGCCCAGCGTTTCGCGCACGCCCAGGGTCTCCAGCAGATCGAAGACGGCGCGCGTGAAGGCCGCCGCGGTCAGCACAGGCCCGGCCTCGCCCTCGCCGCACAAGGCCCGGCGCAAGGCAAACAGAGCCCCGGCGGCTTCGGCGCGGACGCGTTCGATCTCTTCTTCGTCGAACGTCCCGTCGTCGCCCGACTGAAACTGCCAGGGCTTTTCATCGGTCCAGTCGCGCCCGTCCACGCCGAAGGCAAGGCAGTAATTCTCTAACGTGTCGATGCGCTCGGGGGCAATGGGAACCAGGCCCGTCTTGAGATAGGCGAAAACGTCGGCGTGGGCGAAGCCGCCGGTGACGATCTGCAGCGCCGTGGCGATCAGCTCGACCACCGGATGCTGGTTCAACGCCTTGCGCTTGTCGATGAAATAGGGAATGTCGCTGTCGTCGAAATAGGCTCGCACGTAGTGCTCGTACTGGTTCAGGTCCGACGCCACCACGGCGATGTCACGATATCGCAGGCCGCCCCGCCCGACCAGGTCGAGAATCTGCCGCGCGACGAACTGGATTTCCGCGCGCAGGCTGGGGGCCGAGATCACGCGGATGTGCTCGTCGGCGCGGGTCCGGGCGGCGCCGGGACGAAAGATGTTCGCCTCGACGTGCGCCAGCGCCGGACACCCGGCGAAACGCACCGCCTCGCCCAGCACAACCGGCTTGCCGACTGTGACCTTCGCTTTCTCGGCCCAGTCCAACAAATCGAGGTACGTCCGCTCGGTCGGCTCGAAGAGGCCGTCGTTGCCCGACGGCTTTCCGCTGCGCAGGTTGGAACGGGCCGGATCGATGCACAGGGCGATGCAGGTGTGCTCGGCGGCCTTGAGAAGCTCGGTCAGCAGCATCAGCTCGGCGCCCGTGAAGCCGGCGAAGCCGTCCACCCAGATACGGGCCCCACGAATGAAGTCGGCGTGGGCGACGACCCGGCACGCGTCGTTCACCCGGGCGTCGGGGTCGGTAAACTTCTCTTCCAGCAGCTCGCAATAGCGGCGAAAGACCAGACCGATATCGGCGAACTTCAGCTCGGCCAGCCGGCTGCCGCCGTCCTTGCCCGCCTCGGCGACGAGGTCCGCGACGTCCTCGGGCCCATGGGCGTAGCGATGCAACTCCGTAACCGTCTCGGCCATTTGCCGCGCGAAACCGGGCAGCAGCGCCGACGACCGGAAGACCTGCAAGTCATCCTGCACCTCGCGGAGGATCTCGTGCACCAGCATCTGCCGGCCCAGGCGTGAGAGGCGCTGCCTCGCCGCGTCCCTGCCCAACAGCAGAAACTGCAAGCGGTCGAAGGAGAGAATGTGCAGCCGGTGGTAGCCGGCGATGCGGTCGTCGCTGAGGATGGCCCGCTCGGCCTGGTACGTCGCCTGCTCGGGCACCAAAAAAATCAACGGCTGCTCCGACGCCCCGGCCAGCGCATCGGCAATCGCACGGACGCAATAGCTCGTCTTGCCCGTCCCGCTCCTGCCCAGAATAAACTGTACCGCCATAACGTCGTCCATGCCCAAAGTCACAACTCGCACGATCCGTTCTATCAGAACGCCCCGACATTTGCAAGCCCGCGATGCCCGTGCGAATATCCTGCCACCCGGGGCGCCGACGAGGGACGGCATCCAGGACCCGGAAGGCTTTCACACACACAAACCGAGGGATTCTGCGACAAACGGAAGCAGGGGCGGTGCGCGCGGCGGGGGCAGGACGCGGCGGCGGTTACGCTACGCCGATGAGGCTGAGGCCCGCGGCGGGTTGGCGCGTGCCCAGGCCGGCCACGTCGGCCAGGCGTTGTGCGTAGGAGTAGTCCTTGTCGCCGACGGTGTCACGGACGGTCTCGTCGGCGGCCTCGTCGCGGAGCCGGCGAATCGCGGCGTTGGCGAGCCACAGAAACGGATTGTAGAAGTACAGCACCTGGAGCAGGTTCTGGGCGAGGTTGATCCAGACGTCGTGACGCTTGACGTGGGCCAGCTCGTGGAACAGGACGTCGCGCAGGTGGCGCGAGCCCAGCGCGGGCACCAGGTTGCGCGGCACGACGATCACCGGGCGAAACAGCCCGCACACGACCGGCCGGGACCCTTCTTCGGAGATCTTCAAGCGGATGTCATCCCGAATCCCCATGCGCTTGCGGCAGTAGGCGAGGATGTCGGCCATGAGAAAGTTGGCCGCCGGCGAGGCCTGGACACCCCGGCAGGCCAGCACCGCCCGTCGCAGGAGGATGCCCCCCATCGCGAGCAGGCCGGCCAGCCACACCAGAAATACGGTGCCCTGCCACGTCAGATACCGTGGCCGCTCCCCCGCCTCAACTATGGTGGTCTGGGACTGTCCGGTGGCGTGTTGAGGCGGGAGAGCGTTGGTGTGCCGTGCTGCCGTGGGTGTGGTCGTGTCTGCGTAGGCAGCAGTGCCGGCCGGCCAACGGGGTGAAGGAGGACTCAGGGTAAGTAAAGGTGCCAGAAGAAGATACGCCAGGACCAGCGTTACCAGCCAGTACCGAAGGGCCGCACGCACTTTCTTGCGCAGAACCACCTCAACGAGCAAAACCGCCCCGATCAGGACCGCCGATTCCACCAGCAGCCGCAGGGCGAACGCTACGAAGCCCTGGCCTAACGTATTCACTTGTTCAAGCGTCCATTCCATAAGCTATTCCTCATCCCATAAGACGCCCGAAATCAAAATCTATTACAAAGAAAACTCAGGAATTCGCATCTTCCGAGTCGCCCCTCCGCATGATCCGCGCGGCTGTCCGGCCGCCACGCAGCCACCGTGGCCGGTCAGGCCGATGAATCGGCTGGATATTTTTTCGCCCGTGTGGTTAAATAGCGCTTCGCCTCGCAGGGCCGGTGGCTATATGGCGGATCGGTTGCAGTGGCAGAACAAGATGTTGTATGGAGTTTGATTCGATATGCTCAGCGTGCTGATGAGTCCTCGTGAAGTACTGGTCATCGTCGTCATCACGGCGGTGATTGTGTATTTCGCGGCGCGCAAGCGCAAGACAAAAAAGTCCAAGTGACCCGGTTCGGGGGGCAGGCGGTCATTCGGCCCACTTCTGTTTCCAGTCCTTCTTCGCTCTTTCCTGTTTCAAGCGGGCGCGTTGCTTCTTCTCTCTGAGTCGTCGCTCGTTGGCCGCAGCGGGGATTTTCGTCTTCTTGCGCACCGGTCTGCGGTGCAGCGCCTCGGCCAGAAGCTCTTGCAGCCGCTCGGTGGCGGCCCGGCGGTTGGCCTCCTGCGTGCGATACTTCTGCGAGACGACCCTGAGCACCCCCTGTTTGTCGATGCGCGTGGCTAATTTCGCGCCGATGCGTTTCTTCTGCCCGGCCGACAGGCTCGGCGAGCCGGCCACGTCGAACAGCAGCGTGATACGCGTGTTGAGCTTGTTGACGTTCTGCCCGCCGGGACCGCTGCTGCGCGACGCCCGAAACGTCAGCTCTTCTTCACCGAGCGAAATGTCTGCCGTGATCTCAATCATCGTGCCGTCGATGGCCTGCATCATAAACACTCTTGCACCGATCCCATCATAGATCATGACACACGTCGGAACAAGCCGATTGGTCGCACTGGTACGCCGGCGTCGAGAATTCTACACTTTTTTCCGCTTGCGCAAGAGGACGGACGAAGCGCATTATCGGGGCTAAGCCGGGCAGACCGTTGAGCCTGGGGGAAACGATGCGTACGGTTCTTCGACGAGATGGGAGAAGCGGCGAACCGCTGGAAGGTATCGCCGGCGCAGGCGCGATTTGCAGGCTTGCCCGCCGCATCGGCGCCGGGATCGCGCGAGCAAAAAAGACTCAAGGACAAGCAGCGCGTTTGCCGATGGTTACGAGTGGCAAATAGAAATGGGGTTATCAGTACTAATAGGCGTGTTCGAAAAGGACGTAGCGAAAGGACAAAACTGAGAGCAAAACCGCTTCGACGGTCGCCCCTGGATTGAGCAGTTGGCGAGTATTTCAAACATTACACCGAGCTGGGTATTGGGAATATCCTCGCACCGCTCCACAGGGGCTTTTTTTCTGCGCTCTCGGTCTCGCTTCCGCCCTGCCGGCGGCACTGGGCCGATAAAGCGGCGGCCGGCCTGGATCACTTCTTGCGTTTGCGCTCGGCCGCGTGCAGCGCTTTGTCCGCCCACTCGGTCAATTCGCCCTTGCTCTCCAGGACAGCGGCACACCGCCCTCCCCGGCCCTGCTGCAGTTTCCCGTGCAGCCATTGTCTCCTAATCAACGCCGACCCGCAACGCCATGTCTCGATTTTCGGCAAAACCGCCGGTGAATGCCGGCGGCGTGTTTTTGCTTTGCCCGTCCGGGGCCAGCGCGTATAGTACTTCGCGGAACGGCACCAGATGCGGTTGGATTGGCCCCGTCTTTCCGGGTCGCATGAAGGAGATGGACAAATGGCACACAAGAGAATCAGAACTTCGCTTTCACTGATAGTCACCGTCGGGCTCGTCGTTATCTTGTGTACGCTGTTGCCCGGTCGGGACGCCGGCTCGGCCCACGCGCAGCAGAACCGCACACCCGACGACGAACTGCGCGCGGGCAAGAATTTCCTGCCGACGAAGGTCTACAGCGCCCAGCAGGACCGGCGAATCCTAAAGCTCTTCGACGGGCTCCGCGTCGCCGACGTCTCGGACGGAATGGACAAGGTCGGACTGGCCAACGTCGGGTTGATGGACCCGGAGATTCACGC
Source organism: uncultured Pirellulales bacterium (assembly GCA_964415045.1). Taxonomy (GTDB): domain Bacteria; phylum Planctomycetota; class Phycisphaerae; order Sedimentisphaerales; family Anaerobacaceae; genus CAYPZL01. Next base: position 1,147 of record CAYPZL010000166.1, on the reverse strand, counting down.
GTCCTGGAAGGACACGAAACACTACAAGCACCGCTTCATCGGCATCGCGGTGACCGCCCGCTACGTCCCGACGAACCGGCCGCCGGCTCCGGCGATGGAGACCGAGGCGTTCGACAAATGGGTGGGCAAGACGTACAGCGAGGTGACGCCCGAGCCGTTCGCGCCGCTGATCCGCCCGGGCACGGCCCTGGTCATCGACGACGCGCCCGATTCGGACGTCGGCACCATCGGCTCGAACAACATCATGGGTTGGAAGCTGCGCGGCTGCGTGGGCGTGGTCACCAACGCCACCGCCCGCGACACCGACGAGATCGCCACCGAGCAGGTCCCGCTGTACTTCCGTCATCCCGGTCGCGGGATTCGCCCGGGGCGTAACGAGATCGAGTCGGTCAATCGCCCCATCGAGTGCGGCGGCGTCCTCGTGCGACCCGGTGACGTCATCGTCGCCGACGGCGACGGCGTCATCTGCGTCCCGCGCGAGAAGGCCGAAGAAGTCGCCGAATACGCCCGGGCCACCATGAAAGGCGACAAGGCCGGCCGGCGCAACCTCTACAAAAAGCTCGGCCTGCCCGAAGACGACTCGGTCCGCTGAATCACCCGCCGGCCCCTTCGCCTGCCTGAACGCCCCCGACGAAATCCCGGGGAAAAACCACGGAGACGCAGAGGACACCGAGAGGAATTCATCAGACACGGATTAACACCGATGGACACGGATTCTCCGTGCTCTCTGTGCCTCCGTGGTGAACTGATCTAAAATCTGCGTTCATCAGCGTTTATCTGCGGTTACAAAGCCGTGACCCGCGAAGCGTCACTCATCCCCTCCGGCCTACACCCTCCCGCCTCCAGCCGAAGCAGATCAGACACGGATTAACACTGATTGACACGGATTCGGCATTGCTTGATCGGAACAACTGGAGATTCTCTCCATATAGCTGCAGCGACAGTCGATAAGCCGTTGCGAACAATAAAGTTATGCCTCGCGCAAAGACGCAAAGATCGCCAAGGTTGAAGGGGCTTTTCGTTGAGGCCTTCTTTGCGCTCTTGGCGTTCTTGGCGAGAGTCCCTTCGGTTCCGGCCGCAGGCCGCGCTGTACTACTAAGTAACTATCTCAAAAGGGCCGGTTTGGCCGATAGTCATCTGTAGGAAC
>CAYPZL010000165.1:6236-13139 GCA_964415045.1 uncultured Pirellulales bacterium | reverse complement strand
CGACTCCTGGTGGCCGCATGAAAACCAATACAAAAATCAGTCAACTTGAGTATCTTGCTGTGAGGCCAGAGGATTTGAGCGTTGCTAACAAGGCCATTAACCGCATTCTTGTGGGCCGACAAACTCACTGACGCAAAACTGACGCAGATCAGTGGCCCAAGTGACACACAAGAAGGGCTGACAAGCGTAAACGTTTGCCAGCCCTATACTTATAAAACGCGCCCGGCAGGACTCGAACCTGCAACCTTCGGATTCGAAGTCCGCGACTCTATCCAATTGAGCTACGGGCGCAGAAACTCTTGGTCGCGATACTATAACCGGCTCACCGGCGTAGCGTCAATCCTTTTTCGATGCGTATCGGAACGGTTGTGAGCCGTCGAGTATCATGTTATTTTCGCGTGGTGCAGACGAGCCGAACAGATTGGACACGACGGTGTTTGACGGAGAAACCGGATCAATACGAGCTCATCCTCTCGCATTGCCCATCTCCAGAAGGGAAGAACCGTGCAGTCCGGAACACCTCTCTGAATTCCCGGCGCAGTTCTGGTCATGATCGCCGGAGAAGAAACTCCGACGCAGCGAAGTCTCATCCTTCATCGGGAGGACGAAGAATGAACGCATGGTCAACTATCATCGTGACAGTCGCGCTATGGACAGCCGGTTTGCCGATCTGCCAGGGCCGCGGCGCTGTCACCGATGCCGAGAGGCTGTTCGGGAGTGTGGCGGCGAAGTTCCGTTCGTATCGGGTGATTCTGGAGCCGGACAAGGACGAGGCGGAATGGTGGGCCGGCGCGCCGTCGGTGGTCCGCGATCCCAACGGCACCTTCTGGCTGGCCTGCCGGATGCGTACGGCCGATTCCCCGCGCGGCCTGCGCGGATACGAGATTCGGATTCTACGCAGTCGCGACGGCGTCCACTTCGAGAAGGCGCACCGCATTCGGAGGGAGGATGTGCCGATCCCGGGCTTTGAACGCCCTGCCCTGCTGATCGATCCGGCGACCGGCCGCTTCAAGCTCTACGCCTGCGGACCCTGGAAGAGCGGGCCCTGGTCGATCATCAAGTTCGACGACGCCGACGATCCGACACAGTTCGATCCCGCCTCGGCCCGGGTCGTCATCGGTCCACGGCCAAAATCATACGACCGAGACATCATCACCAACGGATACAAGGACCCGTTCATTATTTACGCCGAGGGGGCCTATCACTGCTACGTCATCGGCACGATACGCCGCACCGAGCGCATCTACCACTTTTGCAGTGACGACGGGCAGCGCTGGGAGCCGGTCGGCAGTCCCTATCAATCGATCATGGACCTGGACGGCTGGCACGACTTCTACGTGCGCCCGGGCAGCGTCGTCCCCGTCGGCGTCGGCTACCTCTTCATCTACGAAGGCTCCAACTGCGACTGGTACGACCCGGTTTACAACATCGCCACGGGCCTGGGATTCACCTTCGACCTGCACCACGTCACCGACCTGACGCCCGAGGCCCCTCTCATCGCCAGCACCACGCCCAGCGAGCACTTCCACACCTGGCGCTACTCCCACTGGATGTGGGTGGACGACGAACTCTGGGCCTACGCCGAGGTGGCCAAACCGAACGAAGCCAACGAAATCCGCCTGTTCCGTCTCGCCCGATAGGAACAACGTTATGGAGAACCGTTTCCTGCTTGAAAGGACGGGCTCTTCGAGTACACTGAGGATCGTTCGCGTAGATAATGACACTGCCCGACCGTCGGAGAAGCAGCCTTGAACTCACAAGAAACCACGTCCAGGAAAAAACGCAAGATCAGGTTCTGGCACATCGCGGTGATGATCCTCGGCGTGTTGATCGTTAGTTTCGCCGTGTTCCGCGTGGTAATGCGGTCCGGTGTCGACGGTCGCATCGAAGCCATACGCAAGGCCGGCTATCCCATTACTCTTACCGAACTCAACGAGTGGTATGTGCTGCCGCCCTTTGCCGAGAATGCGGCCGACCGCATCACGCAGGCGTTCGCGTGCCTTCAGTTGCCCCCCAAGCAGGACATGGAGAACGTCCCCCTGCTCGGGGGCACAAAACTGCCGGACCGTGGGCAGCCGCTCGACGAGGACACCCTCGCGCAGATCGGGGAAATCCTACAGAATAATGGCGCCGCTCTGAAGCTTCTCCGCGAGGGTGCAGCGATCCCCCACTGCCGCTACGGCGTGGACTTCACCCAGGGATACGCCTGTCAACTGCCTCACATCGAGCACTTCCGCAGCGCCGGCAAGCTGCTTTGTCTGGAGGCCCTTTGGTGCACCCAACACGGCGAGTTGGAACGAGCGACAGACGCCGTTCTCACGAGCCTGGCGGTGGCAGACAGCCTCAAGGCCGAACCCGTGCTCATATCGCAACTCGTACGTCGGGCCTGCCGGGCACAAACGCTGGTGACGCTGGAATTCCTCCTCAACCAGACGGAGTTCGAACCAGAGCAGTTGACGCAGTTGGAACGAGCATTGGCCGGCGGTCACGACCCCAACGGCATCGCGCGTGCGCTGGCCGCAGAGCGCTGCTTCGGCCACGCGGCATTCTCGCGTCCGACAGAAGCGGGGCTCCCCGGCTCGTCGGGAACTCCCGTGAGGGTCCTCGTCGCAGGCCAGCGCGCCGTTGGGCTGCTCGACGCGAGTTGGGCGATCTTTCTCGATCTCATGGACGAGTACATCCGCGCCGCGCAACTGCCTCCGTGGCAACGCCAGGAAGCGGCGGGGCTCGTCGAGTCCAAACTCGGGACCGTAAGCCGAATCCACGTCATGGTCCACACGCTCGTGCCGGCCTGCGGACGCGTGATCCAACTTGACACAGAGAGTTGGGCCCGCACCCGGACGGCGCGGGTCGCACTCGCCGTGGAACGCCACCGCCTGGCAATCGGCGATTTGCCCGGGAAGCTCACCGATCTGGTCCCGGCGTATCTGGCCGGCGTCCCGAAGGACCCGCTTGACGGCGAGCCGCTGCGATACAAGAAACTCGATAGCGGCTTCGTCGTCTACAGCGTCGGCCCGGACCAACAGGACGACGACGGTAAAGAACGCCCTGCAAGACGCAAAAGCCGCCAACAGGAACCCAACTACGACATCACATTCATCATCGAACGCTGATCGGCACCCGGACCCGCACCAAGACCCCGATACAATTATGTCGCGTATACGCGGACAGCCTACGTTTTTGTAAGCACACAGATGATTCGCGCTTTCCTGAGAACCGAGCTATCTCTTTGTGCGTAAACGGCTTATCAAAATACGAAACAGAGAATTCCGGCCTGGCTCAACTGTGGGAGGGCCAGGGCAGGTAAACAAAGGGGCCGCATGGATGGTATGGTATGGTTTTGCCGGCGGCCCATAAAAGTATCGGGCCCCGTGGGTGAAGAAACCGGGAAAAAGGCCAATGGACAACGAACAGTTGCTGTGCGACATCAACGAGCTGAACCACCTCTTTCGAGACAGCGTCAGCATTGAGACGCTGCTCGACGAAGCGGTCGAAATGGTGGCGGCGCGGACACGGTCGGTGGTCTGTTCCATCTACCTGTACGACGCGGAGACCCGCGAGCTGACCTTGCGGGCCACGCAGGGCCTGAATCCCGAGTCGGTGGGGACCGTCCGGCTGAAACTCGGCCAGGGTCTCACGGGGCTGGCGCTGGAGCAGATGCAGACGGTCTGCGAAAACGACGCCAGCCGTAATCCCAGCTACAAGTACTTCCCGGGCATCTTCGAAGAACGCTACAACGCGTTTCTGGCCGTGCCGATCGCCCGCGGCGTCGCCAAAATGGGAGTGCTCGTGTTGCAGCGAGATTCGGATGAGTGCTTCAACGACATCGATATCACTGCGCTGGAAACGGTTGCATCGCAGCTCGCACACATCATTGAGAACGCCCAGTTTCTCCTGGGAATGCACGAACCGAAGAAGGAGACGGCCCGCGCCCTGCCGCAGAAGCTTCGCGTCGTCCGGGGTAAAGTCGGCTCGGAGGGCTTTGCCTATGCCCCGGCCGAGATCATCGACAAGCAGCGGAGTCTGTCGTTTCTGCTGCAACAGGACTTCGACGGGCACTATACGCTCGAACACTTTCACGAAGCCATGGCGCATACCGCCAGGCAGCTCGAAGCCCTTCAAGAGCGTGTGGAGCACAAGCTCTCGTCCGAAGAAGTCCGCGCGGTCGTGCTCGTGGGCGGCGGCGTCACCTCGCACATCTCGATCCTGGCCCGGTCGCTGGGCATGCCGCTGGTGATCGCCAGCTCGATCGAGCTTCTCGATGTGCCCGACGGCACGCCCATCCTGGTCGACGCCGAGATAGGCAACGTCTACATCGATCCGGACGACGAGGTGCTGAGCAAGTTCTCCTCCCAGCAGAGGGTTCGGCACTCCCTGGCTAAACAGAAGGCCCAGATCAAGCCGGAGACGCTGACGGCCGACGGCACGCAGGTACGACTCATGGCCAACATCAATCTCCTGACGGATCTGAAACTCGCCGCCGAGCTGAAGATCGGGATGATGGTCGAGTTGCCGTCGGTGGCGGAGCTGATGGACGATTTCGCCCGCGAGGCGGATTTCTTCTCTATCGGCACCAACGACCTGGTCCAGTTCATGTTGGGCGTGGACCGCACGAACGAGAGCGTGGCGGAGCTATACCTGCCGCACCATCCGTCCGTGCTGCGCACGCTCGACCGAATCGTCCGCAGTGCGACCGAGAGAGGTCGCGACGTCTCGGTGTGCGGCGACATGGCGCACGAGCCTCGCTACATCCCGTTCCTGCTGGGCATCGGTGTCCGCACCCTCAGCGTGGACCCTGCCTACCTGCTGCGCACCCAGCAGACCGTCGGTCGCACGTCTCTCTCAGATGCCCGGGAGCTGGCCCGAGAGGCGTTGGCGCAGAGCCGGGTCAGCGACATCGCCGCCCTGCTCGAAACCGCCCACACCCCGGAGCCGGCGGAGACGACGGATTAATACCGCATTTCGCAAGTCTTGCCGCTGCGCGCCGTCTCGCCCAGACCGTCGATCCGGGTCCGCGCCAACGAGAGCGATATGGAGCAGCTCTTCTTCTTTCTCGTCGAGAACGCCATCCAGGCCGCCGACGGCAAGAGCGAACACTGCGTGACGATAAGCATTCTGCGTCAAGCCGGACAGGTTGAGTGGAAATTTGCCGATGACTGCGCCGGCATCCCGCCCGAACACCTGGAGAAGGTGTTTCTGCCCTTCTTCACGACGAAACCGCCGGGGACAGGGACCGGTCTGGGCTTGTTCATCGTCAAGAGCATTGTGGAAAGAGCCAAAGGCAAGATACACATTGGGAGCGTACCCGGCGAGGGTACGACGGTCGCGGTGATTCTGCCTGTCGCAGAGGATCGGTAGCACCTGCCCCGCAATCGCGGCGTCCTCGCCATGGCCGCGCTCACGATCTCGTTTCCTCTTCCCTCATCAATGTACGGGCCTCTTTTCCAATTCGTCCTTGACAACCGGCCATTGCTCCGTACACTGAGCGCTGGTGGTTGATAGAGAAACTGTATGACTGTTGCCTTTTGGCCGAAAGGACAACAGTCAGGAGGAGGCAGGATGAGGGCCGATGCTAACGGCCGCCTGGTTCTTGTGCAGGCCATGGCGCAACTCAAAGAGCGCCTGCGGTCGGCGTCGCGCCAGGCACGGGCCGTAAACCACATCTTACCCGGCTGGGCCAACAAGCCGATTGCCCGCGAAATGAGCATACCGGTGCCCACGGTACGCACCCGCCTGGGCTGCTTCTTCCGCAAGTTCGACGGGAACGATCGCGTGCAACGGAACTCTATTTGGCGACCGCCCGGTGCAACCGGAACCGTGGGCACAACAGGTGAGGACTCCATCGTTTTTCTCGACCGGCGACGCAGAGGCCACGCTTCCTGAAAATCCGGACGGACTGTCTCGAAGCCCCCGCAGAAGGCTCGCACTTCCCCCCGGTGCACCGGCGGGGGCTTCTTTTTCCTGCCGAAAAACCTCTTGCTTTGCCCGCGGCGAGAGTCTACAATACGCATGTCTCAAACAGGGAAGGTTGAGATTTACGGAGATCCTGGGCAGTCACGGACGGCGATGGGGCATCGTCGTAGCTGGATTACACCTTTCCGGGCAGCCGCACGGATGCGGGGCGGTGCCCCCTGTTTCTCTTATACCGCGCTCACATGGGAGGGATGCTTGCGGCGGTCCGAGGCTACAGGTTTCCGGCAAAGCCGAGGCGTCTCCTTCTGCCGCGTCCCCTATCAACAGAATTGATGACTTCACGCCCTCGTCAAAGACAGTAAGCTCAAGGCTCATACGCGGCGCCGGGCCGTTGAACGGAAGCAGCGGCTGCCGCTGCTTCGCCGAGGAGAAGTGCTCCGTATTTGAATTGGGGGGCGAAGGAAGGTAGTCCGCACGAGTGAGGGAGGTCAGGTATGAGAGGGACAAGAGTGTTTGCCCGGCCGGGGGTCTCGGACGCAATGTTCGAGCGCGTCATTGAAGCGGGTTTCCTCAGCAACGAGGATCTGGAGATCTTCCGCCGGCTCACGAAGCGCCGCCGATCTCTGCCCTTGTATCTCGGGGGATTCTGGCGCTGTTACGAATGCGAGTTTGAGTCCAGCGATTTCGCGGCCATGGGTGCTCATATCCTGGAGACCCACAAGCCGGCGCCGGTGGCCGCTCAAAACACGTATTCCCCCTGATTGACCGCCAGAGGACAGAGCCGGAAGGGATTGAAGGTGTGCGCCATCTTTGCTGTCAGGCCGACGGAGATGGTTTTGCTGCGCTGCAATGACACTCGGGAGAATAGACTACAAGCCCGCGCAACAGCCCCCCCCCCTCCCCCCCCTCCCCCCCCTCCCCCCCTCCCCCCCCCCCCCCCCCCTCACCCCCTTCTCCCCCTCTCTCCCCTCTCCCCCCCCGCCCTTTTGT
>CAYPZL010000165.1:0-6226 GCA_964415045.1 uncultured Pirellulales bacterium | reverse complement strand
CCCCCTTCACACCCTTCACACCCTTCTGTCCCTTCACACCCTTCTATCCATCGGTTCCCTCGCCGGGCACGTGATTTTGTGCCAACGTCTTGATTGCCCGCCCACAGGGGCTACAATTCCTGTGTCGAAACGCTTGGACCGCTTTTTCGGAGGTACGCCAACGATGAAGACTTGCCCGCCCCTGACAGTTTCTTGTCTCGCAGCCGTGTTTTTCTTTCCGACATTTGTCCCGAGGGCGAGCGGCGCGCCGGGAGCCACCATCCGGCCGGTCGTCGAGATTGAGGAAAACGTCTACCGCTTCGAGCCCGCCAACAACGGCGCCGGGCCCATGTGGTGCCACGGGTCCACCTGTCTGGTGCGCATCGGCGACGATGTCTTCGCCAGCGGTCTGGAAACGCTCAAAGATGTCAAGCCGCTCAACAACTGCCGCTGGAACCTCTACCGCCGCAGCGCACAAGGCTGGCAGAAGGTATGCTCCGATGCGTCCGGGCGGACGCGCGAGCCGTGCCCGCTGGCCGGCTTCGGCGACGGTCGGCTGTTCCTGTCGGCCAACCCGACGCTGAACCCCGATCCGAACGCCTACGCCGGACCGGCGCAACCGGAGATCCTTGAGTTCGCCGTTGAGAATCCCGACCGGGTGAAACAAGCACTCCAGCCGGTCTGGGCCGGCCAGCCCAAATTCTCCGAGCACTCCTACAGGAGTTTCGCCGCCGACGGACCCAATCGCGAGCTGATTCTGTTTCAGAACGTCGGCTACACGCACGCCGAGTGGGCCTTCCTGGATCGCAACGGCCGCTGGCGCGCCCGGGGACAGCTCAAATGGCCCTGGGGGGCGGACTACGAGGAGCCGCGAGCGATCCGCGTGTGCTATCCCAACGTGGCGCTGAAAGATCGCGCGGTCCATTTCTGCGGCGTCAGCGACATCATCGAGCCCAACAAGCAGTGGCGGGCCTACAAGAAGGAGATCACCGGGCGCCAGTGGGACTACGATTTCCGCCGGCTGTTCTACACGTGGACGCCGGATATCACGAGCGAGGGATTTCGGCCGTGGGTGGAGATCGCCAGTCGCGAGAAGACCTGCGGCTGGATCAATCCCGGAGACCTCTGGCTCGCACCGGACGGCGGCGTGCATATCGTTTGGACCGAGCGGGCCCTCGACGAACGCCTCCGGGAAAAGTTCTTCCCCGACGAAAAGCAGAGCCACGCACTGAATTACGCCGTGGTCCGCCGGGGCGAGGTGGTTCTGCGTCGGACGCTCCTCGTGGCCGAGGAAGGCGGATCGAACGAGCGGCCCGGTCGAACTCGATTCCACATCACGCCCGACAATCGTTTGTTCGTGTTCTTCTACGTGCAGGGTTCGGACGCGAGCGGAAAACGGGTATCCGAGAATCGCATCCTGGAAATCGCCCCGCAGGGTGCCGTCAGCCGCGCCGTGCGCGTACCGCTAAAGAAACCCTTCACCAGTTTCTTCACCGCCACCGTCCGCGCGGGCACACCACCGTCGAATACATTGGAGCTGCTCGGAACGCGAGAGGGATCGGGGACAACGATCAGCTACGCGCGAATCAGGCTGGACTAACCGGCGGCCTCGGCCCCAAGACCCGGCGCTTCCCCGGGCCTATTCGAACTCCATCAGGCGCCCATGTTGATCGGCGGACGCGTAGCACGCCAGCACCAGCTCCAGGTTGTGCACGGCGTCGGCGGCGTCCAATGGCGCGTTGTCGATGACGGACTCGGCGTGCCTGGCGATCACGGCCTGATAGATGTTCTGAACCTCGTCAATCTTGATTCTCTCGGTGCGCTGAAAATCATCGATCTCCAGCCGCACGTCAATCGCTTCGGCGGGATGCCCCGACAACTGAAACAGCGTGCCGCAGCCTCGGATAATGCCGGCGGCACCATAGATCTCGTAGCCCAGATTGGTCAGCGTGCTTTCCAGGCCGCCGCGAGGCTGGTTGAAGGCCACCCGAATAGTCCCCTGGACGCCGCTGCGCAAGGCAAACTGCACGATGGCTCCATTCTCGACGGCGATGTCCAGAGTCCTCGGCGTGTACACGCAGCCGAGCGACTTGACCTGGCTGCCCAGCAGGAACTCGGCCATGTACAGACAGTGGCTCGCGACGTCGCCGATCGGGCCGCCGATCTCTTTCGGGTCGGCACAGCGCCAACTGCCGGCCTCCGCTGGCGTCGCACCGTAGCAGAACTCCATGTGCAGGGAAACGTCATTAACCTGCCCGACAACGCCCTGCTCGACGAGCTCTCTCGCTCGGCGATTATAGACGTTCTCAGTCATCATGTGGTCGACCGCCAGGCTGATGTGGCGGTCGCGCGCGAGCCGCTGGATGCGTCCGGCGTCCTCGAGCGTCGTGGCGACGGGTTTCTCGATGAGGCAGTGTTTTCCGGCCGCGATGGCTTTCTCGGCCACGACCGCGTGGGCCGCGTTGTTCGTAGCGATGAAGACCGCTTCGACGTCCGGATCGTCCGTCACGGCGTCGGCGGAATCGTACCATCTCAGCCCCAGCCCCGCCGCCGCCTCTCGACGCGCAACATCCGTGTCGGTGACGCCGATGAGCTCGGCGCGGGTGTGCCCGGCGAACCGGCTGCGATCCATGCCGAAGCCTTCCCGGGCGATACGGTTCTCCGCGATGCCGCCGAAACCGATGATGGCATACTTGATCTTGCGCATGGGGAAATCTCCGTCACTTTGCATACGCCCGGATCACCTTGGCCAGCGCCGCCCCGATCTGCCGGCAATCCTCTTCGGTGAATGTCGGGAACGCAAAACAGGTGAACGTATGGTCCTGGTGCCAGACGGCGTTGGGGACCTCGACCTTGCCGTAGTCGACGCTGTCGGGATCGGCGTATTCCTTGGACGTGAAGGGAAAGCCGCTTGTGCCGAAAGCGTTGTGCTCGGTGAAGGCCTTCTCCGTATGGCACTGGGGCCAGAACACCTTCCAGCAGGGCGCGCCCTCGGCGCCGGCGGCCGCGACGAACCGCCCGATGTCACAACCCATGCTCTCGATATCCAGCGAGAACGCCAGGACGTACCAGCCGTTGCGCCGTTCGTCGGTGTCGATGGGCACGTATTTGACCTGCGGCAGGTCCCGGATCGCATCGATGATGATGTGGGCGTTGCGGCGGCGCGTGGGCAGGTTCCAGCTATCCATGCGCTCGAGCTCGGCCAGGCCGATGGCCGACTGCACCTCGGTCATGCGATAGTTCCAGCCGACCATGTTGTGGATGTAGGGAAGCTTCTGCTCTATCTCCAGCAGGTTCAGCCGTTCCTTGACGTCGTAGCCGTGGTCGCGAAAGCTGCGCGCACTCCAGGCCCACTGCTCGTTGTCCGTCGTCACCATGCCGCCTTCGCCGCCGGTGGTGAACGTCTTGTTCTGACAGAAACTGCACGCGGCCATGTGCCCGAGCGTGCCCGTCTTTTTGCCCTTGTAGACGCCGCCGAAGGCTTCGGCGTTGTCCTCGATGACGTAAAGGTTGTGCCTCCGCGCGAACTCCAGGATTGGGTCCATGTCACAGACGTTGCCGTAGAGGTGGACGGGCATGATCGCCTTTGTGCGCTCGTTGACCAGCTTCTCGGCCGACGCGACGCTGAGGCAGTGGTCCTCGATATTGACGTCGGCAAAGCGCGGCACCGCGCCGGCCTGCACGATCGAGAAACTGCTGGCGATAAAGGTGTAGCTGGGCACGATGACCTCGTCGCCCGGCCCGATCCCCAGCGCGCTGAGGGCCACGTGCAGCGCCGACGTCCCGGACGAGGTGCTGATCGCAAACCTGCTGCCCTGCCACGCGGCGAACTTCCTCTCGAACTCCATGCCGTTGGGCCCGGTCCAGTAGTTGACCTTTCCCGAGCGCAGGACCTGCTCGGCCGCGCGGATCGCGTTTTCATCAAACTGCGGCCAGGGAGCCAGCTCGTTCGTCACCGCCTTCGGCCCGCCGTCAATCGCCAGTTTGTCCGCCATCGCGTTCTCCTTCTCCCGACCTTGCTCGGAGGCAGAACTTTTGCAAAATGGAGATTAGGCTTATATTCTTCAAGGAAATCGTTGGCGTGATTTCCTTGAAGACGGGGCTTAAACACCAATACCGAAAGCACTTACGTTCTCGGGAGGAAAAATCGACAAGAAGATTTTTCCTCCCTAAAGTAAGCCTAATCTCCATTTTGCAAAACTTCAGTTGAGGGCTCACAAACGAAATTCCCGTCACGGTGCTCTCGAACCACAAGAGCATCTTCCAAATCACAACGGCGTCCGTCAAGCCCCGGCTGAGGTATTTCCATCGTCCTGACCAGCCGAAAGCACTCGCCGCAGTCATCGGAATATGGAGGCCAAGCCCTTGATACCGCGTCGCAAAAGCGCGAGATTCCTTATCATCCTGAGCCGAAGGCGAAGGATCTGGCCTGCGAAAGAGAGTCTTCTTTGGTGCGCGGGCGAGATCCTTCACTACGCTACGCTGCGTTCAGGATGACACGCCGCACGCAAATTCACCATGATCGGCATCACACAGGTTCTCACCCAGCGAAGCCCGTTCGCGACGGGAAAGAGGCGTATTTCTCTGGTGGCGGGTCGGCTCGGTGATTATGATCAGTCCGGCTGTCCCGTTCCCGGGACTGGCCCGGCAGGTGTCGCGCTGAAACAAGGATTGTCACAGGAGGTCTGTTATGGGTACTGCGTACACGGGAAATTCGTCGTTAGCGAAGACGGGGCACGGGCGTGCATCTGATTGGTCGCGCCGCGCATTTCTGCAGCGAGGCGCCGCCGCGAGTGCGGCGTTGCCGCTGTACGCAACGCTGGCAGTCAACGCCGCGCCGAAGAAGCTGCGCATCGGCGTGGTCGGCGGCGGGTTCGGGACGTCGTTTCAGTGGCACGAGCATCCGGACTGCGTGGTCGAGGCGGTCAGCGACCTGCGGCCCGAGCGGCGCGAGCGGCTCACGCGCGTCTACCAGTGCAGCAAGTCCTACAACTCGCTGGCCGAGCTGGTCAAGGACAGAAACATCGACGCGGTGGCGGTCTTCACCGAAGGTCCCAACCACGTCCGCCACGTGACCGAGGTGATGAAGCACGGCAAGCATGCGATTTCGGCCGTACCCGCCTCGCTGGGCGGCGGTATCGAAGAGGCCGAGCAGCTTCTCGACGCGGTCAAGAAGTACGGCCTGACCTACATGATGGCCGAAACCAGCTACTACCAGCAACCGACGATCTCGGCGCGGAAATTTCAGCAGCAGGGCAAGTTCGGCACGATCTTTTACTACGAGGCCGAGTACCAGCACGCCGGACTGGAAGTGCTCTACTTCGAGAACGGCAAGCGCACCTGGCGGCACGGCCTGGCCCCGATGCACTACCCCACCCACTGCACCGCCTTCGTCACCGGCGTCACCGGCGAGCGACTCACCGAGGTCGCCTGCCACGGCTGGGGCGACGACGATCCCATCTGCAAAGACAACGTCTACAACAATCCGTTCTGGAACGAGTCGGCGATGTTCAAGACCGACCGTGGCCACGCCTTTCGCTGCAACGTCTGGTGGAAGGGCGCCCATCGCGGCTGCGAGCGGGCCCAGTGGATCGGCAACCGCATGAGCTTCTACTGCGGCGACCCGAGGGGGCTGGGACCGGTCCTCGTCCGCTCGGCCGAGGGACGCAAGGAGAAAGACGACGCCGGCTTCGTACGGGACCTGCCGGCGATGGAACGATATGAGCAGCCCGAATGGTGGAAGACGGACATGCTGCCCGAGCCCCTGCGCCACAACAGCGGCCACCACGGCTCGCACACGTTCCTGACCCACGAGTTCGTCGACGCCGTCACGCACGACCGCCGCCCCACCGTCGATATCTACGAGGCCCTCGCCTACACCGTCCCCGGAATCGTCGCCCACGAATCCGCCCTGCGCGGCGGCGAACTACGAAAAATCCCCCAATACCCCCGCCCCACCAAAACCTGACCCACATCAGCAAATCATCAGACACAGATCGACCCAGCCCGGCCTGCGGCCGGGCAGAAGGCACCACGGAGACACCGAGAGCACGGAGATGGATGTAAATGTTTTTCACACAAGCGGTTACGCGTCACCCTCTGTGTCCTCTGCGACTCTGTGGTTAAGATCCGGGTCGGTGCGCCAAACAAACCCAATCTGCGGCCGGGCAGAAGGCACCACGGAGACACCGAGAACCCAGCGCGGCCTCGCTGCGCTCGGCCGCAACCAAAGAGGGATAGAATGTAG
>CAYPZL010000164.1:0-13165 GCA_964415045.1 uncultured Pirellulales bacterium | reverse complement strand
CTGCGCTTCGTTCAGGATGACAGACCGCCTGACGAGTAATCATAATTCGCATGAAACACTCAACACGGTCGGATCGCGACCCAGTGGCAGACCGTAGTATTCATCCGCACGAACGGGCTTTAGTAGTAGACGTTCAACTGGAGGAACAGGGCGGTGGCGATGGCGCCGTATTCGCTTTCGAGCCGGCCGGCGGACGGCTCATCGCCCCAGGGCAAAAAGACACTGCCCAAGAGAGTGGCATTTCGATCCAGGTCCAGCCGCAGAGAGGGAGAGACGACGCCGGAGCCGTCGGTCGGGTTGGTAAGCACGAGGAAAGAGCCGTTCGTGGCCTCGTTGAAGGCGTAGCTGATTTGAGCTGCCACCGCCTGGCGGCCGAGAATCTGCGTGTCGCCCCGCAGAAAGCGGTCCCGGAAATCCTCGTCCAGCAACCGAACCAGGGCGTCCTCGGCGTCCTCCACGCCGAAGCCCGAGTAGTGGTGCTCCAGCAGGACGGTGAGCCCGTTGCCGACGTCGAAGGTGTACGAGGCGCCGAGGACGGTCTTGCCGACGAGATGATCGGCGCCCCAGAGTCCGCTGGAGTCCTGGTCCTCGGGCGTGTCGAAGACCGCGATCTCTCCGTGGACCTCGGCCTCGTGGACCACGGCCGAGACAGCGGCGCCGACCATGAAGTCCTCGGCCCGCTTGCCGAAGAGCAGCGCGCCGTCGATTTCGCCGATGTAACCGCGCAGGCGACCGAGCAGAGCGGACTGCTCCCACGTCTCGCCGAACACGCCGATCACCTCGGCCGAGCTCGTCGCGGACAACCGATACTCGGCGCGGAAGGCGTCCACACCGCGCCGCCACTCGCGATCGACCTCCAGCGGCGAAAACGGCGCGAATACATCCACGGCGCCGAAGATCACTCCCCGGCCCAGGCCGATCGCCTGGCGCCCGACGGTGACTTCGCCCCACTCGGGATGAAGGGCGACCAGGCCGCGGTCGATCTCCTGGCGATAGGAGAAGTTGCCGTCGGCGCAGATCTGCCAGTCGAGCTGGGTAATGCGATAGGGCGCCGGCGCTTCGGAAGGCAGAAAGGCGCTGCTGGCCGTCGCGCCGGTGGCGCCCGAGATCCAGCGGGCCCGCTGCTCGTAAGCGAGCTCGGAATTCATCGTTTCGCTGTGCTGGACGCTGAGCCCCAGGCGCAGGCGGGCCAGCGTGGTGCGGCTCCAGCTCTCCGGCGTGAGGATCGGATCGTACGGCGCATCGGAGACCAGCGAGGTGGCCTTGCCGGTGATGTCCAGGTCGCCGCGACGACCCTCGTCATCGGACCACAGCTCCACCGCCCATCCGCACCGGGGCACGGCGAGGAGCAAGGCCGCCAAGACAACGGCCCACGCGGTTCGACCGGTTCTACAGGACACGCCTCAATCCTCCTTCTGCGGGCCGTCGGGCTTGACCTCGTCTTTAGCCACTCGCCCGTCCACCAATGTCACGACCCGCCGCGCGTGCGCTACGACGCGCGGATCGTGCGTGGAGAAGACGAACGTGATGCCGTGTTCGGCGTTGAGCTGCCGCATCATGGCCAGCAACATCTCGGCGTTCTCCCCGTCCAGATTGGCGGTGGGCTCGTCGGCCAGGACGACCTTCGGTTTCGAGGCGACCGCCCGCGCGACCGCCACCCGCTGCTGCTGCCCGCCGGAAAGCTCGTTCGGCCGGCGGTCGGCCAACTCGCCCAGGCCGAGTTGCTCGAGTATCTCGGTGGCCCGCGCCGCCCGCTCGGTTCCGACGCCCTGGAGCTCCAGCACGAACTCGACGTTCTCGCGTGCCGTCAGAACGGGAACGAGATTGTACGCCTGGAAGACGAATCCCAGCGAATGCAGGCGCATATCCGCGCGGCGCCGCTTGCTCAGCGCCGCTAAATCGTCGCCCAGGATCTCCAGACGCCCGCTCGTGGGGACATCCAGCGCGCCGACGAGATTGAGAAAGGTGGTCTTGCCGCTGCCGCTGGGCCCGACGATGGCCATGAAGTCGCCCTTGTGGACTTTCAGCGTCACGCCGGTCAGGGCGTGGACTTCGAGCTTGCCGGTATCGTAGACCTTGGTGACCTCATCGGCTGCAACCAGGGTTTCGTCGGTCATGATCGACTCCTTTTGCCTCGTGCGCGGGGCACGGTTAATGCTCCACTCTCAACGCGGCCGCCGGGTCCGTGCGAATCGCGAACCACGCCGGATACAGAGAACTCAAAATCGTCGCCGACAGGGCCAGCTCGAAAGCCAACGGCACCAGAAACCACCCGAAATCTCCCTTGAAGACGGGATCGAAAAGGATGTTGGACATGGACACCTCCGTGCCGTAGATCCCGCTGAAATCGATGCCGTGCGTGGCGACGTAATACGCCCCGGGCAGGCCGAAAGCCAGACCGAGAATCGAGCCGGCCAAGCCCAGCATCAGGCCCTCCATCAACATGACGCCGACGAGCCGCCCGCTCTTCATCCCCAGCGCCGAGAGCACGGCGAACTCGCGCCGCCTCTCTAACACCGCCGCCAATTGCGCGCTCATGATCCCCAGAAACACCACGATCATGACGATGGCGACGGTCAAGCTCGTCCACGTCTCATCGACCTTGACGCCCGAAGCCAATTCAGGCATGATCTCTTCCCACGTCACCACCGCGCAGTCGTCGGGCAGCTTGCCCCTGATTTGTTCGACCGTCTTCTCGAGGCGTTTCGGATCGTCGAGCAACACGGTCAGATCACCGGCCCCGGGAAGCCCGGTCAGGCTCTCCACATCCTCTAAGTTGACGTGGCAGATGGTGGCGTCGAGCTCTTCACTGCCGGTTTCGGCGATGCCGACGATGCGGAGCATCGCGCTGTTCATTTCGCCGTCGGCGCTGGCCACGGTGACCATGAGCGGATCGTCGAGCGTCACGTCGAGGCGCTCGGCCACACCCCTGCCCACGACGGTCGTGCCGGTTGCGTCCGCGGTCAGGTAGCTCCCTTCCGTCACGCGGCGGACCAGGCGATTGGCCCGCTGTTCAACGTTCGCATCCACCCCCACGATCTCCACGCCCACGACGCGCGTCCCGAAGGCCAGAAGCCCCTCCTTGCGCGCGTGCGCGGCGATCAGTTTGCCGCCTTCCGTGGCGCCGACGATATCGCGAATGCGCCGCCAGCGGGGCAGGCGCAGATCGTTCTCGCGCGTCTCGGGCCATTGCGCCGGGACGATGCGAAAATGCCCGGTGCCGCTTTCGGCGGCAGCCTTGAGCATCATCCGGCCTTCCCCGCGAACGAACGCGATCATGAAGAGACAGACGGCCGAGCCCAGGCCGATCCCCAGGACGGCCAATATCGTCCGGCGGGTGTGCCGTCGCAGGCTGCGAACCGCGTATCGGATGGAAATAGATCGTCTCATGCGCGCATCGCCTCCATGGGTTCCAGCCGGGACGCCACCAGCGCCGGCCATACCGACGCCACCAGCGAGGTGACCACCACCGCCGCCAGCCCCATGAAACTGTCGGACAGCGCGACGCGCGGGTAGATGTGCAGCGGCAGGTTCAAGCCCTTGTAGGCCATGTCCCTGACCTCCCCGCTGCCGCCCCAGGAGGCCATGTCGATGCCGCCGTTGGCGGTGGCGGCCACGAAGAGGTAGCCTAAAACGGTGCCGATGAGAACGCCCAGGATTCCGGTGAGCACCGCTTCGATTACGATCATGCGGACCAGGCGTCCCGGACGGCTGCCCAGCGCAAGCAACATGCCGAATTCGTGCATCCGCTCGAAGGTGGCCATCATCAGCGTGTTGGCAATCCCCGCCACCGCCGCGATGAACACGATGACGATCACGAAGTAGCCCACGTAGTCCGACATATCGAGCAGGATGACCAGCTCGGGAACGATCTCTTTCCAGGTCTCCACCACCGCGCCGGCGAGGACGTCCAATCCTTTCAGTCTCCCGGCGATGGCCTCGGATTGCCCGGAGATCGTCGCCCTCACGACGATCTCGTGAGCCTGATCGGGCATCACCAGCAGCTCCTGGGCGTCGGCGAGGGACATCACCACGCCGGTCTGGTTGATCAGGTCGGCCGGCGAGCGAATGACGTCCTGGACGATGTAGAGATCGTTGGCCAGAGAGCCGTCGGCGGCCTGGCCCACGACGGCGATCTCCATCCCCGGCTCGGCCCCGATCTTTTTGGCGAGACGATGGCCCAACAGGACCTGCCCCTGTCGCAGCGGCTCATCCAGGCCCGAGAGCAAACCGTACGCCTCGGATTCGGCTTCCACGTCCAGCCCCACCACGATCGCGATGAAGGCGTCCTCCTGCGGCGCCACCAGCGCCGGCGCGTAGATGCGCGCGGCCGCACTGCCCACCGCTTCTACGGAGCGAATCTCCCGCAACATCTCGTCCACACCGTCGAGGTACAGATCGAGCGCCCGCTCCTTGCGCCACTCGGGAGCGTGGGCCTGGACGTGGCCCACCATGGGACCGGTGATGGCCAGGCGGATATTGTCGGCGTAGCCGCGCATCAACCCGTTGCTGGCCAGCAGCGCGAACTGCCCCACACCGATGGCCAGCAAAGCCAACGCCGTGCGTTTCTTGTTCCGGCCCAGATTGCGCCAGGCGATTCGTAGCGTGCTGTACTGCATCGCGCGTCACCTTCTCAGCGGGTCTGTTCGAGATTCGACAGGCTGAACGTCGAAGCGGGCATCTTTACCTGGAAATCGATGTCGGAGTAAATCATCTCGGTCTTGTGTCCTTCCTTGTCCCGGGGGATCAAGGTCATGTGGGCCGGGATGCGCTTGCCGTCGAAGACCTTGACGTCCGACCAGAACAGCGTCCGGGCCAGACGGTCCTTGCGATCGTAGTACTGGGCCTGAAGCGGAATCTTGCCGTCTTCGGACAGGACGAGCTCGAACCGGTTCCAGAGACCGACGACACCGGGCTTGGCGTCGAAGTGAACGAGCCAGCTGTTGGGATCGGCGCTGCGCCCGACGAGCTTGTAATGGTAGTCCTTGGAATAAGAGGACTCCCGCACGAGATCGTCGTTGGTAAAGTCGCTGCCCATCCAGGAGGCCAGCATCATCGAGGGCGGGATGCGGATGGTACGCCGGATTCGCGGCAGGTAGTTCCAGAGGTTCTTCTCGACCTTGAGCGTGGCGGTGCCCTTCTCGCGGGGCGGGGCCTGAATCACGATCAGCGCCTTTTCCTCGCCGAGCGTCCAGACCTTCATCTGCAACGTGCGCTGCCGCCGGGGCGTGGTGACGATCAGCTTCGCCTGCGAGATGCTGCTGTCCGAGCGGTACAGGTCCTCGAAGTACTTCACGACGGTGTCGACGTCGAGCTTGCCGTCCTTGACGAAGGGACTGTCGGCCGGCAGATCGTTTGGATCGATAGCGTTGGGGTCGCCCTTATCGGCCGCCGGGCTCACCGCCGAACCGACACACAAAAGCAAGGCCAGTACGACGACAAACCCTGTAAGATGCCTGAGTTCGACCAAACCTCTCATTTCTTTTCCCTTCTTCTTTGCCCATTCCGTTTCGCGATGAGCGCGGGGACTGCTCTGTGTTCATAGACGCACGATTTGCGATATTCTTCTACGCAATCACATTTTTTGAGGCCGCCATCCCAGGCAAACTCCCCGAGAAACATCATTCCCTCGGCTTCTTTATCTGTCTCTGCCACTTTTCGATCAGCAACGGATACCCCTTTCCACGAACGCGAAAAGCTCGTGTCTTTCCATAAGTCTCCAGTGGACATCCGGCGGTTCATTTTTTTCGAACGTCAGGTCCGAATTCCCAGGACTCTTGCCAGACGCAGGACGAGCCCTCAGGGCTTCCAGCGGGACATGGCGAGGCGACCGTCCGGGAGGCTCACAGTCGGCGGTCCCTGGAGGTATCCGTGCCGGGCGAGGAATTCATCCGCAAGATACGTCGTACGCTGCAACCAGGGCGGACGGTTGAAGAACCCGTGTTTCTGGTCCGCCGCCATGTACATTTCGGCCCGGATTCCCAGCGGGCCCGCTTTCTCGATGAACGCCTTGCCGCCCTCGTTAAGCCGGTCCTCGGTCCCGAAGAAGATGATGGTGGCCGGGACATCCCGGGTCAGGTGATGATTCGGCGAGATCTTTCGAGCCATGTCTTCCATACCAAAACGCCGGCCTATCGGCACACAGTCGAGAACGGGATTGTAGAGGACAAGCAGATTCGGCTTCGCCGAGATGGCCGTATCTTCGCCGTCGGCGTTGAAGCCGGGAATCACAGCGGTGCAGGCGGCGACGTGCCCCCCTGCCGAGCCCCCGGCCGCAACGATACGCCGCGGATCGACACCGAGCCTGGCGGCATTGGTCCGCAGCCAGCGGACGGCGCTCTTGCCGTCCTCGACGCATTTGTCCGGGGTCGTACCGTGACGGCTTTTGACCCGGTAGTCGGCGCGGGCGGCGACCATGCCGCGACCGGCGAAATGCTCGGCTTGCGGGAGAAACTGCTCGACCGAACCGGCGCGCCATGCTCCACCAAAAAAGAAGACGATGGCCGGTCGGCGGTCCGCGGCGTCCCAACTTTCGGGAAAATGCACGTGCATCCGCAAATCGCCCTGCGGCGTCTTCTTGTAGACGAACTCCTCGACGCGCGACGCGGAGGGCGGCACATCGTCCGCGGTGACGCCCCCGGAGAAGAAACACGCAACGGAAACAACAACCAGAAAAACGCACAACCGATTCATATGCCACCTCCCAACATGCCGCGACGGTTTGCCGGCCGTTCGTCACCGCCGGCATCGTGAAAACGCCGATCTACTGTGGCAGTCTACCGGCCGATGGCGATCCGGGCAATGGTGTGGCACTTCGAGAGCAACTTGATATACTGCGAGCGACGCCGCCGTGCTTATCGACGAGACCGGGCGCATCCTGCTGAAGCACCGAAAGATCAACCTCCTGAGCGAGCTGATGACGCCCCCGTACACGCCGGGACAACGCGTCGGGATCGCCGAGACGCGGTTCGGACGGATCGGCCTTCTCATCTGCGCCGACACCCACGACCCGGAGATTCTGGCGCGAATGGCCGAGCTCGAGCCCGACCTGGTCGTGGTCCCCTACGGCTACGCCGCGAAAGAGGACGCCTGGCCCGAGCACGGCAAGAAACTCGAACGGGTGGTCCGCAACGCGGCGAAAACGATGTGCGCCCCCGTCGTCGGGACCAATCTCGTCGGCCAGATCACGCACGGCCCCTGGCGCGGCATGACGTACGCGGGACACAGCATCGTGGCGGATCGAACCGGCGCGCTGGTGGCAACCGGAAAGGATTTTGACAGAGACGTGCAGGTTGTGACTCTATCGTTGTGAGTCGCGGCCCCGCCGGGGCAAGGAGCAGAGCAAGCGTACCACCCCTTAGCGGCGTCGTTGCGTCAGCGCAGCGGGTTCCTCCCGGCGCGCTGATACACGACGACGACCGGCTTGCCCTGGCGAACTTCCGCCCATACCAGGGAACCGTTGTGCTTGTCAATGTACAGCGTGGCCTCCAGATGACCGGTTCCGGCGCCGGCGCGGGACGTCGCGGCGCCCAGGCCCCCGTCAATCGCTCTGATGATGATCCGATCCCCGGCCGCCTCTTCACGAACCACTTCAAAGTGAACTTCGCCGCTCGGCCCGCCGGCGCGCGAGATCATGGTGTATTTTCCCATCCCCGATGCCGGATCCACGCGGGTGAAACACAACACGCGACTCTCCTCCGGGCTGAACCAGTATCCCTTCAGACGGGCCAAAGGAGCGAACGTCGTCTGCTCCCGTCCGCCTCTCAAACCGAATGCCGAACAGCTTCTCAAACGCCGCCAGTCACTCAGGCCCAGGGCGATGATTCCGATCAGGGCGGGCACCGCGATCCAGGCGAACAGTCGCTGGCCCTTCCTCCGGGACCACGTGTCGCCGCCACACCTTTGAACGACGGCGTCGTCCTCGGCCAGGTCGCAGAAGGCTTTGCCCGTGGTCGCGAGCGTATGTTGCGCGACCCATTCGGCCATCGCCCGCGATCGAAATTTGACGACGGTCACCTGGGAGCAATGCGGGCACTGCCAACGAATGAGAAAAACCTGCTGCGGCTTGAACGTGAGAATGTCCTGGTTGGCCGACCCGCAAGACCGGCACTTCCAGTCGAAAAGACCTCTCAATTCGCTGTCCGAACCGCGCGGCGCATCCATGAATCCTGAGAACGCGACGCTTTCCGACGCCCCCGTCACATCGAACGTGATTTCGATCGGGCCATTGGGATTCATGGCTTCATCAGACATCGATACCTCTGGCATTCCACACCACGGTCACAGGTTTCCGTCTTTGGCCCGCAGGGTCCGGGGCAGGCTGTCTGGCCCCGCCGACCTAATCGAACGCACGAATCTGTCGATCCACCGATCTCTCCGGTCGCCGCAGGATATCACGCGCCCCAAATTTGTCCCGGGCACACTCGAAGAAGGTATCCAGTCCGGCCACCCGGAGAATGCACTTGGTCGCCAGGCGAAGGTTGCAGAGAACCAGTCGGCATCCCTGCTCGGCGAGCACTTTCTGCGTGAGCAGTAGACCGCCGATGCTCGGAGACGTGATCACCTCCACCCGCGAAAGGTCGAGCACCAGGTGCAGACCTCCCGTGCGGGAGACATCCTCCCGAATCAGGGCCAGCTCGGGCCGAAGCTGAGGCTCCGCCGGCAGCACAACAAACAGAATGTTCGGATCCAATCTTTGTGTATTCATCTACATCCGTCCGGGATAAAGACGCACAGAACCTACAGACCGTTGGTGTATATCGTATTTCTACGACGGCAACATTAGCCTCTCTGCGCCAAAAGAGGCCCCCGCCGGCGGTAGAGAGCGCCACCGCGCAGACAACAGAACCGGACGTGAGCCGGAGCCGGGGCAACCGGAGAAGCCGTAGCCGCGAGGCTCGTCGGCCTCCGAATACCAGCGCCGACTGCTCCAACGCCCGATAAGAGGCGCAGGAAGGACCTCAGTACCTCATTCGGGAAACGCGTACCCCGTGACGCGTACGTAATTCTGCGTATTCTCGGCCCGCCTTTCGCGGCGGGGTCGTTTTTCGCTTCATCCACGCCGGTGTGCAGCCGACAAATAAAGACAAGTCAGAATCGCCCAAGAAGTGACGCTATCTTAACAGGGGTTCAAACATGATAGCTGCAACACCAGCAAGCGGCGTGGAACACATTGCACAGGTTCTTACGAAAACGGAGGCAGCTCTGGGGGAACTGCACCATTATTACAAGTTCGGCCGGCATACCGACGTGTTCCCGGAAAAACCCTATTTCCTCTTCTCCCATTGCGGGCATCTGCTCTTTTCCCTGTGGCTCCTCGAAGCAGACAGTGAGAAACGCATCTTCAACGAAGACTCGCGGCTGAGCAGAATCATACAGCAACTGGACTTCAATGCGCTGCGGTACAGCGAGTACAAGAGACGCATGCTTCACGCCGACGCCTATGAAGAACATCTGCAGAACGAGCCGACCTGGTTCAGGTTCTGGATCAAGGCGATCGAAGTGCTCGACGGATCGACCGTCTCGCAAAGCAGAGCCTTTCCCCAGAAACTGTTGCGCGGCACGATGCAGGACGGCTCGCTCGAAGGCAAACCCAATCGCAAGAAAAGACAGGCGCTGCAAAATCTGGTGCGCAGCGGAGAAGCAGGCCGACTCATCCTGCGTTCAACCTGGATACTGGAGGACATGATCGCGGCGGTGGCTTCCCACAGCCTGACGATGCACCCGCAGAAACACGCCATCGTTCGGGTCCAGGTGCTCACCGGGTTGCTCCAGCGTCTCCGCCGTCACATCGTTCTGGACTCGGCTGTCAAGGGCACCTACGCACTGTCCGTCGATCCCACCTGGGGCCTGCCCTCGGCCCTGAGCCGGCTCTGGCGCAACCGGACGCAGGGCGAGCTGACGGTAGCCCCCGTGGATGAGGGCGGAACGATCAACTGCACCTACACCTGGACGTCGGGGCGAAAACAGAAGACCCAGTCGTGGACCCAGGAGGTCTCGGCCCTGCAGCAGGACTATGAGGACACCTTGTTCAAGACCTGGTCATACGATACCGGCCAGTACCTCCAGGGCATCGACGACTCCTTCCAGACCGAAGCCTGCTGGGTCGTGGACGACCTGGAGGCCAACGATCTGGAAACGATCTCACAACAAGCGGATCGTCTCCTGGAATCCTTCGCCGCCCTGCCTGCGTATGGAGGTTTCGTGGAGAAGATAGCCGGCGTCCTTCGCAACGGCCGGCCTCAGTGGCAGCCCAGGGAACTTTCCTGGAACTATGTCAAAAGGCTGGATCGAATCGTCGAGAGACTCCGGTTCGTCTGTCGCGAAGCGAAGGTCCTCGGCGGAGCGGACCCCGTCGCCCAGGTGATCGTCAACCTGTGGCCCCCGCAGCAGTGGCCGCTCGAAGAGACCACCGCCGCCGATCCCGCTGCGCCCGCCGCGAAGGAGGAACAGGACGCAGAGTCGGCGCCCTGCGATCGCGCAACCGAGACGGAACAAGACCCGGTCGCGACCGCTGGAGTGTGCCGGGACGTCGAAGCGGCGGAGGATCGAAATGAGAGCGAATCGCTCGACAGCGCCGACGTGCCGCTTGATACCACGTACACGCCAGAGAAGAACGCCGCCGACGTCCATCCGGAGGTTTCCGCCGAGCCGGCCCAAACGCAGGATACGCACGAGGCTCGGACCAAACCGGAATCCGTCGAAGCCGGCAGCGAACCGACACGAGCCGAGGCGGCCCCGGACGTCGAATCGACGAAAGACCGAAACCGGGACGAACCGTCCGATTCCGTCGATCTACCGGTTGAGACCGTGTACGCGCCCGAGGGGGGCGTGACCGATTCAAATCCGGAGACCGCCGGCGACTCTGCCGACACGCAAGACCCCGTGACAGAAGAGTCGCAGGCATGCTGCGTCGAAACGGAACCGTCGCAATCCTCGCCGGAACACGCCGTCGAAAGGCCGGCGCCATGCGGTCAGGCGGGACCGTCCGAGCCGGCAGCCGGCCAGGATGCCCGCGAGGACGAAGCGGTCCAACCGCCGCAAGCGGAGACCGTCGCATCCGACAAGGAGATCCCGGACGAGCCGGCCCCGGCTGCCACTCGTCTTGCCCCGAGCCAGATCAACCGAAAGGCCGCCTGCGAGATTCTTCTGCGTCATCTGTCGAAGTACCATGGGCTTCCGGAAGAGTCGAGAAACCGTCGGCCGCTGTTGTCCCGGGAGATCCAGGAGGCTCTGCAATGGAGTCCGGCCACAGTACAGCGAGCCATGGGGGACATCTTCGGGAAGAAACCCTTTACCGTCTACAAGGCGCAGTGCAGCGCCGGGCTCATTTGCAGCGGGCTATGTGCCTTCGAACGGAAGCGCGGCGGCACGCTCGAGGTCGATGATGAAAAGCCCTGCCTGCACACGGCCGGAGTCCGGTGAGTGACGTTTCGAAATGGAGACGAATCGGCAGGCACGCGTTGTGCCGGGAAGAACGCACGGATGAAACGAAAACCGTTTTTGAATCAACGAGCGAAGACCAGAGGACGGCGCCGGTCGTGCTCGCGCTTTGTGTAGGATTGCAGGATGGCAAACGAATCGCCGCAAGTGAAACTGCCCGGACGAATGTTCCGCAAGAAAAGCCGCTGGTGGTGGCACGTCCAGTTGCCGGGCGAGGAAGCGCCGCGCAGCCGGGCGTTGAAACCGCCGGAGGCGCGGGTGGCTACCACCGACCGCCGCGCTGCACAGGAGATCGCTCTGGCCCTGTGGCAGGACGCGATACGGGCCGAGGCCGAGGCGCGCGTCAAGGAGCGCGAAGCGGCCAAAGCCCGGCGGCTCCGCGCCAAACTGCGGGAAAACACAAAGGCCCTGGCCCAACTCATGGACAGCGCCAAGGCCAAGGCAAAGGCCGAAGCGACCGCCCGGGCCCAACTGGAAGCGGAGCTGAAAACGCTCAAACGCAAGGTCCCGAAGACGGCGCCGTGTCAATGCTGCGGCTGCGCGGTCCCGCAGGGGGCGCTGCAACGCATCGATTCCGGCCAGCGGCTCTGCCCCGCGTGTCTGGCGGCCTTCCGCAAAGAAGAGCAACGACAGGAAGCGAAACGCCGCTTTCTCTGTCCGGCCTGAGCACGATCGCAAGGAGAGTCACAACCATGGTTCGCATGTTTTGCACCGCTGAGGAAGCCGCCAGGAAGCTGGACGCCACCGAGACCGAGCTGGAGGTTTTGATAGAAGACGGCGTGCTGCCCGAGTTCCGGGACGGCGCGAGCCGGTTCCTGAGAATCGCCGACGTAGACGCCCTGCTGGCCCGACGGGGCGGAGTCGCTTTGCAGGCTCGGGCCGAGCCCCAATTTCTGTTCGAGTCGCCCGGGCCCGCCGGCGACGGCAGGAGCACGCCAACGGACGAAGAGATACGACTGCCGGCCTGCGCGACGGTCAAAGTCAAGACCGCAGATCCCCAATGCCGACCCGCCGGCGCCGAATCGCAGAGGCGCCTCGCCCCTGCACACCTACCGCCCAGGCAGCCGTCGGCGCCCCGCCGGAATGTGCGCCCGGGGGCGCGCCGCGCACCTTCGTCCCAAGCCCTGCCGGCATATCGAGCCAAACCGCAAACGCAGGAAATGTCCCTGCGTCAATGGCTCTGGACCGGTGTGCGCGACGACCGGCCCCATACCCTGATCGCCCTGGCACTGACCATCCTGGCAGGAGTTTGCGGCCTGATCGGGGCTGCGTACCTGCTCGGTCAGGTTCTGTAGATCGAGGGAGGCTCCGCAGACGCGAGGGTTTCGCAGGCGGCGTCGGCAAACTCTATCAAGTCGGTCAGCCTGCCCGTGCGATGACTCGGCCACGAAACGCAAACGCTATAATTTCACGGGCTTGCAGAGGCATTTGGCCTTCGCCGCCGCCCGGCCGCACTTCTTGCACATGTACCTGGCATCGCGCAGCAGCTTCTTGTATTCCTCGACCTTGTCTTTCTGGCAACCGTCCTTCACCAGCGAACACAACCGTTTTCCAGCCATAGCCATCGGCCCCGCGAGCGTCTTGAGTCACCTGCGCCGCCGTCATGTCATGCGGCACACTGTTGTTC
Source organism: uncultured Pirellulales bacterium (assembly GCA_964415045.1). Classification (GTDB taxonomy): domain Bacteria; phylum Planctomycetota; class Phycisphaerae; order Sedimentisphaerales; family Anaerobacaceae; genus CAYPZL01. Next base: position 96 of record CAYPZL010000164.1, on the reverse strand, counting down.
CTGTACGCCGCAACCTGCGCCGGGTTCGCGTCTACTTCGGCCGGCGCAGAGGGCGGAATTGATGATTCATGTGCTCGGCGGCGCGTACCGCGGCAA
>CAYPZL010000163.1:0-13184 GCA_964415045.1 uncultured Pirellulales bacterium | reverse complement strand
TTGTCCTCCTTTATACCAGAGAACTCGACCGGAGGCAGCCTTTCATGGGATTACGAATACTGCCACCTGTCGGCGCGGGGTGCAGAGACGAGGGCTTTTGGATTTGACCGGGACGGGAGGTGCCACTACAATCCGGGTCTGCGTTGTCTGCGTCTGCGGCGCAGGGAGCCGTGCACAATGTCAACCCTTCCAAGGAAGAAAACGAGGTGAACGAAGATGAAAGCACAGCGGGCCAAATCGAATCTGTCACGTCGAGATTTTTTAGCGACGACCGCGGCGGCCGTAGCGGCCGGCGGCGTCATGGGAGCCGGTTGCATGGATAAGCTAACGGGCAAGAAAGCGAAGAAGATTCCCGTGGGCTTGCAGCTCTACTCGGTCCGGGCCGACTGCGCCAAGGACCTGCCGGGCACCATCGAGAAGGTCGCGAAGATGGGCTATGACGGCGTCGAGTTTGCGGGCTACTACGACTACAAGGCCGAAGACCTGCGCAAGATGCTCGACGACAACGGCCTGGTCTGCTGCGGCACGCATACCGCGATGGACACGCTCTCGGACGCCAACCTCGCGGCCACCATCGAGTTCAACCAGACGCTGGGCAACAAGTACCTGATCGTCCCGTGGCTCAAGCCCGACGACAGCGACCCCAAACGAGCCTGGCGCGCGCACGCGATGCGCTTCAACGAGCTGGCGGTGAAGGTCGCGCCGCACGGCATGGTCGTCGGGTACCACTGTCACGCTCACGACTTCCACGCCATCGACGGCGGTGTGCCCTGGGAAATCCTCTTCGACAACACCCGGCCCGAAGTCGCCATGCAGCTCGACACGGGCAACGCCATGAGCGGCGGCGGCGACCCCGTGAAGTACCTCAAGAAATATCCCGGCCGCGCCCTCACCGTGCACCTCAAGGAATACTCCGAGACCAACAAGAACGCCCTGATCGGCGAAGGCGACCTGCCCTGGCAGGAGATCTTCACTCTCTGCGAGACCATCGGCGGCACCCGCTGGTACATCATCGAGGAAGAGAAGGACGCCTACCCGCCGCTGAAAGGCGTCGAACTCTCGTTGCAAAACTACAGGAAACTGCGCGCGTAGGGCGGCGCACGAAGATACGGATCAGGCCAAAGTCACTGCGGTGTGACTCATATCGGCCAGATCGAGAATCATCACCCGGGCCGAGCCGGTGACCCAGTCAGTGGCTTCGCCCGGGTTGATGATGAGGGTTTCGCCCACCTCCCGGACGTCCTGTCGATGCGTGTGCCCGTAGATGACCAGGTCGTACATCCGGCTGCGGGCCACCTCTTCAATGGCGTGGTGCGTGTGGGTCATGTAAATCCGCTTGCCCGCCAGTTCGCCCTTGTAGCAGTATTCGTGAATCTCGCCTCCGAAATCCTCGACGGTCGATTTCAGAAAGAGCTTCTCGCCCTCGTTGTTGCCGAAAACGGCGATGAACCGGGCCTCGTGTAATCCCGCAAAGGCCCGGGCGGTAAACGGCGCGACCATGTCGCCGGCGTGCAAAACGTATTGAACGCCGCGCTCATTGAAAACCTCGATCGCGCGGGCCACGTTGCGATGATGATCGTGCGTATCCGAAATAATGCCAATCCGCATCAGACAACTCCTTCAACGGGTAAAAACCAGCCCCAGTGTAGCATGAAGGCGCCGCAAGTAAACGCCTGCGTGACATAAAGTCACGCACCTTGTGATGAAAAGCCCGTCGAAATCCCCAAAAACACTACAAAAGTCAAGCCTCGCGGTCGTAACAGTCACGGACAACCTGAGCACCCGCGTTTCCGGGGCGACGGTCAAAGGCCATTTCACCGATGATTTCAGCGACGATTTTACCGCCGGCGTGGAGACGGATTCGAACGGCCAGGTGGTGTTCACAACGAGCACCGACAAGAAAAAACCTCTCTTTGGGTTCGAGCTGGATTCGGTCACTCATCCAGACTTGACGTGGCTTCCGTAGCAGGCTGTTTCCGGGTCCTGCAGGTCTCTTGTGAACGGAAGAGACGGTTTGCACGCCGGGGGCGTCGCTGGTATAATATCAGGCAACGAACCGATGCCGAGTTCGGCCTGGAGGTGTATGGCCATGCGTAAACGAAGTGGGTTCACGCTTATCGAGCTTCTGGTGGTGATTGCCATCATCGCTTTGCTGATGTCCATTCTGATGCCGGCGTTGGAGCGGGTCCGGCGACAGGCGCGGGGCGTAGGCTGCAAATCGAACCTGCACCAGTGGGGCCTGATCTTCGCCATGTACACGCAGGAAAACAACGGGTATTTCTACAGCGGCCTGTTGCAGAGCTTCGGCAGGGACGTGGCCCACGGCGACTGGTGGCGCGAGTGCATGCGGCCGATGTCCAAGGACAAGAAGATGTGGCTGTGCCCCACGGCCAAAAAGCACCGCTCGAACGCCAACCTGTCGGCCATGGCCATCGCCTCGAACCCCTTCGATGCCTGGCGCGTCCCCGAGTCCCACGGGGGAGACGAGGGCAGCTACGCTCCCAACGGCTGGATGTGCAACCCGCCGGCCAATATGGACAGCTTGTGGGGACGCGGGCCCAAGGAGAACTACTGGCGGACGCATCTGGTGCAAGGCGCGTACAACATCCCGGTCTTCACCGAGGGCTGGTGGGTGGACGGCTGGCCCCGGCACACCGACGACCCACCCCCGTGGGGCGACCGCACGCCGATTATGAGCGGCCACGAAATGCAGCGGCTTTGCGTCAACCGCCACGGGAGCGCCCAGTACTGCCTCTTCGCCGACTGGTCCGTCCGCAAGGTCGCCCTCAAGCAGCTCTGGCAGCTCAAGTGGCACCGCAAGTTCGACACCAGCGGCCCCTGGACCAGAGCCGGTGGCGTAGCCCCCGAAGACTGGCCCCGATGGATGGCCGGCTTTAAGGAATCATTCTGATACCGATCCTGATGAATCCACGGGCGGCCTGTCAACCCTTCGCTCACGCTCGGGGCAGGCTCTGAGCGCGGCACAGCGGAGCGCACAATCCGGGCTGTGGGTTTGCGCGTACATGCCGTTCGGAGGCCACATTCCCGGCCGGCGCAAGTGAAGGCAGACCTGAATCCGCGGCGCGACACATTGCCGGGCCCGCGCAAAAACAAAGGGCTGCGATGCGTCGTTCGCAGCCCTTCGTAATGAAACGGTTTCTATACTCTTACAGAGTCTTACGTCTCCGCATCCAGCCGACCAGGCCCATGCCCAGACTACCGAGGAGCAGGGCTCCGGGAGCGGGAATGATATCCGAGGGCGGGGTCCCCGTGGCGTTCAGGATGTTGATGTACCAACCCGTCGCCATAGCGTCGCGCCAGTAAGAGTAGCCGCCCCAGGCCCCGGTGCCACCCTGGATGTTGACAAGGTAATCGCAGTACTGGGAGTACCAGTCGCCGGGGCCCGAGAGATACTGTGGTCCGCCATCGAACCCAATGGTGACTTGGGACGCGCTTGACATTCCCGTGCCGACCAGAATGCCATCCGCATTTGTTGTCATCAGCCCGTAGTACTCGAGGCCCTTGTATACCGCCCACATGGCATAGGGGTGGTTGAAGTTGCCGTACCACGTGCCGCTGGGCCCGGCGTTCCAGATGCCCGGTTGGTTCATGAAGGCCAGCGCATACTGGACATCCAGGTCGCTAAGCGGCTTGTCCAGCACGCCGAATTCGAGCAGCATGCCGCCGGTCTTGGACATATTGACGTAGTTGCTGTTCGTGCTGTAACCCGAACCACCGGCCATCCAGGACCCATCCTGGGGGTGCTGAATGACGTTCGTCCAATGCTCCAAGCCCAAGGTCGTCGCGTCCCCGGTCTGGACGCCCGCAGGTGTTGCAATGCCCCACGCTTCGCCGTAGAGGAAAGGCAGCGCGCCCCACTGGGCGGTGGAGTTGTCCGAACCACCAGAGTTCGGATAATAGCGCCAGCCGCCATCGGGGTTCTGACCGTACGTGAACCAATCCACAACACCTTGCATCACCTGCTTGTAGGACTTTCCGTTTAGGATGGGGTTGGTCGACGAAATCGTCGCAGCGGGGTTGCTCTTGCCGAGCGCGTATATCACTGGCGCGACCAATCCCGTTGTGTACGTTGTTCTGCCGAGATCGAAATTGGCCGCTTCCCAGTAAACTGTGCCGGCGGGCGCACTTCCAACACGTGACACTTGGTAGTCGCGCGCGTAGTCGAACAGGTAATCGACTGCTTTGCCAACGACCGTGCCGTAAGTGCTGCCATCGTACGGTTTGTAGCCCTCTTCGATGAAGGCCAGAGCAGCCGACGCCGTCGTCGCCACATAGCCCGCCGACCCGTTCGCAGGATCGTTCCAACGGCCGTCACCTTGTTGTGTGCTGGCCAGCCACGCCAGTCCGTCATCGATGGCTTGCTGCTTCGCCTCTTCGGTGGCGGCTTGGCCGACTGTGGCCAGGGCCAGCATTATCATGATTGTTACGCTTAGTCGTTTCATCGTCCTGCCTCCGTTGTTGTTTTGCTTGATAAGGAATTGTCGTTACGCGATCACCACTGGTCCGGTCTTGTCCCTGCATCACCTCCCTTCCTTGAAGTCACCGAGGCCTGCGGGTGTTGCCAGGGCCCATTCGCAGGTTTCGGCTTCACACGCATACACGCCGCGTTTCGGTGCCAGCCGAGGCGCGGCCTGTTCTGTCATGGATATGGGTTTGAAGTTGTTCATCGATTGTCGCGGCGCGTAGAGCAAGCACGCAACCGTTCGTTCGTGCGCCGCGTTGTCCGTTTGCCGTTTCAACATCGTTTTGGTCCGTCAAGCGCTGCGCCGGTTTCACACATCAATGTCACCATACGCGCAAGACAGCGTTGTTTCTTCCGCATCGGCGTTCAGCAGCACTGCCTTCTGCCGAGCGCTGTGGTGCGCGTAACAGTCCTTCTGCGGAAAGTCAAAACGACGTGACTCTCCTCCCTAACACTCAAGATACCCCCATACTCCAAACGTAGTATACAGCAACGGTCGCGACACGTCTATACGTACAAGTACGTATTTTTGCGAGAATTCTCCCGTGTTCCGCAACTCGTGCGTGAGGAAGGCAAGCGCAACGTCGGTACGCTGCATGAGGCATTGAGGGGCGCGTCCGTTCGAGGAAGGACGCCGTTTTCACCCTCTCCAGTGCCGGGATGAGCGCAGGAAAAAAGCCGTCTCGGATGAGACGGCTTTGGTTCGCTTTTTTGCCCAACGGTTCTCGGTTTTCGGTTGCGCTTCTCCGTCGGACCGGCCGTTGGGCGGTTCCGGCCCAGCGGCGGGCAGACCTGGTGTTGTCAGTAGAGCCCGTCCTGCATATACATCATTTCGTCGTACATGCCGTCCATGCCTTCGTAGCCATCCATCATGCCTCCGCGCCCGCGCCCGCCGCGACCGCGCAGGCCGCCCTTCTTGAAGTCGCGGAACGGCTGCGGCTCCTTGCGCTTCTCCGAGGCGACGTACTGGTACGTCGCCAGCAGATCCTTGGGCCAGTTCGCGCTCTTGACGGGCATGTGCTCGATGGTCAGGCCGTCGGTGGTGTACAGCATTTCGTGGTAGCCGCGCGGCTGGAGGTTCGGAGGGGTGCCCCAGTCGTTGACCTGCACGAGGTCCACGAGCACCCTGCCGGTGCGATAATCGATGATCTCCGGCATATAGACCTCATCCGGGCCCATCGGGCCCCGCGGGTTCGGCATTCCCAGGCCCACGCCCGCGTTCATACCCATGCCGCGAGCGTACAACGGGTCGGTGATGCGTCCGGCCGTTGCCAGACGAGGCGATCGCTTGTCTTCCTTGACCTCGGGCTCCATTTCCTTGCCGATGACTTCCCCGGGTTTGACTTTGAAATCTTCGCTGCGCCAATAGCCCAACGTGTACCGAGCCACCTCGACCACGGCGGTCTTCGTTTGCTCCTGCACGTCCTTGGCGAACAGGTACAACATCTCCGGAATCCTCTGCGGCTCGGTCACCTCGGAGAAATCGCTCCACAGGATGACCTGATTCTTCTTGTCGGCGTCCTCTTCGGCCAGACGATCGGTCCCGGCCACCGGATTGAACACACCGATGCGAACGCGATACCGATACGTGTTGCCGGGCTCGACCGAATCATCCATCGCCCAGAACAACAGCGGTTCGTCCAGCTTGGCCAGGTCCGTGGCATAGTTCATGAGCTTCTCGGCGAATTCGTAGTAGACCTCGTCGGTCGATGGCGCCGGGCGGCCACCCTGCCCGTCGGGATTCATATACATATCGCCGTACATCGGGTCTTCGGCGCCCGTTCGTCCCCGTCGACCCGAACGGCTGCGCGGATCGGTTCCCGGCACTCCGGTGCGGTCGTTTCGACCGCGCGAGCGGCCGCGGCTGTACATCGTATCGCCTGCGCCGCCTCCGGTCCGGGTGGAGCGATAGCGCCCGCCGGCGCCAGTGGTCCCCCGGTCGCGTCCGATCGCTCCCGTTGCGCTGCGGCGTCGGCCACTGTCCTGTTCCAGTTGCTTCTGCTTTTCCTCCCGTTCCTTGCGCCGCTCCTCCATCTGGACTTTCTTTTGCATGGCCTTGAACTTGTCATAGTAGCTCGGTGGAAACCACTCCTCCTCCGCTGAAGCGATCTGATAGGCCTCCGGCTGGAGAAGCTGCATGGTGATGTCTTTGCGATCGAATTGCATCAACCGGACCTCAACGCCGCCGGGCGGCAGGTCCTCCACGCGATCGAGCGACTGGAAAAGCTCTTGATACGGGTCCACCCGGGTGCGCCGGACTTCCTGCCAGGGAGTCCACGTCCCATCGGGCAGGAGCGTCTGCCTTTGCAACTGGACGGCGGCAAAAATGGGGTCCGCCAGACACGGATCGCGCCACTCGTCCTTGGCCACTTCCTCCCCGGCAAAGTGGGCGTGGAACTGACGGTACAACGCCGCGACGTCGAATTGCGCCTCGACGGTCACCAGATCGATGTCGTTGGGTTCCACTTCAGAATCGTCATACGTCGTCTCCGGGGTCACTTCCTGCAACGGGACCCAGGCCGCGGCCCGGATGTGATTGGCCGCCACGTTCGTAACGCTTCCGACCTGCGGGAGGGTGTACTTGGCGAGAAATCGGCCCGCGCCCCCGCGGCTGGGCAGCGGCAGCACGGCGTCCAGATCGAGGAAACCCAGCGGCGAATCGAACACGCCGGCAAAGCCCCGGGGCAACGGACGCCCGAGAACATTCACCGGATCGTTGGGACCGATCGGCCCGGTGAGGCGCGGCGTGTAGAGCTTCTCGGCCGTCCCCGGCCCGCTGCCGCCGGAGAGCCGCTGCTGAAGCTCGTCCGCTTTCTCCTTGATGTAGGCGTCAATCTGCCCCGGACTGAACGTCTTGTCTCCAACCGACACGACGTTGGGGCTGAAGGTCACCCGCGTGAAGAAGAGCCAGATGCAAACCAGGCCCACAATCACAAGAACGATCTTCTCGACGTGGTTCTCACAAAAGATGCCGATCTTCTTCAAGATGTCGCGCATGGCTTATCCCGTTATTACCCAAGACCCAAGTACGCTGTTCTATCGTCTTCCCGTATCTCCCTCGCCGAGCTGATCGTCCTTGACCTGCTGCGGCTTGACGTCCTCGTAGGCCGCCTTCTGGAAGATGTACTCACAGATCAAATCCAGGTCCACCACCGGATCGTCCCCGTAGCGATACATATCGTGCTGGTAGTCCGTCTGCTCGACCGGACTTATACTGCTTTCAAGGACGGTGATCTGGTTGTGCCGGTATTTCTTTGCGGGCTCGTCCCCGTACCAGCCCCGGAACGTGTGCTCTTTGGCACTGCACAACTCTTCCATAAACGCCAGGACGTCCTTCGCCGCCACGACGAGCCGCACGTCGAAGTGGATCACTTCCAACTCCTCGTTGGTGTATCGTCCGGTGCAGGGCGTGGTCATGCCGTCCTTGGCACTCTTGACGTAGGTCGGATAGTCCTTGGCGTCGGCCGTTCTTCTGCGACGGCCACGCATCGATCCGCGCGGGCGGCGCCGCACGCTTCGGCCCGCTGTTTTCAGGACGAACTCCACACTCATCAGCCGTTTCACCGGGGCATCCAGCACGCTGGTGGCGTCGGCATTGATATTGCCAACGGAGGCCAACACGTCCTCGATCACCCAGTAGCCCAACTGCCAGTACCAGCAATCCAGATACGCGTCATCGCGGGTCTCGAACACCCAGTCACCCCAGTACGTGTAGCCGCCCAGATTCACCGGACTGGCGTACAGCTTGCCTGCCTGCGCCTTCTCCAGACAGATGGTGTCGACGATCTTGCGGTCGGTACCAACCATCCCGAAGGACGAGTAGCGCCGGCCTCGCTGACCGGAGCGCGACGGTCGGGACAGGTTCATCATGGGCCGGCGTGAGGACGCGTAAGGTGACCGCGGCGCGCTCTGCAAAGCAACCTCGATTTCCGAATCCGTCGGCGGTTCGGCGATCTCCAGGCCCGCCAGCAGATTCTCCAGACCGCCGGTGTACCGCCGGCCAAACTGCTCGAAGAGCAACGTCGAACTCTCATTCGTGTCAGGAAATATCCGGTAGCTGAGCAATTCACGCTGCGTGCACTGCAGCGCGATGGCTTCGATCTGATTCGCGTCGCGAGCGTAGGCGTCGATGTACTCATCGAAGGCCTGGTCCAGCGCGACCTCGTCCACCTGTCTCATCAGGCCGTCGATCCGCTGGGCGATACGCGCGCTTTCCTGTTCCACGGTGCTGCGCAGCTTGCCACTGAGGATGTGCGTGGGAATCAGCAGCAACACCGCCACGATCGCGATGAAGATCGGCACCATGAGCGTGAGGTTGTTCTTCAGGAAGCTCAGCTTGCTGAGAATGTTCTTGATATCGATATTCGGTTTGTCCATCGTAGGTTACCTGCCTGTACCTGCCCTGCTCTAATATCGACCGGAAGTCGTGCCGGTTGTGCTTGCGCCGCTATCGGTGTCCGTAGGAGCGTCCGTCCATTCCAGCTTGAAATCCAGAGAGAACCAGCTGTCGTACACCTCCAGGATAGGCTTGCCCATGCCGTCATACCTGGGCTTGCCGAACTGATCCGTTACGGCCTTGGCGCTGATGCGTTCCCGGGTCATCGGATCCACGAGAATCTGGGTGCCGGAGGTGATGAATCCGTAGGCCATACCCGTCCGGGCGCCCGGCGACGAGGTTTTCCCACTGCCCTCGTCGGGGATAATCTCCATGACACCGACGCCCATGGGCACGTCTTGTTCGAGGTCCACGACACCCTTCCTCAGCCGGAAATGCGTGGCCTCCCGGCTGTACAACTGAAACGGGCTGTTCGCATCGATAAACTCGTCCAGGTTCTCCATTCGCGTCATGAAGCCCCACTGGCTGGGGTCGTCCTTGACATTGGGCGGATCGAGCAATGCGCCAATGTCCTTGTAGGGGCTGTAACCGACGACACTTACGATGAAACCCGGGTGTTTGTCTTCTTCAGCGGTTTCGCCGAAGCCCATTTGCCTCATGTATTCCTCGCCGTAGAGCTCCAGCATGCTGGCCATTTCGTCTTCGTAGCCCCCCCCCGCCTCGCCGGCGGCCATCTGCATCATGGCGTCCTTGCGCATCATCGCCGTCTCGCCGAACTGGGCGGTCGCCAGATCGTCCGAGTAATAAATCGACAGATTCGTAATGAAGAGCTGCTTTCTCTCCCGGCGCGGAATTTCCATGACCGACTGCACGTCTCCGGCCTCGAACGCCTCGTAGAGGGCCCGCTGTTCCGGGTTGTTCCGGGCATTGGGAAGGGCCGAGATGAGCAGCTCATGGAGACCGGGGACCGTGTCGCGGTATTTGAATTGCTCGAGTTGCTTCTTGATACGCTCGGCGAACTCCGATTCCCGCTGCTCAAGCTGCCCGGCAGCCTTGATCCTGCTGTCGGCGTGGTTGACGACGCTCTTGTTCATGCTCCGCACGCTCTCATTGCGGGCGTAGGCGATGCGATCCAAACCGACCCGTCCCAGGCACATCAGCATGACCGCCAGGAGCAGTATGGCTGCTCCGAGGAAGTACTTCGTCTTGCTCGCCCAGGCCATGGACCGCGCGACGCTCTTGGGCAACAGGTTGCTCTCGATTCGCGCCATGCCCAGACCCTGCAAACCCAGGCCGTAGACGACGCCGAAATCCGCGACGCTCTCATGGAACTTGGCGCTGGACAGGCCCGGCGCGATCGCCATGCGTTTGAACGCATCCGGCTTCTCCACCGGGATTTGCAGCGTCTGCTGGAGATACTTGAGCAGACCGCGCAGCCTGGTGCCGCCTCCCATGGCGACGACCCGGGACAGCTTCACGTCCGGGTTCGAGCTGGTGTAGAACCCCAGCGACCGCTGGATTTCCGAGGCCCACTCGGTAAATACCGGTCGCATGGCCTGGAAGATCTGGCGGGCGTACTTGCTCATCGGGGCGGTGCGCTTGAGCTTCTCAGCCTTCTCGAGGTTCAGTTTGAACGTCTCGGCGATGGCCTTCGTGAACGCGTTGCCGCCCATCACGATGAAACGCTGCCACACGCCCGAAGCGGTACAGACGACCAGGTCGGTACCGTCGGCGCCGACGTTGACGATCACGGTGGCGCGCTTATCGGAACGGACCAGGTCCGGCCGGTCGAACAGAAGGTAGTTGTACAACGCCATCGGCGTGATCTGCACGAAGCTCACTTGCAGGTCTTCCCGCTCCAGGTGCTCCAATACCCCGTCCACCACCTCGTTCTTGATCGCAAAGATGCCCACCTTCTTCTCGGGCTCGTCCTCCTCGCTCATGAGCTGGTAGTCCCATTGCACCTCGCTCATGTCGAACGGGATCTGCTGGGCCGCCTCGAATTGCACGATTTCCGGAAGCCGCTTCTGCTCCACCGGCGGCAGCGTTACAAACCGCGCGAAGCTGTTCTGGCTCGGCACCGAGACGATCAGAGGGTCGTAATCCACCTCATTGCGCTGCACGAACTGCCGCAATGCAATGGCGATGAGTTCCTCCTTCTCGGCCGCACTGATACCGCCGACCGAGAGAATCTTGCTGTGCGGAATATGATCGAAGCCGATGACCTGAACCACATCTCCGGCCACCATGAGATGGAGGGCCTTGAGGGAATGGTTGCCCAGGTCAATCGCCCAAATCGCATCCGATGCTGCTGCCATGACGAACCTCCCGCCAATCGATCTGCGTAGTATCCACGAGTCTTGTAAACAGCTCTCAATAGCCTTAGATTATACCATATGCTAAAGAGTTTTTCTATATTAACACTGGGCTGTAAAGTTAACCAATACGAAAGCCAGCAAATTCGCGCTCTTCTCACGACGTTGGGGCTCCGCTTCGTCGATGTCACCGAGGCCCCGGATCTGGTGGTCGTCAACACCTGTTGCGTCACACACACCGCCTCGGCCAAGAGCCGCCGGTGCATCCGTCGGGCCCGGAAACACCGTCCCAAGGCCGTGGTCGTTTGCGGGTGCCTGCCGGCGGTCCCAACAGACGAGTTCAAGGCCGACCGAGAGAATATTCATGTTGTCAAGGACCGATGCCAGCTCGCCACCACCCTGAATTTCCTGGTAAGTGCTGAATCAACCACCCCAGATTCACTAAGGCCCGTACAGTGCCCAGATGCTGCCATTAGACCAGAAATAAGTCCCAAAGTCAAGTGCAAAAAAGACTTAGCTCCGCCTCAGGAATTGCCGGCACTTACTTCATTTCAAGGCCACACCCGGGCGTTTCTGAAGATCCAGGATGGCTGCGATTCGTTTTGTTCCTATTGCATTATACCGTACACGCGTCCGGAAGTTCGCAGTAAAAGGCCCGATAAGGTGCTGGCCGAGGCGGCTGCTCTGGTCGCCGCCGGGCATAAGGAGATTGTCCTAACCGGCGTTCACGTCGGGGCTTATGGCCGTTCCACGGTGCGTCGGCGCCGGTCGGAGGGCCCGGAGGACGAGCATTTGCCCGGTCTGCTCGAGAGGGTCGCTCGCATTCCGGACCTGCCGCGGATCAGACTCAGCTCTCTCGACCCGGTTGATGTCACGGAGCGCCTGCTCGACGTGTTCGCAGCGCACCGTAACATCATGCCTCATCTGCACTTGTCACTGCAATCCGGCTCGGACCGCGTGCTCGGGCGCATGTGCCGGCCCTATACCGCCGACGAGTTCCGCGCCAAGGTGGACCTCATCAACAGCCACCTCGACCGCCCTGCCATCACGACCGATATTATCGTCGGTTTCCCTTCTGAGACGGACGCCGACTTCCAGCAGACCGTTCGCCTGGCGCGCGAGGTCGCTTTCGCCAAGATGCACGTCTTCACGTTTTCGCCCCGCCGGGGAACCGCGGCGGCCAAAATGCCGGACAGGGTGCAATCCCAAATTGTGAAAGAGCGGTCCCAGATCCTCCGGGACATCGACCTGGAGCTGCAGAGCCGGTTTCGCGAGCGATTCCTCGGCGAGACCGCCCAGGTCCTCGTCGAAACCGCCAACGGCCGCCCGGCCGGTCGGGCCGAGCGATACTTCATGGTCTATCTCAACCATTCGGCCCCCAGGCCCGATAACAACGATCTCGTCACGGTCAGGATCGAGCAGAACGCTCGCGACGGCGTAATCGGCTCAACGCTCTAACCACATCCGCGCCCGATCCCCAACCGCTCATTCAATAGACGCAACCCCCACCCCCGTGATTCAAACTCCCCGGCGGGGTTGGCGGAGATACGTTCCCTTGCGTCCGCTGAGACGTTGTGCGCCGTGTTCGTGGGGCTATCGTCCGAGGAGGACGTCGAGGAACACGCGGTCGGGGCTGCCGTCGCGGGCGACGATGCCGAAGCCGCCCTTGTAGTCCCAGTTGGCCCAGCCAATGGCTTTGTGCAACAACTCGAAGGCTTCCGGCTCCTTGCCGCCGGCCTCGTCCCAGAGCCGCTCTTCATCGACGGGCAGCCGGATGTGGTCGAAGCCCAGCGACGCAATCAGTTTAACGTCCTTCTCCGTGAACCACTCCCGCCGATCCGCCCCGCGCCGCCCACTCTGCGAAAGCCAGTGACTGATATTAATCCCGCGCCGAATCTCGAACGCGCTGCGCTCTGATCTGCCGGAGCAGAGACGACTATCGATAACGCGATCATCACGACCATTGCGTATCGCATCATGTCATTCTCCGCCCCCACAATCAAGACCACCGGCATAGCCGGTGGTATGAGGAAGGCCCCTAAAAGGGGCC
>CAYPZL010000162.1:0-13290 GCA_964415045.1 uncultured Pirellulales bacterium | reverse complement strand
GACGTTCTGTGTGGCAGCGTCAAGCGCAGCTTGGCGATGGCGCCTCTCGAATCCGAACGAACCATCGCCAAGGCCTGCGGCCTTGACGCTGCCACACCGTGTCTACCCCATCATACAAGGTGTAACAGAGCACTACACGCGGTCGGGGATTCGGTATTTCGGGCGATACGTGCGCTTGAGCAGTTCGTTGGCGTCGGCGCTGTCGGTGAATCGCTTCGTCGTCGCATCGAATTTCAGCTTTTCGTTCCCGACGCGATGGGCGATGTTGGCCATGTGGACCATGACGGTGCTGTTGAACAGCGTCTCGATATCGGCGTTGGGACGCTTGCGGGTCTTGATACATTCGAGGAAGTTGGTTTCGTGATGCTGGTCCGGGGGCCGGCCGTACTTCTTCTCGACGATCTTGCCGCCGGAGGTAGTGACGATCCAACCGCCCCCGTGCCGGCCCACGGTCATCATCAGGTCGGAGCCGTACAGCTCGATGCGCGTGGCGTTTTGCGTCCAGTAGGGAAACTCGTCGTTGCGGCGAATCGTCCCGGTCGTCTTCTGCATGTAGCGCGGATAGCCGCTCAGCTCGAAGGTCATCACGAAATCAGCGAAATCGAACGAGACGATCTGCACGTCGGGCACTTCGCCCTCGTCGTCGGGATGCGCGAGCCGGCCGCCGGAGCAGGAAACCGCCCGGGGCAGGCCCGGGTCGCCCATGAGCATCGTCGCCAGGTCGAGCTGGTGGATGCCGTCGTCGGCTAAGTCGCCGCCGCTGAAGTCCCAGAACTTGTGCCAGCCGCCGTGGAAGAGGTGCTGATGATAGGGACGCGCCGGGGCCGGCCCCAGCCAGGCGTCCCAGTCGAACCCCGTCGGCGCGGTGCCCGCCTCGCCCAGACGAAATGCCCCGCCCGACTTGAGGTTGTACACCTTCACGATGTGGATGCCGCCCAGCTTGCCGCTGCGAATGGTCTCCAGGGCCGCGTGGTTGTACGGCGCGCTTCGGTTCTGGGTCCCCACCTGCAGGACGCGCCGGTATTTTCGTGCGGCCTCGAGCATCTTCTGCGTCTCCCAGACGTTGTGGGACGGGGGCTTCTCGACGTAGACGTCCTTGCCCGCCTGGCAGGCGAGAATGCTGGCCGGGGCGTGCCAGTGGTCGGGCGTGGCAACCACCACGGCATCGACCTCTTTGGTATCGAACACCTGCTCCATCCGGCTCAGCTTTCGAGGCGCGTGGTTCTGCACGGAGGCAAGCTCTTTGGCCAGCGCCTCCAGACGGGCGGCGTTGAGGTCGCATAGATGCGTAATCCGCGCGCCGCAGTCGATGAAGCCGCGGACCAGGGCCCGGCCGCGCCCGCCGCAGCCGATCAACGCCAGGTTCACGCGCTCGTTGGCCCCCAGCACGGGATGGGCCGCGGTGGACAGCGCGACGGCGCCCAATGAAATCCCCACGCCCCGCTTTACGAATTGTCTTCTATTGATCCGCTTCATGGTCGTATCTCCTCGCTCAGTTCGCAGTACTCGGCTTTGGCTGTGGTGCGGACCGGCCCAGCGCCCAGAAGACGGCGTTGACCAGCAGCTTGCGAAACGCAGGATTCTCGAAATCGTCCGGGTGTCCCAGCGATGTGTAGAAGATGCGCGAACGCTTGTACCGGTTGGTCCACGCCACGGGCTCCGGCGCCTTGTCCGGGATCGTTCCGGTCAGCAGAACCGTCGTGCTCTCGGCCAGGGGCCTGGTCTCGTAGAGCGAGCCGTTGCTCAGCAGCGGCAGCTCGACGCCTTTGAGGATCGCGTGGCCGCCGGCGCCCGGCGCGACGGTGACAGCGGCCGTCGGTCCGCTGCCGTGGTGGCCGTGATAGTTGCCTCCGAACACGTCGGGATCGAAGCTGCGCCACTCGTCGTGTCCGGGCGGGGCGTTGCCTCGCGTGTCGAAGGCGTGACTGGCCGTGCGCAGGCCGATCAGCGGACCGCCCCGGCTCAGGTAGTCGCGCAGGTACCTCATCTGCTCGGCCGGGAACGCCCGCCGGCGGACGAACACAACCACCAGATCGGCGTCGCTGAGGATCTCCATGCCGGCGATGTCGTGCCTGTCGGCGCTCTTGCGCTCGGCGCTGCCCTGGAGGATCTCGCAGCGCAAGCCGAAGTCGAGCTCCAGCTCATGGGCGAAACCGGGCAGGGTATGCGCCGCCTCGTATTCGCTTTCGGCGGAAATGAAGACCGCCAGCGGCCGCTCGTCATTCTTAAAACGAAACGGGGGCTTGCCCGTCAGGATCGTGGAGGTGACGGTGGGGCAAACGTATTTCTCAATGTGCTCGACGATGAGGTCCGTCCCGGTGAAGTGGCTGACGTGGGGCGGGCGCCGCGAGTTGTACATCGTGTCGGTCAGGTCGCGCATCAGGACAACGTTCTTGCCGGCTTTGGCCATTTGCCGCAGCCCGAACGGCCGGCCCAGGACGCACATGTTGGTGTGCACGCCCATGAGAATGACATTCTCGATGCCGCGATCTTCCAGCAGGTTCCAGATCTCCACACCGGAATCGCTGATCGCGTCCCGGTCGTGAATCGTGATGCTGTCGATCTGGCTGCGCCAGGGCGAGCCCTGCTCGCATGGCGGCCGGCAATCGCAGCCGCCGTCGGAATGATCGATGGGGTAGCCCACCTTCTTCTCCGTCTCGTCCTTCCAGTGGCACCACGAGGCGATGCCCTGAGGCAGGTTCGCCGCCTTCGGCGCGCTTTTGGCGCGCTGGCGGGCCGGATGGTTCTCGTAATGCCCGATCGTACCGCTGGGGGCGTGAATGATGAGCACGCCCTTTGCGCGGGCGGTTGAGACCACGCGATCCATCACCGGCGCCAGCTCCGCCACCCGCCGGGTCGCGCCCTTGCACCAGTGCCGGTTCCACATGTCGCAGATGATGATCGCCGTGGCGCGCGGGTCCCATTCCTGCTTCGCGCAGAACACGCGGTACGTCCCGTCGCTGTCGGGTATCTCCTTGCGATAGCGAACGTTCACGACCAGTTCTTCGCCTGCGGCCGCAGAAGCAAACGCTGCGATCTCCGAGACCAGCGTGAGCCCGAGAACGACCACTGATAACCACCCGATGAACCTTCTGGCTGACCTCATAAGCAATCACTCCTGAAACATGCGTTGAGGATTCGTATTTCCCGCCGGTGTCTCTACACCAGTGCGGTCCAGCCGCCATCGACGTAGAAGATCTGCCCCGTGATAAAATCGCCCGCGTTCGAGGCGAGCAGGACTGCCGTCCCGACGAGGTCTTCCGGGCGGCCCCAGCGGCCCAGCGGGGTCTTGCCGAGCACCCACTTGTCGAAATCCGCGTCGGCCTGCAGCGGTGCGGTCAGTTCGGTCGCGATGTAGCCCGGACCGATGGCGTTGACGTTGATCTCGTAGCGGGCCCATTCGACCGCCAGCGTTTTGGTCAGACCCAGCAGCCCCATCTTGCTGCACGCATAGGCCGCGATGGTCGGGCGGGCCGCGTGACAGGCTAACGATCCGATGTTGATGATCCGCCCGGGCTTTTGCGCCTGCTTGTGGTGCCGGCAGAAGGCCTGGGACAGCAGCAGCGCCGCCGTCAGGTTCACCTCCATCACCCGGTTGAAAGTCTCCAGCGAAACCTCCTCGGTCGGCTCGCGCACGGTCGTCCCGGCGCAGTTGACCAGGATATCGACGCCGCCCGCAGCGCCGAGAACGCTGTCGAAGAGTCCCTCGATGCCGTCCAGGTCGGCCAGGTCGTACGGAAACGCCCACGCCCTCGCGCCCGTCTCGCCCTCGATACGCTCCTTCGCCACATCGAGTTCGCCGGCGGTCCGCGCCACCAGAGCCACGTCGGCCCCATGCTCGGCCAGACCCCGCGCCAGCGCCAGACCAATACCCCGCCCCGCACCGGTCACCAGAGCGGCCTTCCCCGTCAAGTCAAACAGTAGGCTCTTCATGACCACCAGTAAAACAAACATCCCCCCACCCCGCAACCCATCGCCCTCCAGCCACCTCCACGACCCCGACGGTTGACCTCATTCGGAGGGTCGGCTATACTTGTGTCGGGAGTACCGTTGTGTCGGCGACAGGGAAGACCGATGACATTGCAGTCCGACAACACGCTTGCAGCAATCGCGGAAACGGCACGGGCCGTGATCCCCGGTGCCCGAGTACTGTTGTTTGGCTCACACGCCCGGGGACAGGCCGACCCTCAAAGTGATTATGATATCCTCATCATCACGGCCGAGCCGCTGGACATGAAAGACAAGTTCGCCCTGCGAACGCTCATTCGCAAGCGGCTCCTGAACAAGGGGATTCGCACGGACGTTCTCATCCAGAGCGAGCAGGAAACGCAAGCCAAAAAGCAACTGCCCGGCCATATCGTCAGAAGCGCTCTACGGGATGGAGTCCCGCTATGACCGACGATCTGAAAGACTACGTCGACAAGTGGCTGTTCCGGGCCGATGAAGACATCGCCGTGATCGACCGCCTCATTCAGTCCGACCCCGAGGCGTATGCTTCCACCATATGCTTTCACGCCCAACAAGCAGTGGAGAAATACCTCAAAGCCCTGCTCGCCTGGAAAGGAGTGGATTTCCCCCGGACTCATGACGTCGATTTCCTGCTCGGCGAGTGCCGGAAGGTCAGTTCCGGGGAACTGGACCACCTGGATTTGAAGAGCCTCACCGATTTTGGGGTCTCCGTGCGATACCCGGACGATTTCTATGTCCCCGATGCATCGGAAACATCATATTACGCCCAGGTCGCAAGAGACACTCAAAAGCTTGTAGTCGGGTTGATCAAGTCTGCATAAATCGAGCGTCACGGCCACACCGCCACGTAAGTCAAACCGGATTTTTCTGTGTGCTAACCGCCAGAAGTATGCCGTGGCATCACCGAAAAGGGCATATACAAGACGGCCCAGCGTAGGTCGAGGCGGGGATTTTTGTGCTTTACAGGGTTGAACAGGAGCGGTAGCATTCAGTAGTAAAGAGGGGGGAGCCGCCGGCGGCGTTGGGTGGCCGGGGGGCGGCTGAAGGATGGATAGCGAAGGACGTTTATAATGGCAGGTAAGATCGTCATCGATGCCGAGCGGTGTAAAGGCTGCGGCCTCTGCGTCACTGTTTGCCCGAAGAACTGCATCGTGATCTCGACGGAATCCAACAAGAGCGGCTATTTCCCCGCGCAGGCCAAGAATATCGACTGCACCGGCTGCAGCCAGTGCGCGATCGTCTGCCCGGAAGGGGTGATCGAGGTCTACCGGGAAGAGGCGGGCAAAATTCGCATCGTCGCCAGGGAAGAGAAGAAACGCGCACCGCAAGTGATCGAGGAGAAAGCGTGAGCGAATGGATCAGCGAGTAGTCCGCCTGATAGATCGGCTAAAGGCACACCTGAGACAAACGTACGGGGGCGGGATCAAAAGGGTCATACTGTACGGCTCCTACGCCCGCGGCAAGGCCACGGAAGATTCGGACGTGGACGTGCTGGTGCTCGTGGATGCATCCCTGGACCCCTCTGAAGTCAGAGACAGCTTGAGCGATCTTTTGTACGACATGCTCCTGGACGAAAATCAACTCGTCTCCGTCATGGTGATTCCTGAAGAGCGTTTTGAGAACTACGACTCCCCGTTCATGTTGAATGTGAGGAAAGAAGGGCTGGCCGTGTGAACCCAATCAGGGACCTCGTACAAAAAGCAAGGAAATTTCTGCACACGGCGGAATACACTCTGGGCATCGGAGATTGTGATTCCTGCGCTTCCAGATGCTATTATGCCATGTTCTTCATGGCGCAGGCTGCGCTTTTGACGAAGGGATTGAGTGCATCCTCCCACAGGGGCGTGATCAGCATGTTCGGACAACACCTCGTGAAGACCGGGATTCTTGAGAAACGTCTTGGACGAATGCTCAATGATGCTTACGATAAGAGGTTGGCCGGAGATTATGAAGCCGGAACCGCCGTCACCAGAGATGAGGCGCAGAGCTTATTGGAGGCGGCACGCGATTTTGTCGGGAGACTGGAGGACTATCTCGGCGGATGGATGGAAGAGGGAAAGGGAATATGAGCCAGAGAGTTTTGATGTGTGGCAATGAGGCGATGGCGGAAGCGGCGATCGTTGCCGGCTGCGACGCGTACTTCGGTTACCCGATCACCCCGCAAAACGAGATCACGGCGTACATGTCGCGTCGCATGGCCGAAGAGGGGCGGGTCTTCGTGCAGAGCGAAAGCGAGCTGGCGGCGATTAACATGGTCTTCGGGGCCTCCGCCACGGGCAAGCGGACGATGACCAGTTCGTCCAGCCCAGGCATCAGCCTGATGCAGGAAGGGCTCAGCTACTTGGCGGGGGCCGAGCTGCCGGCGGTCGTGGTCAACGTCATGCGCGGCGGTCCGGGGCTGGGGAACATCGCCCCGTCGCAGGCGGACTACTTCCAATCCACCCGCGGCGGCGGGCACGGGGACTACCGCACCATCGTGCTGGCGCCGTCGAGCGTGCAGGAACTGGTCGACTGTATGCCCCTGGCGTTCGATCTCGCCGATCAGTACCGCATGACCGTCCTCGTGCTGGCCGACGGCATCCTGGGCCAGATGATGGAGCCGGTGACGCTGGATCCGAAACCGCGCCGCGAGCTGCCCGCCAAAGACTGGGCGCTGACCGGCTGCGAAGGTCGCCAGCAAAACATCGTTCGCTCGCTCTGGCTCGGCGACGGCGTGCTGGAAAAGCACAACGAGAAACTGACGGCGAAATACGAGCAGGTGCAGCGCGACGAAGTGCTTTGCGAGGAATACCTGTCGGACGACGCCGAGATCGTCGTGGTCGCCTACGGGGTGGCCGCACGGATCGCGCGGGCGGCGGTGGACCGGGCCCGGGCCGGGGGCATCCCGGCCGGCTTGATCCGGCCCATCACCCTGTGGCCTTTCCCGACCGAGCAGATCGCCCGGGCCGCCGAGGAGCTCCGCATGTTCCTGACGGTCGAGATGAGCACCGGACAAATGGTCGAGGATGTGAAACTGGCGGTCGCCGGCAAGGCGCCCGTGCTGTTCTACGGACGCTCCGGCGGTGGCGTGCCGAGCGTGGACGACGTCCTCGAAAAGATCAAACAGCTCACGATACGAACCGGCCGGTCGTGAGCCGACCAGGAAAGAAGGATATCGCGCCGAGGCGACGAGAATCGACATGAAGGCAGTTTTCCAACGAACGAGCGTCCTGAAGGATTGCCCCACGCACTACTGTCCGGGCTGCGGTCACGGCATCGCACACCGGCTGGTGGCCGAAGTCATCGACGAGCTGGGCATTCAGGGTCGAACGATCGGCATCGCGCCGGTCGGCTGCGCCGTGCTGGCGTACAACTACCTCGACGTGGACATGATCGAGGTCGCGCACGGTCGCGCGCCGGCGGTGGCCACCGGTATGAAACGCACGAATCCGGACAAGATCGTCTTCTCCTACCAGGGGGACGGCGACCTGGCGGCGATCGGGACGGCCGAGATCATTCACGCCGCCCACCGAGCCGAGCGGCTGACCGTGATCTTCATCAACAACGCCGTCTTCGGCATGACCGGAGGGCAGATGGCCCCGACCACCGTCCTGGGACAGGTCACCGCCACCACGCCGGCAGGCCGCCAGTCCAACGGTCAGGGATATCCGCTGCAAATCGCCGAGATGCTGGCCATTCTGCCCGGGGCGGTCTACGTCGAGCGATGTGCCCTGAGCAGCGTCTCACGCATCCGAGAAACCAAGGCGGCTCTCAGGCACGCTTTTGAACTCCAGGTAAGCGAGGCCCCGGGGCTTTCGCTGGTGGAAATTCTCTCGCCTTGCCCGACCTACTGGCGCATGCCCCCGAGCAAGGCCATGAAGTGGATCGAGGACGAGATGAGCAAGGTCTTTCCCATCGGGCGTTTGAAGGGTTGACGATGGACACAAGCGAACTCCACGAAGAAGTCCTGATCGCCGGTTTCGGCGGCCAGGGCGTCATCCTGGCCGGCAAGCTCCTGGCCCAGACCGCCATGAAAGCGGGCCGGGAGGTAACGTACATGCCCGCCTACGGGGCCGAGGTCCGCGGCGGCACCGCCAATTGCATGGTCGTCATATCCGACCGCAAGATCGCCAGCCCCGTCGTCAGCGCCCCAAGCTCGCTGGTGATCTGCAACAAGGCGTCGTTAGCCAAGTTCGCGCCGCGTCTGAAGCCGGGCGGACTGCTGATCTTCAATGAATCGCTCATCCATTCGCGACCGACGGCGCACGAGAGCGTCGAGGTCATCGGCGTGCCGGCCGAGGAGCTCGCCCAACGGGCCGGCAGCCCCAAGAGCGCCAACATGGTCATGTTAGGCGCGTACCTCCAGAAGCGCGGACTCCTGAACCCCGACCAAGCGGCGCAAGCCCTGCCCGACGTGCTGGCCGAGCGGTACCACAAGATGATTCCGGTCAACACTGAGGCCCTCCGCCGCGGCGCCGAATCCGTCCTGTGCCACACGTAACGAGCGAGCGTTCGCTGCGGGACTTTCCCGGCGCCCCTGATAGAACGTTGGAACTGGTTTATCCTTCCATTTACGTACCAGGAGCAAAGAGACATGAGTGCAAGCAGAAGCATCCGAATCGTTGTCTTGTTGTCGCTGTTTCTATCGAGTTCGGGCGGCCTCGGGGCCGAGCAGTACAAGAAGATCGCCCGCGACTGCCTTTCGGACATCGTCGACGGCAAGTACGACGCGGCCATCCGGTCCGGCGAGGGCTACCTGAAGGACCATCCGCAGGATCTCGAATCGTTCTATGTCCTCGCGATCGCATACGCGCGCAAAGGGGAGATCGAGACCTCCGTGTCCTACGTGAAGAAAGCAGTCGCCGGGGGGCTGCCCTTCGAGCGGTTCCAGGCCGGCCCGCGCGACCTGCTGCAACCTCTCTATGAGAGCGACGCCTTCAAGGCCCTGGCCGCCAGGCACGGCAAGGAGCTGCTGCACGGACCGCTGCTCGGCTGTGTCACGACGAACAGTGCGAAGTTCTGGGTGCGCACGGCCCATGAAACGCCGGTGCGCGTCAACGTCAAGGCCGCGTCAACCGATGCCGGACGGGCGGTAACGGCCACGGGAAAAACACGCCAAGAAAGCGATTTTACGACCGTGCTGGCCGTGAACGGCCTCCAGCCCGCCACGCGGTACGAGTACACGCTGCACGTCCAGGGCGAAACCACGCCGGTGAAGGGACAGTTCGCCACGTTTCCCCCGGAAGGCAAGCCCGCGAAGATCACAGTCGGCTTCGGCGGCGGGGCCGGATACACGCCCCAGTACGAGCACATGTGGAACACCGTGGCCTCCTGGAAACCGACCGCTTTCCTGTTCCTCGGCGACAACGTCTACATCGACAATCCCACCCGGCGGGCGGTGCAGCAATACTGCTATTACCGGCGCCAGTCCCGACCCGAGTATCGCAGCTTCGTCGCCAGCACCCCGATCTTCGCGATCTGGGACGACCACGACTTCACCGTCAACGACGGCTGGGGCGGACCCGACATCGACGAGCCCGAGTGGAAAATCCCCGTCTGGCGTACGTATATGAACAACTGGAACAACCCCTACTACGGCGGCGGTGAGAAGCAGCCCGGCTGCTGGTTCGATTTCTCCATCGCCGACGTCGATTTCTTCATGCTCGACGGACGCTACTACCGCGTCAAGGGCCGCCGCCAGGGCGTCGAGGTGGACAACCCCTCCATGCTCGGCCGGGCCCAAAAGAAGTGGCTTTTCGAGAAGCTGCGAAACGCGAAGGGAACGTTCAAGGTCCTGGCCTCGCCCGTGCCGTGGGCGCCCGGGGCCAAGCCCGGAAAGGCCGGCATGGATACGTGGGAAGGATTCAAGGAAGAACGTGACGAGATCTTCGCCTTTCTCGCCCGCCACAAGATCGACGGCGTCATCCTCATCTCGGCGGACCGCCATCGCTCCGACGCCTGGAAGATCGAGCGCCCGGGCGGCTATCCGCTGTACGAATTCGAGAGCTCCCGGCTGACCAACATCCACACGCACGGCATCATGCCGGGATCGCTGTTCGGATACAACAAGAAGTGCTCGTTCGGCCTCCTTTCGTTCGATACGACCGCGTCCGATCCGACCGTCACCTATCGCGTCATTAATATCGATAGCGCGGTCATGCACACGCTGGTCGTCAGAAAGAGCCAACTGACGCACGACAACTAAGGCTCGCTCGAGCCCCCGGGTTCCGTTAAGAGGAGAGAAACGGATGCGCAGGCACTCATCACACAGATTGCTCCACCGTCGGTTCGTACTCGTCGTCGCGGCCTCGTGCGCGCTGTCGGCCGCATGGGGGCTGGTCCCGGCCCGCTGCGCTACGCGGCAAAGCCTGTCCCTGGCGGGGCAGTGGAACTTCCAGACCGATCCCGAGGGCAAGGGCCAGACCGAACGCTGGTTCGCCGGGCCGCTGCCGGAGAGGATCTGGCTGCCGGGATCGATGGCCGAGAACGGGTTGGGCGAAGAAGTGACGGCCGAAACGAAATGGACCGGAGGCATCAAGGACCGCTCCTGGTGGACCGAGCCGCGCTACGCCGAGTACCGCAAGCCGGGCAACGTGAAGGTGCCGTTCTGGCTGACGCCGGTCAAGCACTACATCGGCCCGGCCTGGTACCAGAAGCAGTTCGTCGTCCCCGCCCGATGGCAGAGCAAGCGCATCACCCTCTTTCTCGAACGCTGTCACTGGGAAACGAAGCTCTGGCTCGACGACCGCTTCATCGGCACGCGCAACAGTCTCAGCGCTCCGCACGAATACGACCTCGGGGTCCTGGAACCCGGCGCGCACCGCCTGACGATCTGCGTCGACAACACCGTCAAAGTCGGCGTCGGGCGCGACGCCCACAGCGTCTCGGACCATACGCAGAGCAACTGGAACGGCATCGTCGGCGCCATCGAGCTGTGCGCTACCGACCCGGTATGGATCGATGACGTCCAGGTCTATCCGAACGTCGCCGCCAAGTCGGTCAAGGTCCGTGTGGTGATGAAGAGGGCTACGAAGCTCCCGGCAAGAGGGACATTCAGGCTTGCCGCATCAAGCTCTTATCCAGGCCAGAAGTACGCCGCCTCGCCCCGGAGCGGCACATTTTCATTCACGGCCAAAGACGAGATGTCCATCGAGATTGACCACCCGATGGGCAAGGATGTGTTGCTCTGGGACGAGTTCTCCCCGCACCTGTACCGGCTGGACGTATCCATAGCCGGAGAGGGCTTCGCGGATCAAAAGACCGTTACGTTTGGCATGCGGGAAATCGGCACGGAAGGGACGCAGTTCACCATCAACGGGCGCAAAACGTTTCTGCGCGGAACGCTGGAGTGTTGCATCTTCCCGCGGACGGGGCATCCGCCGATGGACGTCGAAGGCTGGCGCAAGATCCTGCGGGCCGCCAAAGCCCACGGGCTCAATCACCTGCGTTTCCATTCCTGGTGCCCGCCGGAGGCCGCGTTCATCGCCGCCGACGAGTTGGGCGTGATGTACCAGGTCGAATGCGCCGCCTGGGTCAACAGCGGGCCGACCATCGGCGACGGCAAGCCGATCGACGAGTTCATCTACGCCGAGGCCGACCGCATCTTGAAAGCCTACGGAAACCACCCGTCGTTCTGCCTGCTGGCCTACGGCAACGAGCCGGCCGGCAAGAACCAGAAGCGATATCTCGGAAAACTCATCGACTCCTGGAAGAAGAAGGACACCCGCCGGCTCTACACCAGCGGCGCCGGCTGGCCCATCATCGGTGAGAGCGACTACCACTCCACGCCCGCGCCGCGCGGACACCAGTGGGGCGCCGGACTCAGGAGCCGCTTCAACGCCCGCGCGCTGACAACGGACTATGACTACCGTGACTTCGTCGGACGATACAACGTCCCCGTCGTCTCGCACGAGATCGGCCAGTGGTGCGTCTATCCCAACTTCGACGAGATCGGGAAATACACCGGCGTGCTCAAGCCCAAAAACTTCGAGATCTTCCGCGACTCGCTGGCGGCCCATCACATGCTCGACCAGGCCCGCGATTTCCTGATGGCCTCGGGCAAGCTCCAGGCGTTGCTCTACAAGGAGGAGATCGAGGCGGCCCTGCGGACGCCGGGCTTCGGCGGTTTTCAACTGCTGGATCTGCACGATTTTCCGGGCCAGGGCACGGCGCTGGTCGGCATTCTCGATCCGTTCTGGGAATCGAAGGGCTACATCACCGCCAGCGAGCACCGCCGCTTCTGCTGCGAGACGGTTCCGCTGCTGCGCATGGAAAAATGCGTCTGGACGACGGACGAGACCTTCACCGGCAAGCTCGAAATCGCCCACTTCGGCCCGGCGCCGCTGAAGGGCGCGGCCGTGACGTGGGCGGTGCACTACGCTTCGGATAAACGGCTCGCCTCGGGCAAATTCCCCACCGCCGAAATCCCCATCGGAGAGACCACGCCACTGGGGACCATCGAGCTGCGTCTGGCAACGGTGGCCGCACCGGCGCACCTGATCGTAACCGCAACCGTCGCGGGCACGCCTTACAGCAATCACTGGGACCTCTGGGTCTATCCGGCCAAGGTGAAAATGCCCGCGGCCTCGGACGTGCTCATTGCGGATAGCCTCGACGACGAGGCCCTCTCGGCCCTGGAGAAAGGCGGCAAAGTCGTGCTGATGGCGTCTCCGGAGACGATCCGCAGCGACGTGCCGCCGGGCTTTACCTCGATCTTCTGGAACACGCAGTGGACGAACCGCCAGCCACCCCATACGCTCGGCATTCTCTGCGATCCGGCCCACCCGGCCCTGGCCGAGTTCCCCACCGAATTCCACAGCAACTGGCAGTGGTGGGACCTCGTCAGCAAGTCCCGCGCCATGATCCTCGACGACCTCGATCCCGACCTGCGTCCCCTCGTCCAGGTCATCGACGACTGGAACACCAACCGCAAGCTCGCCCTGGTCTTCGAGGCCAAGGTCGGCGCCGGCAAGCTCCTCGCGTGCAGCATCGACCTGCACAGCGACCTGGCCGCACGCCCCGTCGCCCGCCAGATGCGCTGCAGCCTCCTGCAATACGTCCAGAGCGACGCCTTCGGCCCCAAGGCCCTCTGCTCGGTGGCCCAGCTAAAGGCCCTGCTCAAATAGCCCTCGCGACTTCGCAGAACTCATACGATTACCTTGATACGTCGGCCAACAAGGCGAACCGAAGAAGAGGAACCTTCCGATGAACGGATAGGTGAACCCAGCGTCTCGGATGCCCGAGAAGAATCGTTCGGGATCTCAGAGGCGTGCTCCTAACTGTTAACTGAACTTTTGCAAAATGGAGATTAGGCTTATATTCTTCAAGGAAATCGTTGGTTTG
>CAYPZL010000161.1:0-13340 GCA_964415045.1 uncultured Pirellulales bacterium | reverse complement strand
ACCGATGGAGAATAGTCCTTGACAACCGGCAGCCTTTCATGAATAGGATGGGCTTGAGCCCATCCTGCCCGTCGGAAGATGAGTCGAGATGCAGACCGCAAACAGCAGACGGCGTGAAGCGATCTGCACCTGCACCACCACCGGCATCGATCTGTTCGTGACGTTCACCGCCCGGGAGACGTTCGGCACCGGTCCGCAGGGCTTGTACGGTAGTCATTCTCGGTATGCCACGGAGAATTTGCGTCGCGACGATATCGCGACGCCCCCGTTGATTGTACTGAATCCGGCCCCTGGGAATCTATCAGGGAAACTACGTATTCTTGCGTATCGACGCGAAGAAGAGGGAGATCGCGCAGTAGGACAATCCGTCGGTTTTCCGCCGGCAGCAGCGAGGCCCACAAGATCCCGGAGCCGGTTCGCAAGCGCTTCAGTTGGCCAAAGGGGCGGAGGTGGCCAGGGCGATGACGCGGCCGCGGTTACCGACGGCGCAGTAGAAGTGGTAGACGACGCCGTCATGCTTGACGACCCACGGTTTGTGGGCGTACGTTTCGTCCCACGGCTCGGAAGGCTCGACGAGATGCGGGCCGGTCCATTTCGTCCAGTGCACCAGATCGTAGGAGCAGGCGAAGGTATCGAACGCCTTCGGTTTCCAGAACGCGCCGAAGTAGAACATAACCCAGACGTCGCCGAGGCGAACGATCTGCGGGTCGCCCGAGATGCCGCTGCCGTTGTCGATGACGGGCTCGGCGCCGAAGCGCCGCCAGTGCTTCATGTCGTACGAGACGGCCATACCGATGCGTTCGGGGCCGCCGCGCGGCTTGCCGTTGTAGAACATGACGAAGGGATAGCCAAGCGTTTGATTTTGATCGTGGATGATGTTGCTCTTGTATTGGGTTAGCGACTCGAACGCGCGCACGTCGGGCTGGTCCTGGGAAAGGACCGGCTCGCTGAGGCGGTTCCACTCGACCGGCCGGGCCGGGTCGGACGTCCACGCGATGCCTACGGACAGCGGATCGGTCTCGTAACCCGCCAGCGCGCCGCCGAGGTACGAAAGCCAGTACTTCTGGTCCCAGGTCTCAAGCTGATAGGAGCCGCCCCAGGTGGGATCCTGCAGCGCCACGTAGCCGGCCGCCTGTTTGGCGTCCCAGGTACTCTCGCGAAAGCGCAGAATCTTGCCCAGCGGTTTCCAGTCCAGCAAATCGGCGCTTTCGGCCAGGGCGGTTTCGTAGCCCGAGCCGTCGAAGATGATGTACATCATGTACCATTTCTCGCCGTGCCGGAATACGCTGGGGCAATCGATTTTGTGGCCGTCGGCGCCGGTCAGAACGACGCCGTATTTGTACGGCGTCTTGACCTCGTCGTAGACGCGCTGCATCATGGCCGCCGGCACTGCCTTCTCCCTTCGGGTGGGAAACTCCACCACCCGACGTGCGGCGCGGGAGCTGTCGCTGCCGGGGCGGCTTTCCCGCTTCATGGTCCGACAGCCGAACAGGCCGCCGGCCCAGTGCTCCGGATGGGCCTGGAGCCGGACGGTCACTTTCTCCTTGCCGCGCGTCAGCTCGACGGGGATCGGGTACGTGACATCGAAGAACTCGCCCGGTCGGTTGTCGTTGAGCGACTGGGTTGCAATCCGGGCACCGTCGACGAGAATATCGAACGTGCGGCGGCGCCGGTCGCTGCCCCAATACGAGCACAGCAGATCCACCGGCTCGTCGGGCAGGACCTTCATGTCGAAGGAGAACCAGCCGCCGTCGGTGGCGTGGCGGTACTTGCGTCCGTTGAACTCTCCGGCGCTGGTGTGCTCGCCCGTGACGTTGTGGTCGCGCTCGGGCTGCATCTCCCCGATGCGCAGGACGTCGATGGTGCGGGCCTCCAGCTCGCGCCGTCTCTTCATTTCGGCACGGTACTGCGCCTGCCGCCGGGCCCACTGCTCGGCCGTGAAGAAGTCCCAGTAGACGCCGTAACGCCGGTGATGCATCTCGTAGAACGGAATGACCTTCACGTCGTCGGGCCGACCCACGTCGACGGTGCGGAAGGCCAGTCCCGGCGCGCCGGGCTCCGTCGCGCGACGGAGCCACTGGCGGGGCGGACGGTCTTCCGTAACCAGAACGGGAACGCGGGGACCGCCCGAAACGTCTGTCGTCTCCGCCGTCAGCTCGACGGGGCCGAGGTCGCCGGCCAGGAGGATGGGGCCGTAGAAAATCGCGGCGCGGCGCGGGTTGTCGGGCATCGCCTCCAGGCGCAGGCCCATGGGAATCCTGATCTCCAGTTTGTCACCGGCGCGCCAGGTCCTTTTCGGCCCGGCGTAGCTGCCCGGGACCCCGGAGAAAGCGGTTGGCTTGCCGTTGATCTTCATGCGGACCGGTCCGGCCGCCCAGCCGGGACAGCGGACCTTGATTGCCATCTTGACCGGACGAGCGCAAGTGAACGTCAGGGTTACCTTCTCGTCGGCGGGAAAGCTCGTTTCCTGCCGGACTTTGAGTCCTTTCGTACGCCAGTTCAACTGCGACGGGATGAAGAGGTTCACGTAGAGGCTCTCGTCGTCGTGGAAGTAAATGCTGTCGCCGTACTTGGCGTGGTTCTCCATGCCGGTCCCGTGACAGCAGGTGAAGTTGTTGAACGGATTCGAGTAGCGTTTGTACTCGCCCGACTTGAGCGGCACGAAGTAGCACATCATGGCGTCGTCCGGGTTCTGCGAGCCTAAAATGTGGTTGTAGAGGGCCCGCTCGTAGTAGTCGCCGTACTCGGCGGTTGCGTGCCAGGCAAACAGGTGGCGAGTGAGCTTGAGCATGTTGTAGGTGTTGCAGCTCTCGGTCGTGTTGGAAGTGAGGCGGTCGTTGAGCGTGTCGGGCGGGCCGAAGTACTCGAAGTTCCCGTGTCCGCCGGTGACGTAAGAATGATGGTGCACGACGCGGTCCCAGAAGAACTCGGCGATTTTGCCGTCCGTCGCATCGCCCGTGACCTCATAGCGCCGGGCCACGCCGATGATCTTGGGAATCTGCGTGTTGCCGTGCAGGCCGGGCAGGCAGTCTTCGCCCCTGGCCAGCGGATCGAGCACCGCCTTGTGATGGAAGCGCCTGGACAACACCAGGTACTTCTCGTCGCCGGTGATCGCGTACAGCTCGGCCAGCGACTCGTTCATGCCGCCGTGCTCGCAGGCGAGCATCTTCTGGAACAGCGCGTCGCTGAGACCCGCGGTAAGCTCGCACGCCCAGTCGCCCAGCCTGCGGGCCACGGCCAACGCCTTGTCGTTGTCGCAGTAGCGGTACACGTCGAAGAGCCCGGCGAAGAGCTTGTGCTCGGTGTACCAGGGGACCCAGATGCCGTTGAGGTCAAAGCCCTTCGAGCGAATGTCCCCGGCCTTGACCTCGGCGAAGACGCGCTTACCGTCCTGGACACCGCCGACGTAGCCGTCACCGTTGGCGTCCTGACAGGCCTTCAACTCGTCCACTACATAATCGACACGTTCGCGAAAGCGCTCGTCGCCGGTGGAGGCGTACATCATCGCGCAGGCGGAGAGGTAATGGCCCAGCGAGTGGCCCGAGATTCCGGCGCGCTCCCAGCCGCCGTAGATTTCCCCCTTGGGCTCCAGCCCCGCATACAGCCGAAACCGGTGCAG
Organism: uncultured Pirellulales bacterium; assembly: GCA_964415045.1. Taxonomy (GTDB): domain Bacteria; phylum Planctomycetota; class Phycisphaerae; order Sedimentisphaerales; family Anaerobacaceae; genus CAYPZL01. The sequence continues at coordinate 9,721 of CAYPZL010000161.1, read as the reverse complement.
CAGGCGGTCGGGCTCCAGCGTTAGCAGGTAGTCGGCGTCGCGTTGCATCGCGTCCTTGAACGGGCCGGCCAGCAACCGCACGTCCGCAAGATCGAAGGCGTAGACCCGAATCGGCACCTTCGGCGCGACGGCCACTTTGGCGTCCTCCGACAGCGGCACGACCGCCCGCACCACGCCGACGGGCCCCGCAACCCAAGAGACCACACAGAGAGCAGCCCAAACGCCAAATGCTCGCAGGCCAGAGTTTCGCAACACCTTCCCGGAATCTGTCATGGCTTTCACTCCGATATCCTCGATTGTCCTTCGCACACGCCGCGCGATCGCCACAGATCGCGAGCCGGAAGCAGCCATTGTACCGTCCCGGCCACTCGCCGCCACGACAAGATTGCGTCTTTCTTTCACCAATTTGCGACAGGCAAAACGAGCCGGTCACAGTCGTCTTTCCGAGAGATACGATGTTGACAAACGGGCCGACGCCCACTATCGTCGCGACATGGATTCGGCAACGGACAACCCGGGCGATCGAGCGAAGGCCGGTACACATGAAACGATCGGGAGAATCCTGGCGTCGGCTCTGAACATGGAAGACCAGATCAGCAGCGGTGCGTACGAGAACTATCTCCAGCGCCGCAACTGGCCGGCGCAACTCGATGAAGAGGTCTTTCACGAAATCAGGAAACGCCTGACCACGCTCGTCGAGGACACCAAGAAGCATCGAGCGATCATTGAGGCTCTGGTCCGAGACTATGGACAAAGCAAATAGCCACGACAAAGAAAAGATCATCGAAGAGCTCGAGACGATGCGGTCGTTCGAGCTGTCGGCTCACGAACTCTACGGGCGCATCGCCGGGCATCCCGGCGTCGAGCCGCAGAAGGTCAGGGACGCCTTCGCGAAACTGGCCGCAGATGAGCAGCGTCATGCCGAGATCGTCGGGGAAATCATCAATATCGTCAACAATGCGCTTTGATCGACAGTCGCTTCGGCGTCTCTGCGTTCTCTGTCTCGTTCTCTTTGCCACCGGTCCGAAGTGCTTTGCGCTGGGAAGCCCGTTCGCAAAAGCGCCCGCATATCCTGCCCGGCGCGACCCCGTCCTCTATCTCGCAGTGCAAGAGCCCAACGCGCCGCCTTTCGTCGCTGCGTCCGGCGGACAGGCCTGCGATAAAGCCAATCTCGTCGTCATCACGCACGGCTGGTACGAACGGGAACCCTGGCCGGCATGGATGGCGCTGGCCATCCAGCAGCGAACCGACGGCAACACATGGCAGTGTGCGTGGTTCGACTGGCGCCGGCAGGCCCGGCAACTGCTGCCCTCGACCGCCGCGAAAATCGCCCGCGACAGCACCGGTCCCCTGCTGGGCCGAACAATCCTCGGGCTCTCGCGAAACTGGAAGCACATTCACCTGATCGGCCACTCCGCCGGTTCCTGGGTCATCAACGAAGCGGCCCGAACGATAGCGAAAGAGACCCCGGCCGATTTGCACCTGACCTTCCTGGACGCCTACGTGCCGAACGGGTGGGATGAGAAAGAGCTCGGCCGCATCGCGACCGATGAGAACGCGGCGTGCTGGGTCGAGCAGTACTACACCCGCGACGCCGTCGGCCATCTGACGGAGAACTTGCTCACCCATGCGCACAACGTGGACATCTCCGCCGTCAACCCGGGCTTTAGAGAGCATAAATTCCCCTGGCACTGGTATCAGGGCACCATCGTCGGGAAGTTCGCGACGCGGCGGCGCTACACCAAGGCGCCGATGATAGACATCGTCGGGGATACGAGGTATGGATTCTTCCGGACCCGGGAGGCCGCCGAGGACAACTGGGCGCTGAGCGTCACGCTGCCGGCGGGCAAGTCGCCCGTCGTCATCAGCGGCCGTTAGGCGAGATCGTCGCGCCGGCCCGGGCGCCCCATCAGGTCAAAAGCTTGATGGCCGCTTCCGACCTGACGTGCGCCTGGGCCTGAGTCGCTTGATCTGCTTTGGCGGCGATTTGAGCGGCCACCCAGGCGATCAACTCTTCGAGCACGCCCGGCTTGAGGTCTTCGACCTCCATACCGTGAGCGGGACCTTCCAGCAAGACCTTGAAATTCTCCAGGATCTCGCCGGCTATGCTGATGAATCCCGACCTGGCCATCGCCTGCCGTACGGCGTCTCTGACCTTCGCCAGAGCGCCCTCCTCCGGAATAACGTCGGCATCCCGTGCAGCTTCTCTTTTCGCACCGAGGGCCCGCCTGGGCTCCCGGCGTCCGAGAACGGCGCGGACCATTCCTTCCACATTCGTGGCACTTTCGACCCCATTCATCGTCCTTCCTCCGGAAGGCCGTCCCTTCATTCGCTCCTGTTGAAGGAACTCCACACAGCGCCCCTACCATCCAAACTATACGAAACGCCCGCCCGGTCGCCAAACGCGCTGCGGCGGGAAAGCCGAGGAGCAGAGTCCTTGTAATTGCCCCGACCGGCCCTATAATGGGGGCTCATTTGAATTCCATGGAGACCTTGATAATGGCAAAACTGGCAAAACTCGACGATATCGTGTCCCTTTGCAAGCGGCGCGGATTCATCTTTCAATCGAGCGAGATCTACGGCGGTCTGGCGAGTTGCTACGATTACGGCCCGCTGGGCGTGGAACTCAAGAACAACGTCAAGAGGGCCTGGTGGAAGCACGTGGTCCAGATGCGCGACGACGTCGTCGGCCTGGATTGCAGCATTCTCATGCACCCGCTGGTCTGGAAGGCCTCGGGCCACGCCGACAAGTTCGCCGACCTCGTCTCCGAGTGCAAAAAGTGCAACACGCGCACCCGTGTCGATCACCTCAAGGACGATGACGGCGGGCAGGCCGAAGAGCATACCGAGCACGTCTCCCTCGACACCGCCGAGGCCCAACCGCACGACCTGAGCAACAAGGTCTGCCCCAACTGCGGGACCGTCGGGCAGTTCACCGACCCGATGCCCTTCAAGCTCATGTTCGAGACGCAGATGGGCGCCAACGCCGAGGACTCGATGACCATGTTCCTGCGTCCCGAGACCGCCCAGGGCATCTTCGCCAACTTCCGCAACGTCCTGGACTCGACCCGCGTGAAGATCCCCTTCGGCATCGCCCAGATCGGCAAGAGCTTCCGCAACGAAGTGACGACCAAGGCCTTCATCTTCCGCACCCGCGAGTTCGAACAGGCCGAGCTGGAATTCTTCTGCGAGCCGGGCACCGACGAAGAGTGGTACGAGAAGTGGAAGGCCGCCCGCTTCGCCTGGTACACCGACCACGGCATCAAACCCGAGAACCTCCGCTTCCGCGATCACGACCCCGACGAGCTGGCCCACTACGCCAAGGCCTGCGTCGACGTCGAGTACAAGTTCCCCTTCGGCTCCGGCGACTGGCAGGAGCTCGAAGGCATCGCCAACCGCACCGACTACGACCTGCGCCAGCACCAGCGCGGCATGCGCAGTCTCAACGCCTGGTACGAGAACGACCGCGATCTTATGAAGGTCGCCCTGGCCGGCGAGGCCGAGGAATACCACAAGGGCCCGCTGTCCTTCTTTGACGACCAACAGAAGAAGCGGTTCATTCCCTACGTCATCGAGCCCAGCGCCGGGGTCGACCGCAGCACCCTGGCGTTTCTCGTCGACGCCTACGACGAGGAGGAGGTCAAAGGCCAGACGCGTAACCTGCTGCGTTTCCACCCGAGCCTGGCTCCGACCAAGGTGGCGGTCTTCCCGCTGGTCAAGAAGGAAGGCATGCCCGAGATCGCGCACAACATCGCCAACGACTTCAAGAAGTACTTCACCTGCTTCTACGACGAGAAGGGCGCCGTCGGCCGGCGTTACCGCCGTCAGGACGAGGCGGGGACCCCCTTCTGCGTCACCGTGGACGGCCAGACCCTCGAAGACCAGACCGTCACCGTCCGCGAGCGCGACTCCATGGAACAAATCCGCATCGCCACCGACCAGCTCCGAACCTACCTCCGCGAAAAACTGGATATGTAATGTAATGGGATCGATACAAAACCGCAGAAAAGCTATCTTCCGGTATATCGCAACAATCCAGAAGCGCGTTCCCCCTATATGCGCTGGATGACTATGTCATTGAGGGGCGCGTAGCTGAAGTCTCTGCTTTTTGCATAATCCACTTGTGGAAGTCGTCCCAGAAAAGCTTCCGCCCTTTGCTCTTTGCGTGTTTTTCAAACCACACGAGTGACGCTTTTCCGATCATGAGGTGGCCAAAAATGTCGCCGTCTTTCTTGACGGTGACAACGAGACCTTTCGTCCCAAGCTGTGCTTCTGGAACCACGCTTAATGTAGCCGCTGTTGCCATTTCGGGGTCTCCTCTTCTTCTTTTTCTTGCGATTAACGCTAAAAGCAGGATGTACACCTTAGTCCGCGAATTCGTACGACAGGCTTCTCTCTTCCAATTGGCTCAGAATCTCCTCTGCGAAGCCCTCGACAGCAGCAATCCAACTGGCGAGCTTTTCTGTTCCAATGGATTTGTACTTGTGTTGCCCTCTGCCTATTCTCGGATTCCGGTCTGCCCTATGAACGATCGAGTGGCGTCTTTTCATCATCTCGGCAAGGGCACGAAACAGCGACTCAACCTTTGTTTTGTCCAGTCCAACACTCTCAATAGCGGAAGCCAAGTCATCGGGGCTATTGTAGTTGGATCGCTCCAGGAACACCTCCACAGACTTCGCCAGAACCTCATCAACCTTCTTGCCGCGGAATTGGACAAGTTTGCCAAGGAGGAACTTTTCTGCCCTTCCGTGGTTGCCCGTACCGAAGAGCGGGACCTTGTTTAAAACGGTATCCTCCTGTATCGGAAGCAACTGCTGCAATATTGTCCGCGTGAAATCCTCAACCGTTGCATGCAATAGAACAACGGCAGCACGAAGCACGTCCCCACTGCGAACAGGACGACGTCCTCGCCCAACAGATCCTATCTTCCCATACAGGTCGGCAAGATTTCTCACTCTTGCAAGATTCTCTTCAAAACTGCGTTCTGATAGCTGTCGCGTTCATCCGTTACAAAGCTCACTCAATACTACATCATAAAGCCCAGCAAATTGAATTCCATTTATCCACCGATCCGTTCCTGCCATTGTACGCACGTCGGAGTCTGGGCAGACCGCCTTTGGCTTGGCCGAGTTTGCGCAGGGTGAGCAGGCGGTGGGAAACTCGGGCGGCTTCGACCTGCTGGCCGGTCCTTTGGGCATAGTCTTCTGCAAACGCCTGAAGGCTCCCAGGGTTACTGACGAGACGGTCGCAGGGCGTGTTGTACTCGATGTACATCTGCTTCAGGATGGCATCGTCCAATGGGGGCGTGTCGATTCTTTCGGTATCGTGGCGAACCATAGGTTCTCCTCTCACCAGCGGCAATCGAAAAAACTTCGCCAAACGTCTCAAAGAAGCATCCACTCGTTGCTGTGTGCGCTTTCGGCAGGCACTGAGGTTGGAATTAGTGAGACATGATGAAACCGCGAAATCCGGAAATTACGCGAGGGTTGCGATCTGAGGATTGCTGATTATCGGGCAACGATGCGGGCAGGATCAGGGTGCGAACATGCGTTGGAGGATGGAGATGACTTCTGATTGGATTTTTGAATCGATGGTTCCGAGTTTCTTCACGAGGCGCGTCTTGTCGATCGTGCGGATTTGATCCAGGACGATCCGGCCTTCCTTACTCTTGAACTTACAGGGAACTCGCGTGGGGTAGGGCTTGCCGGCGGTGGTCATCGGCGCCACGATCACGGTGCGGATGTGGCGGTTCATTTCGTCCGGGGAGACAATCAGGCAAGGCCTGGTCTTTTTTATCTCGGAACCCCGGGTGGGATCGAGATCGATCAGGTAGACATCGAACCGATGGACTACCACTGCCATTCGTCTTCGTCCCATGAATGTGAGAGGCCTTCGTCCGCGATCACGAGGGCATCGTCGCCGCTTTCGGCCATGCTCTCGAACGCCTGATCCCAGCCCGCCCGAGGATTCGACAGCGGACGAATGACGATCTGATTGTCCTCCACTTGCAGATCAACGTCATCGCCAACGCCGATCTGCTGCAACAGCGGCTTGGGAATACGAATTCCCTGCGAATTGCCGATTCTGACTACACGTGCTCTCATGATCTTCCACCTCGTCAATGTACTAACAATGTAATTACATTTTGCGCCCTTGTCAAGCGGATATCGACTTTTTCTTTGCGGAGCATCCCAGTCCAACCGTGCTATGAAGCCCCGTATACCGGCTGGCTACTGCCCTTCTGCAGGAGCCGAAGGGATTTGTTCGTGGGCGGTGCTGACGGCGTGGTTTTGGTTGTCGATTAGGTTGAGGTAGTAGACGGTGACTTTCTCCGGGAGGGTGGCGGAGGCTGTGCGGGTTTCGGCGTCGAGAGCGGCGGGGATCGTCTGCCAGTTGCGCTCTTGCCATTTGCCGGTGTCGGTGGTGTAGTTGAGCTCGGCCCTAACTACGGGCCTGCGGCTTTCATATGTCACGCGGACGGTCGAGCCTTCCCTTGCCACGTCAGTGATTCGCGCCAGCGGTGCAGCGCCCTTGAGCATCGCGTCGGCCATGGCGTGGATTTCTTCGGGATTCTCGCCGGGCCCGCCGTGGGCGTGAGGCATGCGGACCCGCACGCAAAGCGTCCGCGCCGACTGCGGCAGGCGATACGACTTCTGCAGCGAGTCCATCGGATAGGCGAAATCGTTGGTGCCCGTGACCCACAGCATGGGCATGCGTGCGGCGGGCAGGTACCGCGACGGGTCCCACAGTTCGAGCCACCGGCGCGCCTTTGCCGGGCCCATCTTCTCGAATGTCCCCAGCCAGGCCGAGTTCTCGCCCAGGAACCCGCAGCCGTAGACGGGAGCAGCGAACTTGAAGCGATGATCGACGCCGGCTGCGATGCACGTCAGGTAGCCGCCCCACGAAATCCCGGTGACGCCGGTCCGCTCGGCGTCCACCTGCGGAAACGACCGGATCAGCGAGTGGGCCAGGATGACATCGGCCACGGCGTGGAAGGTCCACTGGTCCTCGACGGGCCAATCGATCTGGTCGAAGCCGCCCCAGCCGCCCGGCCCGCCGTGCTCGTGACGCGGGTGGTTTTGGTAGCCGCCTCCGCTGATGCAGCCGCACGTGTCCATGGCGATAGCCGCATAGCCGCGACCCACCCACAGTTTCACCCACGGAACGAATGCCGAGCCCCCGCCGCCATGCACCAGAACCATCGCCGGCACCCGCTCGCGCGCCGCGACCTCCGGCAGCCCGTAATACGCAAACACACGCGTCGGCTTGCCCTTCCACGGCAATCCCTCATAAAAAACCGCCTCCACCCCCTCGACGCTGCGATTCGGATCCGCCCAAACCCGGGGCGCCACCGACAACGCCGCCATATCCCACACCGGCGATCCCACGACATCGGTCGTGACAATCGCACAAAGCCCAATCATCAACGCGGTCCGGAACACGGAGAACAAGTACTTCATCGCTTCTCCCCTTCCATGCGTGGGCAACGTCTCAGGATCGACTGAATTCGCTGGTAATTCATAACTGAACTTTTGCAAAATGGAGATTAGTACGACAGCGCGACTTATCGCTTTGGACAACCTTCAATCCGCGATTTTCGGCCATAAACGCGGCTTTGTTGCCTCTAATCAGGCTATGTCGCGCTGTCGTACTAATCTCCATTTTGCAAAACTCTACTTCATAAGTGCGGCTCAACCTCTGCGACCGGACGTCGCGACGCAGACACGTCAACAAGCGAGGGTAGACAGTCCGTCGGAATAACCGCGGGCAAGCCTTTGTGAAGGCAGGGCCGGACTTTTTTGAATATCTCCGTCACTTCCTTCTGGACCCGGTCTTCGGTCCAGTCGGGGTTCTGCCGGCGGAGCCAGGCGGCTTTGAGACGGCGGGCGGACCAGTCGAGGCGCATTGCCGCCTTGAGCCTCTGCTCGGGCGTCATCCTCTTGAAGATCTCCTTCTGGATGTCGCTGCCATTCATACGTCAGATTCCCAGTTGGCCCTGCTGGTTGGATTATACCCGGCAACCGCCCCACTTCAAACCGCCAAGTATGGGCTTTCGCGGATGCACGCGGCGGTGTATAGTATTTCCGGCGCGCAGGTCTCTAGCCTCAGCGCCGTACGTAACCCAATGTCAGTGAGGAAACAGGTCCATGGCGAACAACAGCACGGTGTATATCGATCGGTTGAAAGATCACGTGGGAGAAGAGGTGACGCTGGAGGGCTGGCTGTACCGGGGCCGGGCCAGCGGCAAGGTGCAGTTTCTCATCGTCCGCGACGGCACGGGGCTGTGCCAGTGCGTGGTGGAGAAGGGGAAAATCCCCGACGAGCTGTTCGATCAGCTCAAGCATCTCGGCCAGGAATCCTCGCTGAGCGTCACCGGGACCGTGCGCGCCGACGAGCGGAGCGTCGGAGGCCACGAGTTGGCTGCGACCGGCGCCCGGATCATCGCGCCGGCCGAAGGCTATCCCATCACGCCCAAAGCCCACGGCGTCGACTTTCTGATGAAGCATCGCCACCTGCACTTCCGCTCGCAGCAGCAATGGTGCCTCGGCAAGGTCCGCCACACCGTGGTCGATGCGATCCGCCGGTTCTTCAACGACAACGGCTTCGTCCTCATCGACACGCCGATCTTCACTACGGTCGTCGGCGAGGATCAAACCTCGCTGTTCGAGGTGGATTATTTCGGCCGGCCTTTGCATCTGACCCAGACGGGCCAACTGTATCTCGAATCGGCCGCGATGAGCTACGGACGCGTCTACTGCTTCGGCCCGACCTTCCGCGCCGAAAAGAGCAAGACCCGCCGGCACCTTACCGAGTTCTGGATGGTCGAGCCCGAGGTGGCCTTCACCGACCTCGACGGGCTGCTCGAATTAGCCGAGAACTTCGTCTCGTACATCGTCGCCCGCGTTCTGGAAGACAACCGCAGCGAGCTGGAGACTCTCGGCGCCGACATCGCCATGCTGGAAAACATCAAGCCGCCGTTCTATCGATTGACCTACACCGAGGCCGTCGAAATCCTGACCGGGGCAAAGACGAAGGAGTTTCTCGCGCAGCAGTTGAGCGAGTTGCAGAACGAGAAGCAGCAGATCGAGAGTCGCATCGCCGAGCTGGAACAGCAGCAAGGCGGCCAGATGAAGCAATGGAAGAAGGACAAGATCGCCGCCGAGCTGATCGATCTGCGTAGCGCGCTCAGCGAGATCGAGGTGAAGATCGAGAACAATCCCAAACACGCGCAGTTGGCCGCGGAGTTTCGCTGGGGCAAGGACTTAGGCGGCTCCGACGAAACGATCATCTCGCAGATGCACGACAAGCCCGTCTTCGTGACGCACTACCCCCGCGACGCCAAGGCCTTCTACATGAAGACCGACCGGGACAATGAGAAGGTCGTGGAGAACTTCGACCTGCTCGCGCCGGCCGGCTTCGGCGAGATCATCGGCGGCTCGGTTCGCGAGGACGACTACGACCGCCTCCTGGCCCGCGTGCAGCAAGAGGGGCTGAATCCCGAGACCTACGACTGGTACCTGGACCTGCGCAAGTACGGCTCGGTTCCCCACGGCGGCTTCGGACTCGGCGTCGAGCGAACCATCGCCTGGATCGCGCAGGAAAAGCACATCCGCCAGTGCATCCCCTTTCCCCGCATGATGGACAAGGTCTATATATAGAGTAGAGTTTTGCAAAATGGAGATTAGGCTTGCTTTAGGGAGGAAAAATCTTCTTGATGATT
>CAYPZL010000160.1:0-13439 GCA_964415045.1 uncultured Pirellulales bacterium | reverse complement strand
GGCCCCTTTTAGGGGCCTTCCTCATACCACCGGCTATGCCGGTGGTCTTGATTACAACTATTTCGACAAGGAAGACAAGGGCCATCGTCACGATCTCGTGCCGGGCTTCATCTGGAAATTTCGTCCGGGCTGGTCGTTCAAGCTCGGCGCGGTCGTCAATCTCGACTCTACGTTCAAGGACAGAGACCGACACGGCGTGGTCATGAAATTGTTCTACCGGTGGTAAGGCATGGCGAACCATGTGTCATCCTCACACCTCAATGCAAACGAGAAAGGATTGCGTCATGAAAACGCTTCGTTTCGTGCTGGCGGCCGCCCTGCTCTGTGCGGTGCTGTTGCCCGGATGCAAACAGAAGGAGCAAGAGTCGGTTGAGTCCGCGACGCCGGTTACGCTGCGTCTCGGCCACGTCGGTCACGACCATCATATCGCCCTGTTCGTCGCGGCCGACAACGCCTCCGACTACAACCAGGCGACCGGCATCAACCTCAAGATGGTCAAAGACCAGGAACTCTACGAGTTGTACGACAACGCGACGAAGGTCGCCGACGTTGAGATCGTTAAGGTCGGCGGCGGCTCGAAGATGCCCACCGCGCTGGCCCAGGATGTGATCGAGGTCGGTTTTGGCGGCGTCGCGCCCGTGCTGGCCTCGGTCGACAGCGGCGCGCCCGTGAAGCTCATCGCCCCGCTGCACTACAAAGGGGACATGTTCGTGGTCAGGCCCGACTTCGAGGCGCAGACCTGGGAAGAATTCGTCGCACTGGCCAGGGCCGCCGAGAAGCCCCTGCGCATCGGCTACAAGAGTCCCGTCGCCTGCGCGAAGGTGATCTTCGAGGAAGCCCTGCGACACGAGGGCATCCCCTTCGGCGGCGATCCGTCCCGCGCCGACATTCAGGTCCACATGGTCAACGTCAAAGGCGGCGGCAAGCTCAACGTCGCCCTCTCGGGCGGGCTGATCGACGGCTACGCCGGCAACAATCCCTTCCCCGCCATCGCCGTCGAGAAGAAGATGGGCCGGATCATCTGCGACCTCGAAGACCTGCCGCCCGGAACGTTCCGCAACCATCCCTGCTGCTGCATCGCCGCCAGCGAGAAGGCCCTGGCCGCAAAGGGCAATGCCATCGCCGATCTGCTCGTCCTGTTCCTGCAGGCCAACGAGACGATCAACAGTGATATGGACAAGGCGGTAGCCTCGGCCGTCCGGTGGATCGGAACCAGCGAAGCGGCCGAGAGAATGAGCATCCCCACCAGCGGCTATTCAATGGAAGCGTCGCCGTTGTGGCTGGAAACGATGTCACAATGGGTCGAGGCCATGAACGGCTTGCAGGTCTTCCGGGGAAAACTGAAAGACATTGACGTCCAAAACGTACCGCAGGTCGCGTACGACTTCTCATTGCTGGACCAGGCGAGGAACAAACTTGCTCAACGAACGAATGCCAATTAGGCAGAGACCCGGGGCGACCGCCCTGGGATGGATCGTCGCGCCCGCGACGCTGCTGGTTCTCTGGCAAATCGCCGCGGTTCGGGTCAACCAGCCGTGGATCTTTCCGCCGGTGACACACGTGCTCGATCAGTTGGTCCATCCGCTGCGCGACCACTACGCCTTGGGCTCCCTGCTGAGCAACACCGCTATCAGCCTGCTGCGCGTGCTGTTGGGCTTTGTCCTGGCGGCGGCGGTCGGCACCACGCTGGGCATCCTGATGGGTTCGGCGCGCATCTTCCGGCACACGCTCGAACCGATCGTCGAGGTCCTGCGCCCGCTGTGCCCCATCGCATGGTTGCCTTTTGCGATCGCCGTGTTCAAGCTGAAGACGCTGCCTCAACTCTTCGGCGTGCGCTACACGCACGGCGTCCTCGATCAGGTCCAGCTCGGCATGATCTTCGTGATTTTCGTCGGCGGCCTGTTTCCGGTCCTGACCAACACGCTCGACGGTGTCACCGGCGTGCGGCGGAACTACGTCCTGCTGGCCCGCACGCTCGGGGCATCCCGCCGCCAGGTCTTTTTCCACGTGTACCTGCCGGCGGCCATGCCCATGATCCTGACCGGCCTGCGCCAGGGTCTGGGCCTGTGCTGGTTCGTCATCATCGCCGCCGAGATGATGACCGGAAGCGACAGCGGCATTGGCTACCTCTTGATCTACGCCTCCGACAACTCCGCGATGGACATCGTCATGGCCGCCATGTTCATCATCGGCGCGATCGGCGCCCTGCTCAATTTTCTGATGCGCGCGATCATGCAACGATTCGTGAGCTGGAAGGGAAAGGAAGTATAACGACATGGCAAACCTCGTGCCGCCCAAAACGGATTCGGCAAAACCGGCCCTGGTGGAGCTGCGCCGCGTCGGCAAGACGTTCCACTCGGATTCAGGGACTGCGGTTCGCGCGCTGGAGGATGCGAACCTGACGGTTGCGCAAGGCCAGTTCGTCACGCTGCTGGGCGCCACCGGCGGCGGCAAGACCACCCTGTTGAACCTCGTGGCCGGCATCGAGAAGCCGGACGCCGGTACCCTTCGCCTTGGCGACGGCGTTCATCTCGGCCGGGACATCGCGTACGTGTTTCAGCATTACACGCTTTTCCCCTGGCGCACGACGTCCGCCAACGTCAGTTTCGGCCTGCAAATGCGCGGCCTGCCGCGACGACGGAGGCGGGCGGCCGCGGCCGAGCTGCTCGCGCGCGTGGGCCTGGCGGGCTTCGAGAAGGCGTATCCGCACGAACTCTCCGGTGGCATGAGACAGCGGGCCGCCATCGCCCAGGCCCTGGCCATCCAACCGAAGCTGCTGCTCATGGACGAGCCGTTCGGGGCCGTGGACGACGCCACCCGAATGGAGCTGCAACGGATGCTCATCGAGCTCTGGAGGCACGAACGCATGACGGTTCTCTTCGTCACGCACAACATCGACGAGGCGCTGGTCCTGGGCAGCCAGGTGGTCGTTCTCAGCGGACGACCGGGACGCATCCGACGGCGGTTCGAGGTCAACCTGCCCCACCCCAGGGACAAAACGAGCACGGAATTTACACACATGTTCATCAAGATTCGTCAGTCGCTGTCACAAGAGACGGATGAATGAAAGCAGTAGGCGCCGGGCGTGAAACGGTTGGACGTCTCCCCCCCGGCGCCAATATATACAACGAGGTTCAAGGAGAAGAAACGAATGGTCATTCCGGAAGAAGTCAAAACCATGCTGCAACAACCGACGATTATCGCCCTGGCCACCTGTTCGCGGGAGGCGATTCCCAACGTGGTCTACATGCTGCAATACTGGTGGCTCAGCGAAGATGAAGTCGTTATCGGCGACCTGTTCATGAAAGCCACTCGCAAGAACGTGGAGGAGAACGAGCAGGTTTCGCTGTGCGCGTGGGACAAGCAATCGGGGCATTCCTACAAGCTCAAGGGCAGCGCTCGATATGAAACGTCAGGGCCGGCCTACGACCTGGCCAATGACAACCTGCACAAGAAGAAACCCGACAAGAACTTCAAGGGCGTGGTGACGATCAAAATCACCGAAGTCTACGACGCCTCCCGCAGCGAAAACGCCGGCAAACGGATCGTTTCCGTGTCCGGATAAGGCCGACGGGGCAATTTCGACAGAGTTCTTCCACCGCAGAGAGAGTGAGGAAATGCCAAGTATAGTATTTCTATAGGATTTGTTGGTGAAAGGAGAGTTGCCATGAAGACGAAGACTTGTGTAGAGCTGCTGTGCTGTGCATTCTTCGTGTGGGTCGTAGCGCTGGAACGGCCGGCCTGGGCCGGGCCCCCGTTGCCGACGCATCAGATCGAAGGCAACAGCGGGGTGTTCATCACGAGCACCGCCTATCTGGCCAACCCGCCCGAGGAAGGCGAGGTCGTCGGTCTGCCCAGCGTCTCCGGGACCTTTGCCGCCCTCGGCGAGAAGGACTTCGAAGGGTTCGCCATGACGGAGAACCTTTGGGGCAAAGTCGAGCTGGGCTACGCGCTCGAGCGCATCGGCCTGGGCGACTGGCCCGACGACGTGAAGACCGCCACGGGATTTCACGTCGACAACCAAGCGATTCTGCACAACTTCAACGCGCGGTTGATGGTGATCGAAGAAGGCCAGTTCGATTGCCCCTGGATGCCCGCCGTGACGTTCGGCGGGCATTTCAAGTGTCACGACAATCTCAGTGACATCAACAGCCAGCTCGGCGGAACCTGCGACCAGTTGGGGGCCGACCATGATTCGGGCGTGGAATGTACCGCCGTGGCCACCAAGACGATCGCCAAGGGGCTGCCCAAACCGCTCATCCTCTCGGCCGGCTTGCGTAACGGCGATGGAATCCACACGGGCCTGCTCGGATTCGCCGGCGAGCGGCGCACGACGTTTGAAGGGAGCTTCATCTATTTTCTGACCGACAAGCTGCTCCTGGCCGGCGAGTACCGGCAGAAGTCCGACCTGATCCACCAATGCACGGTCGCCGGCAAGCATCTGGTCAAGGCCGAGAACGACTGGTGGGACGTCTGCCTGGCGTACATCTTTGACGATCACGTCACGGTGGCCGGTGGCTACGCCAATTTCGGCAACATCCTGAACCACCGCGAGGACAACGTGTGGGCCGTTCAAGTGAAATACGAGTTTTAAGGAGAACGTCATGAAAAGCACTGCCAACGTCGGTCTCAAAGACGTGCAAGGTGTCTACAGCGGGCCCGAAGGCGAGCTCTGGGAGCTGATCATGGGCGAGCAGATTCACATCGGGGGCTTCGCTTCGTCGATGGACCTGGCCGAGAAAGCCGGCGTCCAGGCCGGCAGCACGGGCGTCGATCTGTGCTGCTGCAACGGCGCGGGGATGCGTTTCCTGGTACGTTTTTGCAACGTCGCTCGAATGCGCGGCGTCGACGCCACCGAGAAGGTGGTCGAGCAGGGCCGCACCCGGTGCGCAGCCGAGGGACTGGGCGAGAAGATCGAATTCACGCTCGCCGACGTGTGCGACAGTGGGCTGGAGAACGGCCATGCGGATTTCGTCTGGGGAGAAGACGCCTGGTGTTACGTGGTGGACAAGGACAAGCTCATCAGTGAGGCCGCTGGCCTGGTCAAGCCCGGAGAGACCATCGCCTTTACCGACTGGATCGAAGGCGAAGCCGGCCTTACGGACGAGGAGGCCGAGCGTTTCCTGCGTTTCATGAAGTTTCCCAACGTGCAGGACCTCGCCGGCTATCGCGGGTTGCTGGAGGCAAACGGCTGCGACGTCGTCACGGCCGAAGACACCGGCCGATTCGCACCGTATGTTGACCTCTACCTGAATATGCTTAAGATGCAACTTACGTACGACGCGTTGAAGATCATCGGTTTCGACCAGGAGATGATGGGGGCGATGGCGGCGGAGATGACCTTCATGCAGGAACTGGCCCACGCCGGGAAGATCGCCCAGGGCCTGTTCGTCGCACGTAAGAAGGCCTAACTGCGTATTGGAATGTGAGGCACGAGAATGGGAAACTGTGGTGATAAGGACAACGTGCAGGTCAATCCGACCGATCCGTGCAATCCTCCTGCGCCTCAACGTGGCTCGGGGATCTCGCCCGGCGGAGAGTCGAAAGACGGGCCCCTGGAGTGGTTCGGTCACATGATTCAGAACTGCCTGCAATACGCCACGCAGGCCAAAGCGGACGGCAGGCCCGTCGTGGGCATCCTCTGCGAGTACACGCCGCGGGAGCTGATCATGGCCAGCGGGGCGGTGCCCGTCTGTCTCTGCGGCGGTTCGGCGGAGATGATCCCGCCGGCCGAAGAGCACCTGCCGGCCAACCTCTGTCCGCTTATCAAGTCCACGTACGGCTTCCACCTTCGCAAAGGAAATCCCTTCCTGGAGATGGCGGACCTGGTGGTGGCCGAGACGACCTGCGACGGCAAGAAGAAGATGTACGAGCTGATGGCCAAGACCCGGCCCATGCACGTCATGGAGCTGCCCCAGAAGCCCGACGACGACGACGCCATGGTCCACTGGGTCAGTGAGCTGCGGAAATTGAAGGCCGCCCTGGAGGAAGCCTTCGGCGTCCAAATCACCGACGAGAAGGTCCGCCAGGCGATCGAGACCATGAACCGCGAGCGCGGCCTGCGACGCCGGCTGGCGGAGCTGATGAAAGCCGATTCTCCGCCGCTCACCGGCCGGCAGTTGCTCGAACTCAAGAGCAGCATCTCGGGCCTCTGCGCCGATTTCGAGCAGTACGCCAAAGCACTGGAGCAGTACGAATCGCAGGGCAGGAGAGCCGGTGGAGATTCCCGCGTCCGCGTCCTGCTGACGGGCGTGCCCACGGTGCACGGCGCCGAGCGCGTCGTCGATCTGATCGAATCCCACGGCGGCCTGATCGTCTGCATGGACAACTGCACCGGCCTCAAGCCGATTCTCGAGGACGTCGAGGAAAGCGCTTCCGACCCGATTGTCGCGCTGGCGGAGAAGTACTTTCGCCTGCCCTGCTCGGTGATGACCCGGAACACGCGGCGGCTCGACGTGCTGCGCGACCTGGCCGGCGCGTATCGAGCCCAATGCGTGATCGATTTGATCTGGCAGGCGTGCCTGACGTACGACGTGGAATCCTACCTCGTCAAGGAGCTGGCCGAAAACGAGCTCGGCATTCCCTACCTGCGGATCGAGACGGACTACTCGCCTTCCGATTCGGCGCGGATCGCGCTGCGGGTCGAGGCGTTGTTCGAGACGGTTCAACAGAGGGCATCGGCACGAACATGAGAGAGCCGAACGAGACCATCGTGTATACGTGTCCGTACGTGCCGGCCGAGTGGATCGCCGCTCACGGCTTCCGCCCGCAGCGTCTGGTGCCGACGTCGGGCAAAGCGGAGGATGCACCGGCTCCCGCCGAGGGCGTCTGTCCCTACGTGCGCGGTTTTCTTGCCGAAGTGGCGGACGGGCGCAGCGTCGCAGCCGTCATTGTCACGACCGTCTGCGACCAGATGCGACGCGCGTTCGATCTGCTTTCCATGCAATGCACCGCGCCTGCGTTTCTCTTGAACGTGCCGAGCACGTGGCAGACGGTCGCTGCCCAACGCTTGTATATCGATGAGCTGCAACGTCTGGGCCGTTTCCTCGTTCGCCTCGGCGGCGGCGCCCCGGACAAAGACCGGCTCGCGCGGATTATGCTGGAGTCCGAAGACGCCGGAGGCGCAGCCGACGCCCGGGCCGGGAGAGCCGAAGGCATTCCCATCGCGGTCGTCGGCGGCCCCTTGATGGTGCGGGACCAGGTGCTTTTCGATATCATCACCGACAGCGGCGGCTGCGTCGTTCTCGACGCGACCGAGACCGGGCAGCGCGGCAGGCGCGGCCCGTTCGACCGCCGGACCCTGGCCGACGACCCGCTCATGGAGCTGGCCCGCGCCTATTTCGAGATCCCCGATGCCTCGCGCCGGCCCAACAGCAACCTCTACCTCTGGCTCAAGCGTCAAATCGGAGACAGCGGCGCGCGCGGCGTTGTTCTGCACCATTACGTATGGTGCGACACGTGGCGGGCCGAGTTCGCCCGGCTCAAGGAATGGACGGACCTGCCCGTGCTCGAGCTGGACAGTGACGGTCACGACGCGACGGACAGGGCCCGCGTGCAGAACCGCATTCGCGCATTCGTGGAGATGCTGCAATGACCGACGCGCCGGCCTCGATCACGCTTGAACAGTGGGACGCGCGCTACGCAGCGCTGCGCGGCGCCGGTCTGAGCGAGCCGGGTTACGGCGGGCCCCTGAGCCGGCATCTCAACGACGGCGACACGCGTCTGCGAAGCCTGCGCTATGACAACTCCCCCGCCGCTTTGCGACTCTGGAATTTCCTGCTCACCGAAGAGGACCGCCTGCGCGAGGCACGCGCGGCCGGCAAGAAGCTCGTCGGGGCCATGAAGGACCTCGGCACCGTCCCCGTGATGGCCTATGCGCCGGGCAACCTCGTAGCCTTCTATCCCGACGGGGCCTGGTGGATTCCCTGCGTCATGGAGCTCAACGCCGGGTTGCTGCAGATCGCCGATTCGCTGGGCATCGACGATTCCTTCTGTCCGGTCCGCGCCATGTTAGGGGCGTTCGTGACCGAGGCGCACTTCCCCCTGCCCGATCTGCTGACGTGCAGCGTGGGGGCGGTCTGCGACGACTTCTCCGCCATCGCCCAGCGGCTCAACGGCCTTGGCCATCCGATCCTCTGGTGGGAAATGCCCCACCGGCGCGCGCCGGAACCGGGGGAAGAGTCGGTCCCTTTGCCCGGCACGTTTCGCGCGCCTCGCAGCCAGGTCCAGTTCGTCGCTTCGGAGCTCGAGCGCGTCCGGGCGGCGCTGGAGGATCTGGCCGGCAGGCCCCTCGATGACGAAGCTCTCCGGGCCGGTGTCGAAAAAGCCAACCAGGTGCGCCGCCGGCTCGCGGAGCTGCGTCACCTGGCCTTCACCGCGCCCGTGTGCCCGATGCCCGCGCTGGAGATGCTCATTGCGGAGATGCTCGCCATCCACTTCTGCTCCGACCGGGACGAGACGATCGCCGTTCTCCAGGACCTCCTGGACGAAGTCCGGCGGCGCGTCCGGGCCTGTGTCGGCCACCTCTCACCTGACGCGGCGCGCATCTTCTGGGTCAATCCCGTAGCGGACCTCCAGGTGATGAACCTGCTGGAAGAATGCGGCGGGCGAATCTGCGGGACGGAATACCTCTTTGCTCACGCCCTGGACGAGATCCCCGAAACGCTGCCCCCGATGGAGGCGCTGGCCCGCACGGCCCTGGCCGATCCCATGGTCGGACCCGCCGCCGACCGCGCGGCGCGGATCGTCGCCGACGTCCGCCGGTTCGGGGCCGAAGCGGTGCTCGTCTCCCGCATCCCGGGGGCAAGCCACTGCGCCTTCGAGGGCCAGGTGATTCGCCGACTCGTCGCCGAGACGTGCGGGATTCCCGCCCTTGAGATCGAGGTATCGCCGCTGACCGATTCGATACAACCGACGCTGCGCACGCGAATCGAGGCGCTCGTCGAGACAGCGAAACAACGGAGAGACACATGATCAGTGCTGGAATCGACGCCGGATCGAGAGCGATCAAGATCGTCCTGTTAGATGGTGACGGCGCCACGCCCATCGCCCGGGACGTGACGGACCAGGGTGTTCAGCAGGACCGGCTTGCTTCGGAGTTGTTCGACCGTTTGTTACGCGAGCACGGTGTGAAGCGCAGCGACGTGGGTCGCATCGTGGCGACCGGGTACGGGCGGAACTTCGTCACCATCGCCGATACGACCGTCACCGAGATCACCTGTCACGCGGTCGGCGTGCGCCGGCTCGCCGCCGAGGCCATGACGGTCATCGACATCGGCGGACAGGACAGTAAATTGATTCGCCTCGACGGCAACGGCAAGGTGCGCGATTTTGCCATGAACGATCGTTGCGCCGCCGGGACCGGGCGGTTCCTCGAGATCGTCGCGGCCCGGCTCGACATTCCTCTCGAGTCCCTCGGCGCCATCGCGGCGCAGAGCCGCCATCCGGCCGCGATCAGCAGCATGTGCGTGGTCTTCGCCGAGACGGAAATCATCGGCCTGCTCGCCTCGGGCCGGGCGGTCGAAGATATCGTGGCCGGCGTTCAGAACGCCATCGCCTCCCGGCTGGTCTCCATGGTCGGCGGCAACGTCGAGCCGCCGGTCGTCTTCACCGGCGGAGTGGCCTTGATACCGGGCATGGCCGAGGCGCTGCGCTCGGTCCTGCGACAGGAGGTGAGCGTCTGCCCTGAGCCGCAGATGACGGGCGCCCTCGGGGCGGCGATCCTGGCGGCGCGGCAGCTTGCCCGGACGGATTCGTGACACCGTTCGGCGGTTGACACGAGGAAGGCTACGGCAGTACAACCAGGCATTTGAAATTGCAAGCAAGGGAAGGAAAGATGAAAGATCTCGAACGACGAAAACGCGTCATGCAGCGCTCGATCCGGGTGGGCCATTGCATTTGCGATCCCAAGCAGCCGTGTCCGTGTCCCCTGTTCAAAGAGAAGAACGTCTGCACCTGCGCCGGGGAGCGGCTCGAAAGTCCGACCGGCGAGGTGCAGTTGACGAAGATCGTGGTAAAGGCGGGCTGCGCCTCGAAGATCGACCAGGCGTTCCTCAAGGACGTTCTCAAGGGCTTGCCTGCGCCGGATGATCCACGCGTGCTGGTGGGCGTGCCGGCCGGGGACGACGCCGGCATCTACGACATGGGCGACGGAAAGGCCCTGGTCCAGACGGTAGACGTGTTCACCCCGTCGGTCGACGATCCCTACACGTTCGGGCAGGTCGCCGCCGCCAATTCCGTCAGTGACATCTACGCCATGGGAGGCACCCCGTTGACGGCGCTGTCGGTGATCGGGTTCCCCGTGCGCAAGATTCCGGACCAGGCCATGTCCGCGATGCTCGCCGGCGGTCTGGCCAAGATGAAAGAGGCCGGCGTGGCGGTCATCGGGGGGCACAGCATCAACGATGCCGAGATCAAGGCGGGCTTCGCGGTGACCGGCCTGATCGAGAAAGACAAGGTCGTGACCAACGCGGGCGCGCAGGGCGGCGACGTGCTCGTTCTGACCAAGCCGTTGGGCACGGGGATCGTGGCCTTCGCCTCCCAGATCGGCCGGGCCGACCCGGGCAGTGTCGAGGCCATCGCCGAATCGATGACGGCGCTGAACAAGGAGGCCTCGCGCCTGATGGTCGAGTTCGGCGCGCACGCCGCGACGGACGTCACGGGCTTCAGCCTCATGGGACATCTCGCGGAGATGGCCCGCTCCAGCGGCGTCGACGTGGAGGTGGTGTGGGACGACATTCCGCTGTTCCCGGGCGTGCTGGACTATGCGGCCGCCGGAATCCTCCCCGGCGCCACCGAGCGCAACAAGGAATCGAGCAGCCGCCACGTGGTGCCCGACGAAGCCCTGCCGTCGGAGATGGTCGACATGTGCTACGACGCCCAAACCTCGGGCGGCCTGCTGATCGCCATCGCCCAAGAGAAAGCCGATGCGTTCCTCAGCGCCCTGCACGAGGCGGGCGTCACTCATGCCACCGTGGTCGGACGCGTGAAGGCCAAAGGCCAGGGGCAAATCCATCTCGTTACGACCGGCACGCGGGAAATCCCTCGCGTCGAGTCCGCTCCGGCGGCTCCGCAAGCCGCCGAGCCGCCGCAAACGGACGCGCCGCCATCTGACGAGGAAGGAGTCGCCTGCTGCGCCGACGCCGTGGCGCCCGGGCCGTCGGGCGCTGCGCAGGGCTCGGAAATGGACCAGGTCAAGGCCCGATTCAACGCGTTTCTTAGCGCCGCCAGTTCGCCCCACGGCCTGGACGCCTACACGAAACAGGCGATGGCGATCGCCCTGTCGGTCGCCACCCGCTGCGAGCCCTGCCTGAAGATGCACCTGAAGAACGCCCGCAAGAAGGGCTTTACCCGGGACGAGATCGACGAGGCCGCCTGGATGGGCATCAGCTTCGCCGGCTCGCCCGCCATGGTGTTTTACAATCAGATGGTAGCCGAAACCGGCAAGTGACGCGGATGGTGGTGGAGACCGTTTTGGCCTCGAAAGGATGGAGGTTGATCTTCGGCTCGATCGTGTACCATTTGCCGTCGAAGAGCGCCTCGTTGGGTTCATCCAGCGGATAGAGCCGTTGGCAGTTGCCGTAACCGGTCAGGCTCGTCACGTCATCCTTGCCATACACGGTCATCTCGACCGTCTGCGGCTCAAGCCGGAAATGGCGGCGCCCACACAGTCATTCCCGCGCAAGGCCGATGGATAACGGTTGACACGGCCGGGCGGACGTGTTTTGTTTTAACAGTCATGTGAAATACGCATACACATCCGTTTTGTTGTGAGGTATGGGAATCCGGACCATGAATCGCAGGGAGTTTCTTCGTAGCAGTTCGGCGTTGGTGGCAGCGTCTGCGTGGCCTCGACTGGCGCACGGTCGTCAGAGCAAGCGGCCCAACATTATTTTCCTGCTGGCGGATCAGTTGCGCTACCGCTCCTGCGGCTACGCCGGGGACGCGCGGGCGCACACGCCGCACCTGGACGCCATGGCGAAAGAGGGAGTGGATTTCCGCCAGATGGTTTCGCACATGCCGGTGTGTTCGGCCTATCGGGCCTCGTTGTTTACGGGCAAGTACACCAGCAGCACCGGGATGGTCATCAACGAGCTGCGCCTGAATCCCAATCACAGGTGCCTGGGACACGTGCTCACGGAAGCGGGCTACGAAACGGGATACATCGGCAAGTGGCACCTGTACGCCGATCAGTTGGGACACCACAACGACCCGCGCAACTCGTTCGTGCCGCGAGGCCCGCACCGGCTCGGCTTCGACGGCCTCTGGGCCGCCTACAACTTCCACCACAACTACTACGGCAGCTACTATCACACTGAATCGCCCGAGAAAATCTTCTACGGGGACGACGTCTTCGAGCCCGACGCCCAAACGGACATGGCGCTCGATTTCATTTCGGACAAAGGCAAGGGCGACAAACCCTTCTTCCTGATGGTCTCGTACGGGACGCCCCACGACCCGTGGGTCAAGAGCAACGTCCCGCAGAAATACTACGATATGTTCAAAGACGTCACGTTCGAGATGCCGCCGAACTACTCCGACGAAATGGACCCCTACGGCGATGGCTGGTCGAACGTGAAGAAGAGCCCGCAGCAACTGGACGAATGGATGCGGAACTACTACGCCATGACCGCCAATCTGGATTGGAACGTGGGGCGCATCATCGAAGCCGTCGATCGCGCCGGATTGGGCGAGGACACCCTCATCGTCTTCTCCTCGGATCACGGGGAGATGTTCGGCGGACACGGCCGCATGAAGAAGAACATCTTCTACGAGGAGGCGGCGCGCGTGCCGTTCCTGATGCGCTGGAAGGGAACCGTCCCGGCCGGTCTCGTCTCGGACGCCTGCATGAACACACCGGACATCATGCCCACCCTCCTCGGCCTGGCCGGACTGCAACGCCGGATTCCGCAGGAGGTCGAAGGAATGGACCTCAGTCACCTCGCCCGGGGAAAGGCCGGCCCCGAACCGGAAGCCGCCTTTCTCATGAATACGGGCGCCTGCGCCGTCTGGGAGGACGGCCACGAGTGGCGGGCGCTGCGGGATTGTCGTTATACGTATGCCATCTTTCGAGGCGGCGGCAAGAAGAACCTCCCCCGCAAGGAGCTGCTCTTCGACAACATCAAAGACCCGTACCAGATGCGCGATCTCGCGGCCGACCCCGCGTACCGCCGCACGCTCGAGAAGTACAAGGAGATGCTCACCCGGAAAATGAGCGACTTGAATGACACTTTCCCCGAATCGACCTGGTACAGAAGCCGCTGGACCGACGGCAAACGCCGCATCGTAGCCAGCGCCCGAGGCCCCTTCGCCAAACGAGGCTGATCTTCGCAACACGCGCAGCGGCTGCTTGTAGCTCTTGACAAATCCGTCGACAACGGGTAGCCTGAACATAAATCTGTAATCCACCGGCTATGCCGGTGAGAATTGAAAAGGCTCTG
>CAYPZL010000159.1:0-13517 GCA_964415045.1 uncultured Pirellulales bacterium | reverse complement strand
ATTCGTAATGGACGTCCATGCCACTACACGCTACCTTGGAGTAGAACTTTTTCATAACTGCCTCCTTTCTTGTCCTCAATCATACCAGAGAACGCGACCGGAGGCAGCCTTTCATGGGATTACGTCGTGCTGGATTGATTACGGATGATTGGCTGTTTTCTCGGTGTTCTCTGAGACCTCTGTGGCAGAATCCGGTTTCCTTCGCGTCCTCGGCGTTCTCTGCGGTTTGGAAATCCGTGGTCCGTGATTCGTGCCCAGGAAGATGGTGTGCATGGCACACCCTACGGAGCCTGGATTCCCGCCCCCGATCAAGTCGAGGGCAGGCTCTGCGAGGGAATGACATCGTTGCCATCGGCGTTCATCCGCGTTCATCTGCGGTTCGATATGCGTGAAGCGTATTCCGTAGTTCGTATTGAGAAGATCACCACGGAGGCACGGAGGGCACGGAGGAAGTGACATAGGGTTCATTGAGAGAAGCCGCTCCGTGTGCTCTGCGTCTCTGTGGTGCATGTTTCAGAACGCATGACGCCATCGCCAAGCTGCGCTTGACGCTGCCACCCGGGGAGCGGAAGGTGACTCATCTACCCATTTACCCTTCTACTCATCTACGTGGCACAGGTCACGAGATACGCTTCACGAGATACGCCTGGCACGAGTCACGAGTCACGGGCCACGAGTCACGAGTCACGGTGTTTTTAGCATGGTCTCGGTTAGTTGGGGGCGGTTTTTTCGGAGCCATTTTGTTTTTCTCAGGATCATCTGGAGGAAGTCGAGGCCGGAGAGGTGTCCGAAGAATCCGGTGGCGGCGATGGGCAGGACGGCCTCGGCGATCATGGTTTCGATCATGAGGTCGACGAGGCTGTAGAGCTTTCTCTGGCTCAGGCGGGTAACGCTGCGGTAGCCGTTGAGAAAGGCGAAGAGGCGTTCGCGGTCGAAGTGGTCGGGCCAGTCGGCGGGATCGGGGCGGTCGCCGACGATGGAGAACTGGAGCATGCCGTTGGCTAAGTCGGTCATGGCCGAGGAGACGCGGGCGGCGTCGAAATCGACGACGGCCACGACCTTGTCGTCGGCGAAGAGGATATTGCCCGGGTGCCAGTCGCCGTGGATGACCTGTCGTTTCCAGGATTCGAAGCCGAAGCGGTTGACGCGGGCGCTGGCCTTGTCGTAGCGGATGAGCAGGGACTCGGCGACGGCTTTGGCCTTGCGGGCCGAGCCGGTGCGTTTGTCGCGGCTGATCATATCGAGGTAGCGCCGGACGGACGGGGCGTCGTGGAAGCAGCCGTTGGGCGTTTCCTCGTGGTAGTCCAGGCGGGCTAAGTGGCGGTGAAAGACGGCCAATTGCCGGCCGGCCTCGCGCGTGGCACGGGCCGAGCCGTCGTAGCGCGAGCCGGGCACGAAGTGGAAGAGCTCGTAGATGTGGTTGTCGAGGCTGAGCGCCGTGGTCTTGTCCTCGTCGGTCGTCGGCAGCAGGGACGTAACGGGGAAGGATTGGGCGGCCAAGTGCTGCTGGATCATGTGGGCGAAGGCGACCTTGTCGAGGTCGTCGCGGCCGCGGGGGCGGCGCTTGAGCAGGAAGGTCCCTTTGTCGGCGACGATAACAACCTTGGGAGCCCGGCGATTACCGGCCGCGAGCGGCTTGACCCGATGCACCACGCCGGTGCCGTAATGACTCAGCACGCGAACCAGTTCTTCCGACGAAAAATTGGCTCCACCTCTGGGCATTGGTCTTCGTTCCGCTGCTGGGAAAGCCGCACGACCGTATCTGCGGGGGCGTTCGCCGCCGGAGCTAAAAGACGAGCATCAGCACGATGATCAGGACGGAGATTGCACTGATGGTGCCCAGGATCAGCACGGCCACGCGGTAGCGCGTGATCAGCTCCTCGCCGTACTCGTGCTCCCGCGTTTCGATGGCGTCGCCCTCTTCGAGCTGCTCGAGCATGGATACGTCGAAGCGCTGGTGGGCCCGGACGGGTGGCTTGCCTTCGCGCAGCGCCTCCAGGTCGATCAGGAGCTCCTCGACGTCGTTGTAGCGGTCCTCGCGGCGTTTGGCCATCATGATTTCGATGACCTCGGAGGCGCCGGCCGAGAGCGAGGTATTGATATGGTCGGGCGGGACCAGCTTTTCCCGTAGATGTTTTCGCATGATCTCGGCGGAGTCGTCGCCGGTGAAGGGGACTCGTCCGGTGACCATGTGGTAGAACGTGGCTCCGAGGCCGTAGATGTCGGCCCGGCCGTCGATGTCGATTTTGCCGCGGATCTGCTCGGGGGCGATATAGTAGGGCGTGCCGTACGCCTTGCCCGCCTCGCTCTGGGCGGCCTCGATGTCGGTGGTTTCGCGGGCCAGACCCATGTCCGCCAGCTTCACGACGCCCTGCTTGTTGATCATGATGTTCTTGGGCTTGACGTCGCGGTGTACGAGGCCGTGGTGGTGGGCGTGGGCGAGGGCGTGAGCGACCTGGATGATGATGTCGATGGCTTCCTTCTCGCCGAAGCAGTTGCCGCCGGTGAGGTCGTCGGCGATGGTCTTGCCCTCGACGTATTCCATGACGAAGTAGTGGTAGCCGCCGGCCTCGCCGACGTCGATGGCCTGGACGATGTTGGGGTGGTTGAGCTTGCCGGCGGCCTGGCCTTCTTTGTAGAAGCGCTGGACGTACTCGGGGTTTTCGCTGAAGCGGCGGGGCAGGACCTTGATCGCGACCGTGCGGTTGAGGCTGAGCTGCTTGGCTTTGTAGACGAACGCCATCGCCCCGGCCCCGATCTTGCCCAGGATCTTGTAGCCGGGAATCTTGTGGGCCGCGGCCTTGTCCTCTTTGATGCTCTTCTTGAGCCGCTCGGCCTGGCTGGCCGTGATGTAGCCCAGCTCGATCATCAGCTCCCGCAGCATTACGGGAGTGATCTTGGTCCGCTCCTGAAGCTCCTGCAGCGAGTGGCGGAGCTCGTTATCCGTGCAGAGCCCCTGATCGACCGCCATCTTGCCGAACACAGAGTCATAATTCGTTTCGGTCGTCATTCTTTCACCCTGGTCGCCCAGGGGCCGCATCCATACGCCGTTATGAAGCCGGGAATCCGGCTTCAGCGGGTACATCCGATAACACCGCCGCGCGTCATTATCGGATTATGCGAGCCATTGTCAATTCCGAATTTCCTGATTTTGCCACACCGGCAGCACCATTGCCAAGGGAATCGACCGTTTCTTCCCGGGGGTTTAATACTATCTATACGAGGCGTGACCGGGCGAGGTTTGACCGGACGGGGCATCCCGGGGCGGCGTTTTAAGGTTGACCTGGACGTAAAGGCCGGTAAACTAATAACTTTTTGAAAAGGGACGTCAGGCAAGGACGGACTGATAGGAGATCAGACGTGGGTTACAATTGCGTGGTGCTGGCCAAGCAGGTGCCGGATACCCAGAAGATTACCGGACAGGTCATGAACGACGACGGCACGGTGAACCGCGGAGCATTGCCGGCCATCTTCAATCCCGAGGATCTGAACGCGCTGGAAATGGCCCTTCAGATCAAGGACCGTTTCGGCGGCCGCGTCACCGTGGTGACGATGGGCCTGCCGGCGGCGGCGAAGGTCCTGCGGGACGCGCTCTATCGCGGCGCCGACGAGGCCGTCCTGGTCACCGACCCCCGCTGCGCCGCCAGTGACACGCTGGCGACGAGCTACATCCTGAGCTGCGCCGTCAAGAAGATCGAACACGACATCGTCCTCTGCGGGCGGCAGGCCATCGACGGCGACACCGCCCAGGTCGGCCCCCAGTTGGCCGAGAAGCTGGGCCTCACGCAAATCACCTACGTCGAGGCCCTCGAAGAGCTCGACGGCGACGTCATGACGGTCCGGCGGAACATCGGCAACGGCTGGCAGCAGGTCCGGACCCGGCTTCCGGTACTGCTGACCGTCACCGGCGACGCCAACACCCCGCGCGTCGCGGCCGCCAGGCGGATGATGAAGTACAAGAACGCCCGCAGCCGGGCCGAGATCGAGCAGGACGCCGGGGCGACCGGCGATCCGGCCGACGCCCTGGAGCAAAAGGGCCTTCTCATCAAGCAGTGGAACCTGGACGACCTCGAAGCCGACCTGACCTGGTGCGGCCGCAACGGCTCGCCCACCAAGGTCCACCGCATCCAGAGCGTCGTCCTGGCCGCCAAGGAGAGCAAAGCGGTCGAGCCCACCGACGAAGGCGTCGCCGCCATGATCCACGAGCTGATCAGCGACAAAATCATCGCGTAGGCAAACGGGGCGCGGCGCGCCGACCGCAAGAGATTCGGTACGAGTCACGAGCCACGAGTCACGGACCACGAAATACGAGATACGAGATACGACCTATGATTGATGTAAACAGGGATGGCGAGGTTTGGGTGTTCGCCGAGCAGCACGACGGCAAGGTGGAAGATACGCCGCTGGAACTGATGAGCAAGGCGCGGCACTTAGCCGATACGTTGAAGGTGAAACTGGCGGCGGTCTTGCTGGGCGAGGGCGTCGAGGACCTCTGCACCAAGCTCACGCACTACGGGGCCGACAAGGTCTACGTAGTCGAGCATCCGCTGCTGGAGTCGTACCAGACCAACAGCTACGCCAAAGTGATTCTCGACCTGATCCACAAGCACAAGCCGCAGATCGTGCTCTACGGCGCAACCGTGGCGGGCCGGGATCTGGCTCCGCGCATCGCCAGCGCCGCCAAGGCGGGCCTGACCGCCGACTGCACCGACCTGCAAATCGGCGACCACGAGATCGCCAGGACCAAAGAGGTTCACGAGAACCTGCTGTTCCAGATTCGCCCGGCGTTCGGCGGCAACATCATCGCCACGATCATCAACTACGACCGCTGGCCCCAGATGGCCACGGTCCGCGAGGGCGTCATGCCGATGCCCGAGCCCGACGTCACGCGCAAGGGCGAAATCGTCACCGAGACCGTCACCCTGACGGCGGACGCCCTGCCCCTCGAGATCCTCCAGGAGCACAAGCGACCCAAAAAGGTGGACCTCAAGGCCGCGCGTCTGATCGTGGCCGGCGGGGCCGGCGTGGGCAGCAAGGACAACTTCAAGCTCATCTGGGACCTGGCGAACTGCCTCGGAGCGGCGCCGGCGGCGACGCGGGCGGCCGTCGATCTGGGCTTCATCGACCACGACCATCAGGTCGGCCAGACCGGCACCACGGTGCGGCCGAGCCTCTATATCGCCGTCGGAATCAGCGGCGCGATCCAGCATCAGGCAGGCATGGCCGAGAGCCAGAAGATCGTCGCCATTAACAACGACCCCGAGGCACCGATCTTCGACGTCGCCCACTACAAAATCGTGGGCGACCTCAACGACGTCGTGCCAAGGATGATCAAGGCGGTCAAAGAGAAAGGAATTAAGGACTAAAGCGGCTGACCAACGCGCGTGTGTCATCCTGAGCGCTAGCGAAGGATCTGGCCCCCGAATGTGAAGAACCTCAAACGCCAGGGCCGGATGCTTCACTTCGTTCAGCATGACAACAGGCACGCTGGGGTTTACGGAAGGCCGCCAAATGCCAGGGACAACTGATATGGGCAACTTCTACAGAGATAACGACGACATCCAGTTCCTGTTCCGGCACATCAACCTCGGGGAGCTGGCCGAGGCCTTCGAGGAGGGCTTCCGCTTCGCCGGAGAGTTCGACTACGCCCCGGCCGGGACCGACGAGGCCGTGCAGAATTACGACATGGTGCTCGATTCGCTCGGCGAGCTCGGCGCCAACTTCATCGCCCCGCGCGCCGAGGACGTGGACCGCCAGGGCAACGTCCTGAACGCCGACGGCTCGGTCACCCGCGCCGAGGGCATCGCCGAAGCGCTGGAGAAGCTCGCCCAGGCCGAGGTGATGGGCTTTACCCTGCCCTACCAGTTCGGCGGCCTGAACTTTCCCAACCTGACCTACTCGATGGCCACCGAGATCATCTCGCGGGCGGACGCCTCGCTGATGAACATCTTCGGCCTCCAGGGCATCGCCGAGACGATCAATTCGTTCGCCTCCGAAGAGATCAAGCAGCAGTACCTGCCTGCCTTCGCCGAGGGCAAGGTGACCGGGGCGATGGTCCTGACCGAGCCCGACGCCGGCTCGGACCTGCAGGCGGTCAAGCTGCGAGCCTTCCAGGACGACGAGGGCAACTGGTTCCTGCACGGGGTCAAGCGTTTCATCACCAACGGCTGCGGCGACGTCCTGCTGGTGCTGGCGCGGAGCGAGCCGGACCGTAGCGGCGGGCTGGGCCTGAGCCTGCTGGTGTGCGAGCCGGGACCGACCGTTCACATTCGCCGGCTGGAAGACAAGCTGGGCATTCACGGCTCGCCCACGTGCGAGATCTTCTTCGACAACACGCCGTGTCAGTTGATCGGCGAGCGCAGGCGAGGCCTGGCCCCCTACGTCGCGACGCTGATGAACGGGGCGCGGATCGGCATCGCCGCCCAGTCGGTCGGCATCGCCGAGGCGGCCTATCGCATCGCCCGCGACTATGCCGCCAGCCGCAAGCAGTTCGGCGTGGCCATCGAAAAGCTTCCCGCCGTCCGCGACATGATGATCGATATGAAGATCGGTATCGAGGCCGGACGCGCCTTGCTCTACGACGCCTCCCGCGTGGTCGATCTGGCCCTTGGATACAACAAGCGGCTCGAAGCGAATCCACCCGCCGACAAGGGCGAGCTCAAAGCGCTCAAGAACCTCGCGCGGTCGTACAAGCGCTACGCCGGACTGCTGACGCCCATGTGCAAGTACTACTGCTCGGAGATGTGCAACCGCGTGGCGTACGACGCCATCCAGGTCCTCGGCGGCAGCGGCTACATGCGCGACTACGCCAGCGAACGCCACGCCCGCGACGCCCGCATCACCACGATCTACGAGGGCACCAGCCAGTTGCAGATCGTCGCCGCCGTCCGCGGCGTGTGCAGCGGGACGACGGAAAAATATCTGGCCGACCTGGCCGACCTCGAATACGACGCCGAAGTCAAGCCCCTGCTCGACAAGCTCGCCGAAGGTACCGAGCAACTGAAGGCGGCCATCGAATTCACCAAGACCAACGGCAACGACTACATGGACCTCTATGGCCGGGCCCTGGTCGATATCGCCATCGACCTGATCAACGGCTACCTCTTCTGCGGACAGGCCAGCACGAAGGTCGAGATGGACGTCCCCGTCGCCGGCGGCGCCAACGGGCAGACCGTCCCCATGAAGCAGCGAAAGGCCCTGCTCGCCCGACGCTACGTCGAAAAGAACGCCCCGAAGATCAAGGCCCTGACCGACCTGATCTGCCAGGGCGATAAGTCCAGCTTCACCGACTACGAGGTCCTCGCCGGCCCCGTCCCGGAGCTATAGGTCGTATTGGACCTATAGGACCTATTATGCTCAAGGCGGTCATATTCGATTTTGACGGAGTCATCACGGATTCGGAGATTCTGCACTTCCGCGCGTTCAACAGCGTGCTGAGCGGGCATGGGTTCGAGCTGACCAAACAGGAATACTACGGCAAGTACCTCGGCCTCAGCGATATGGACTGCTACCGGACGCTCATCGACGAGGGCCGCCTCAAGATCGATCCGTCACAGATCCCGGACCTCGTCGGCCGGAAGAACCGAGTCTTTGAGGAGCTGGCCCTGAACGAAGGCAGCATCATCGACGGCGTCCGCGAGTTCCTCGACACGCTCTCCCGCGGCGGCGTGCCCCTGGCCATCTGCTCCGGCGCCCTGCGGGCCGAGATCGAGCTGATCCTGGAACAGGCCAAGCTGCGCGACCGTTTCGATGCGATCGTCTCGGCCGAAGAGGTCGAACGGGGCAAGCCCCATCCGGACGGCTTCCTGCTGGCCCTCAAGAAGCTCAACGAGCGCGGCTTCGGCCCCATCGCTCCGGCCCACTGTGCGGTCGTCGAGGATTCCCACTGGGGCCTCCAGGCCGCCCGGGCCGCCGGCATGCGCACCGTCGCCGTGACCAACACCTACGGCGCCGAGCAGCTCAAGACCGCCGATAAAGTCGTAGACCGCCTCGACAAACTAACCCTCGAAGACCTCACCCAGCTCTGCTCCTAAGTGAAACGCGTGGGTTAAGAACCCACCCTACCTGGTAGGGATTGGGCGTTGACAGGATCGGGGTGGATCGGTATAGTAATAGATAGCGTGACCAACCGACGACGCAGGGACGCCGGAAAGCGGAAGACTGTCACGAAGAAAAAGCGGCGGAGCTACGGATTTCTCCATACAGAAGGCTGAGATGCAGGACCTGCTTGTCATCCCGAACGCAGCGAAACGCCGTAGCCGTAGGCTGTGCCATGCACACCGCCATCCTTCGACACGAAGATGGTGTGCGGGGCACACCCTACATTTGAAGGGCAGGCCTCCGAGCGGGGTAGGGTGGGTTCTTAACCCACGCGTGCTGCTGACGGTGGTGACAATGGTGCTGGCTGCCGCCGGTGGTGCGGGCGCCAAGGCGGTCCACGTCGATGACGACGCCCCGCCCGGGGGCGACGGCTCCTCGTGGGTCACGGCGTATACCTTTCTCCAGGACGCCCTGGCCGAGGCCGAGGCGACCGGTGAGCCGGCAGAAATCCGCGTCGCCCGGGGCACCTACAAGCCGGATGAGGGCGCGAGCCTGAAGCTCGGAGACCGTAGCGCAACGTTCAGGCTAATCAACGCCGTCAGCATCAGAGGCGGCTACGCGGGGGCCGGAGAGATAGACCCAAATGCCAGAGACATAGGCTTGTACGAGACGATTCTGAGCGGGCATATTGCCGCTGAAGATGTCCAAGGCTGGGCGTCCAGCTCGCCGAACAGTTATCATGTCGTTACGAGCAGCGGTACGGACCGGATCGCCGTCCTGGACGGATTCACGATAAGAGGTGGCGCGGCGATGGGCTTTTCTCCCGGCAATCCAGCCGACGATGATTTCAAACAGGTCTGCGGGGGCGGCCTGTACAACGAATCCGGCAGCCCGACTCTCGTCCACTGCACTTTCACCGGGAACCACGCGATGTGCGGCGGCGGAATGTACAACATCGAAGGCAGCCCGACACTGACGGACTGCACTTTTCGCGCGAACACCGCCGGAATCAGTGGGGCGATGCACAGCAGTCGTGGCCGGCCAAGCCTTCTCCGGTGCGTCTTCAGCGCCAATTCCGCACTCTGGATCGGCGCGATGAGCAACGCTGCGTGCGTCGCAACGGTGCAGCAGTGTGTGTTTACCGGAAACCGGGCTCGCCGTGCCGGGGCGATATTTAACTCAGAGAGCACGGTCACATTTATCAACTGCACGGTCAGCGCCAACCGGGCGGAGCGTGATGGCGCCATATGCTTTGCCGAACAGAGTTACGGCCTGTTGGCAAATTGTGTCCTTTGGCATAACGAGGGTGAGATAAGCGATAGCAACGAGTCGGCCGTTGATGTGACCTACAGCAATGTCCAGGGTGGTTGGCCGGGCGAAGGGAACATTGACGCCGATCCTCGCTTTGTGCATCCGGGGCACTGGGATGCGAATGGTACGCCGGACGATCCGAACGACGACTCTTTCGTTGAGGGGGACTATCACCTCAGAAGTGAGGCAGGACGGTGGGACCCGGTTAGCGCAAGCTGGGTCCAGGACGAGGTCACCAGCCCTTGCATCGACGCGGGCGATCCGGAGAGTGCGGTGGCGTTCGAGCCGTATCCCAACGGCGGTCTGGTCAATATGGGCGCCTATGGCGGGACGGCGGAGGCGAGCAAGTCCCCGTCGGGCCTGCACGCCAGATACGGCGCCGGCAGCGGTACGGCCGACGAGCCCTATCTGATCTACACGGCCGAGCATCTCAGCGCCCTCGGCGCGAGCGTCGAAGACTGGAACGCGCACTTTCGCCTGATGGCGGATATCGATCTGGGCTCTCATTCAGCCGATAACTTCAACATTATCGGCCGCTACGACGAGGACGAGCCTTTCACGGGCACCTTCGACGGCAACGGCCACACCATCGCCAACTTCCGCTACGCCGGCCCCGAGACCAACGTCGCGGGGCTCTTCGGCTACGTCACGCGTGACACCGCCGAGATTGCGAACCTGACGCTGGCCTCTCCGAGCGTGGACGGCGGCGCGGGCGAGTCCTGCGGCTCTCTCGTCGGCTATCTGGGCCGGGGGACGATCCGCGGCTGCCACGTCGAAGGCGCGGTCGTGACGGGCGGCCGGAACGTCGGGGGCCTGGTGGGGTACAACTGGGCCGGCACGATTGCAGGCTGCTCGGCGGCGGGCCGGGTCACCGGCGCCCAGAACGTCGGCGGGCTTCTCGGCGGCAATCGCAGCGGCACCGTCAGCGAATGTTGCGCCACGGTCGCGGTCTCGGGACAGGACGATGTCGGTGGCTTGGTGGGCGACACCTCCGGCGGCGCGATCCTGCGTTGCTATGCGGCCGGCACGGTCAGCGGCAGCGGCGCCGATATCGGCGGGCTCGTCGCCGACAACGCCGGGATTCTGCGCGATTGCTATTCAACCGCCACGGTCGAGGCGGGTCCCTACACCGTGTCCGTCGGTGGCCTCGTAGGCGAAAACGCCGGAGGAGGCACGATCGACAACTGCTACGCTGCCGGCAGTGTCACCGCCGGAACCGGCGCCCGCGAAGTGGGCGGACTGGTCGGACGCAACGGCGGCGCGGTGAGCCATTGCTTCTGGGATACGCAAGCCACCGGCCAGACCGCCAGCGCCAGCGGCGCGGGCAAAACCACCACCGAGATGCAAACGCCCGAGACCTTCCTCGCCGCCGGCTGGGACTTCGTCGACGAAACCGAGAACGGTGCTGAGGACGTCTGGTACCTGCCCGAATCCGACTATCCGTGTCTGGCGTGGGAGTTCCTCGCCGAGTTGCCCTGAGGCGGCGCAAAAAAATTAATCCCCGGGTTTTCTGCAAGAAATGTGCGCGATCTGTTGGTAAAATGGTCTGCATTCGGTCGGCGCACGAAACACGACAGACTGATGGAGGTCGAACATGTCGGACGCGCAGATGCCTGTGGGCAAGATCGGTAACGTCACGGTCAGCCGGTTGATCATCGGAGAGAATCAGTTCAGCGGCTGGTCGCACAGCCGGGACCTGAAGTATCTGCGCGACCTGTTCAAGGCCTACGCCACGCCCGAGCGGATCGAGGCGACCCTGGAGCTGGCCGAGGAACGGGGGATCAACACGATCATCGGCGCGGGCTCGCACTTCCTGAAGCGGTACTGGAGCCAGCGCGGCGGGAAGATTCAGTGGATCGCCCAGGTGCATCCGAAGACCACCGATGTCACAACCAACATCAAGCGGGCCATCGACAACGGGGCGGTCGGCGCGTACGTCCAGGGCGGCGTCGGCGACAGCTTCGTCAAGGGCGGGCGCGTCGATCTGTTAGGCGAGGCGGTCGAGTTCATCCGGGACAACGGGCTCATCGCCGGCATCGGAGGGCATTCTGTCGAGGTGCCGATGGCGGTCGAGAAGGCGGGCATCCGCCCGGACTTCTACATGAAAACGCTGCACCACGGCAACTACTGGTCCGCCACGCCGAAGGAAAAGCGGGTCGAGTTCAACGTCGACAGCGGCGGCGCGCACGACCACGACAACATCTGGTCGATCACGCCGGAGAAGACGATCGAGTTCATGCGCAGCGTCCCCCGACCCTGGATCGCGTTCAAGGTGCTGGCCGCCGGCGCGATCCATCCCCGCGAAGGATTCCGATACGCCTTCGAAAACGGCGCCGACTTCGTCTGCGTGGGAATGTTCGATTTTCAAATTCGAGAGAACGCGATCATCGCCAGAAACGTAATAGCCAAAGCGACCGACAGGGACCGTCCCTGGCGCGCGTGACAAGAAACCTTGATCCAAAGGAAGAAGTACATCCCTGCTCGCGATGCAGGCGCATCTGCCGGGTTTTGCTTCTATGATTACCTGATGACCAGATACCACCACGCTCTCGCTCTCAATCCGTACTTCGGCGCCGGCACGTTCGCGATGGGCGTCTTCCCCCCGACCGGCCTGGAGTACATCGCCGCCAGCATGAAGGGACTCGTCGGCAAGCTGACGCTGCTCGATCTGCGCCACGAGAAGGCCTACCAGGACCCGGAGGTCCTCAGCCGGTTCATCCGCGACGAAGTCGATCTGCTGTGCATCAGCATCGTCTGGCAGTCGCAGTTCAACAACGTCTGCGATCTCATCTCCCGGCTCCCGCCCGAGGTGACCACGGTGGTCGGAGGCTACAAGGCCACGCAGGAGGTGGAGTATCTGTTCGATCGTTGTCCGAACATCGACATGATCGTCCGCGGCGAGGGCGAAGAGATCATCCAGCAGATCGTCACGGGGGTCCCGCCCGAGGACATTCGCGGACTCTCCTACCGGCGCGACGGGCGCGTCGTGCACAACGAAAATCATCCCCTGCCCGACATCGCGCACATCGCGTTTCCCGACCGGTCGCTGCGCCGAAACACGTATTGTCTGACCCAGTACGGCGCGCGCATCAGCAGCCACACGTTCGACACCGTGCTCACGACCCGGGGATGCCCCTTCAAATGCAAGTTCTGTACCTTCAGTCTCAATCCGCTCGGGCAAAAGCGCAGCTACACCGAACGCCCGGTCGAATCGGTCATCGAGGAATTGAAGACCGTCACCGCCGACACCGTTCTCTTCAGCGACGACAACTTCTTCACAAACCCCGCCCGCAGCGAGCAGTTTTGCGACCTCATCCTGGAAAACAACATCAAGAAGCGGTTCATCGTCCAGGCCCGCATCGACATCGCCAAGCACCCGCGCATCCTCGAGAAGGCGCAGAAGGCGGGGTTCAAGGTGTTCCTGCTCGGGATCGAGTCGCCGCACGACCGCATCCTCAAGCAGCTTCAGAAGGGCATCACGCAGCAGCAAATCCGCGACGCCTTCGCCGTCCTGACGCAATACGACTTCTTCCTGCATGGCTATTTCATCTACGGCAACATCGGCGAGACGGAAGAGGAAATGCTCTATATCCCGAAGTTCGCCAAAGAGATCGGGGTCGATTCCATCAGCTTCCAGAAGCTCCGCGTCGAGAAGTTCTCCCCGCTCAAGGAGATCGTAGAGTCCACGCCGGGCTATTACTTCGAGCGCATCGGCGGGCCCGTGTTTTCCGACCGGTACGGCCGGAAAGAACTCAAGCAGATTCGCAACCGCATCCGCGACGAGTTCTACGATCTGTCGCAAATCCTGCATATCGCCCGCAAAGCCGCGAAAATCAAGCTCGTCACCGGCCGCGACCTGCTGGTAGCGCTGCCCAACCTGCCACGACTGGCCTACGGACTGGCCGCGCGGCGCAAACGAAAAACTCGCCGCAAACGCTCCGCCGTGCCCGTAGCCGCCCTGCCCACAATCAAACGATGATGGAAACGCCGTGCCCCGTGACCCGGAGCCCGTAG
Organism: uncultured Pirellulales bacterium; assembly: GCA_964415045.1. Taxonomy (GTDB): domain Bacteria; phylum Planctomycetota; class Phycisphaerae; order Sedimentisphaerales; family Anaerobacaceae; genus CAYPZL01. The sequence goes on along the minus strand of CAYPZL010000159.1, from coordinate 152 downwards.
ATGAGTGGATGGGTAGGGGAGGCGTCTAACTCCATTCCGTCACGCCCCCGGCGCGCCGGGGCAATTTTGCCCTTTGCACATTGATCTTTGATTTGAACGCGTAATCCCATGAAAGGCTGCCTCCGGTCGCGTTCTCTGGTATGGTTGAGGAC
>CAYPZL010000158.1:0-13579 GCA_964415045.1 uncultured Pirellulales bacterium | reverse complement strand
GTACCGTGACATCGAAATCGTAGGTCGGGAAGCCCCAGCGCTGGACGCGCCATTCGTTGAGGTTGCCCGTGGTCCGTACGGACCAGTTGCGTCCGTCGTTGTTGGAGCCAAGGTCCCAGAGACCGCCGCCGTTGAAGCTGCGGGTCAGGGCCCAGGCCATGGTCGTCTTGGGCTTGCCGCCGTCGATGCCCAGGTCGGTAGCGTTCGTGCCCGTCTCGACGTAGTCGCCACGGTCGAACTCCAGGGCGCCGCCGTGGTATCCGTCTGTCCACTGCGGATCTCCAACGAGCGTGCCATGATGGCCGTGCCCGGACCAATCCACGGCGGTCGCGCCCACGCCTTCATCGAGTGTCCACCAGCCCGTCAGGTCGGGATCGGCAACCGCGATCTCCGGCACGGTCGTGAAGCTCCAGATATCGCCCTTGGTCGTGACCCCGGTCATGGCGAACTCGTCGACGCGCCAGTAATACGTGGTTTCGGCCTCCAGCGGTCCGTACAACTGCGGCGATGCCGGGGCGATGGTCGCAGCGGCCGTCATCCAGCCGGTCGTCATGGCATCGACTTCCTCGTAGCTCTCGCCGAAGAACACCGTGTGAAACAGGACGCCCATGCCGCTTTCCCAGGCCAGGTCCGGTTCGAGCAGGACAAACGGGACCCCCTCGGCCGGAGCGGGATTGTACGCCTTCAGCGGCTGGACCCAGAAGCTCCAGACACTGCCTTTCCACGGACTGTTCGGATCGAGATCGTTCACCTCGTCGACTCGCCAGTAGTACGTCTGGCCCGGGGTCAACCCTGTCGCATAGGGCGTCGTCGTTCCAACCGTAAGTGATGCATCCGTCGTAATGACCGGTTCCACCAGGCCTTCGCTTACATCGTCGAAACTCTCGCCGAAGTAGACCTCGTGCGAAGCGGCGGACTCGCCCGGACGCCATGTAAGCTGCACCGTTGTCTGTCCCACCATGGCCCCGTCTTTGGGAGACGGTCCGAAGGCGGACGTCGCCGGCTCGGTTGACATCAGGCTCAGGATCTCATCCTGCGACAGCGCACGGTTGTAGATGCGAGCGTCGTCCAACATCCCATTCAGGGGCTCTCCATCCGGACTACTGAGCCGGATCATCGTTCCACCGGCCAGAACACCCGCAGGCGTCAGCCTGGCAAGTTCCACGCCGTCGAGATAGAGGATCTGGGTGGTCCCGTCCCAGGTGCCCGCAACGTGGTGCCACTGGCCTTCCGTGAGAACGTCGCTCACGTAAATGTGCGAGAACGAGCCGCCGACGGTGGCGTAGAAGTGTAGTCGTCCATCGGAGTTCCTGCGAATGACCGCGACTTCCGGGCCAATCGTCACGTATCGCTCGACTTGACCGGCCACGAACGCATCGTGCCACACCCAGGCACATACCGTGATGGCATTCTCGCTGAAGGTAAAAGCCGTATCTTGTCCATAGCCCTCGCCATGGAAATGTACGGCACCTCCCAAATACCCCTCTTCCCAGGTCGTATTCACCAGCGGGATGTCGGGGCCACTACCTGAGGAATCCATCGCGGTGGTGCCGGAATCCTCGTCGAACGTCCACCAGCCCACGAGGCTGGGGTCGGATGCGGCCATCGCCGATCCGGCCGAGCCCAGGATCAAGATAGAGAGGCACACAAGAAATGATCGCTTGAACATGATACATCCTCCTTCTGCCAAAGTTGGCACCCTGTGAATTGCCCTCGCCTGGACACCGACGACACTCCCTCCGCGGCACGTTGCGACAACAGCCCTTTGCCTACATGAGGCGCCGGACTGACCGAGCCGATGGTCCTCTTGCAGGATTTCCCATCTAACCGCACAGCCGGTGCTCCTGCACGCTATATAGCCTATGATACCCACATGCAGCACCGGATTTCAATAGCCTTGGTCACAAATCTGGGCTTGTCCCCCCCAAAAAAATTTGCCGCCGCCCCGCACAATCCGCCATTTCACCGCCATTTCGTCATGTCCCGGCCTCTCAATACCATACGCTCGATCCACCTGGCGGCGTCTGAGAACGTCATTGCAGCCGCGATCACGGCCCAAAAAGCCCCAAAGAAAGGCGAGATACGAACGACGAAATACGAGGTGCCGTCTCCAAACCGCAAGCAAAACACGCTTCACGCTTCGCGGTTTTCGATCAATCATCAATCATCCTCAATCAATTCAAAGCCCACCGCCCTCGCATTCCCAAATTCACAGTCACTGAGAACACCGAGCCCAACCGGGCTGAAGCGCCCGCCGAGAGCGATAGCGGCAGGTCGAGGTACTGCCCGATGCGAAGCCCCTCCACGTCGTCGATGCCGATCGGCGTGTCGCGGTAAATCCCGGCGTTGTCGCCGATCTCGCGCCAGAGCACGCTAATGTTCAACGGCGGCCTCATGTGTCATCCGAATTGACTACGCGCAACGCAGTTGTCACGATTGACTTGCTCTCTTGTCGGTGCATACAATCTACGCATGCGGCAGGGACCAGGCGACATGCAATGCTGTGGGCCGCCGCGTGAGTGCGTCAGAAACGGAGGTTCCTGCGCACGCCAGAATAGTTCGTCATAACGACAACAAGGTAGGTTCATCATGACAATTCGGGGCCGGCGTCCCGGGCCCGATGGGCTTGATTTCTGCCTGTTGTCTGACGCGGACAGTTGAAGACTCGAATCACTCTCCGCAACAACGCAGAGACAATTCGGAGAGAAAGGAGGCCAACGGAGAACAACGCATGCGCCCCTCAGTCGCGTCCCGGGGGATACCCTTATTGGCAAGGAGGCTCACCATGGCTGCAAGACAAACATCTCAACTACCTGCTATCCTCATCTTTGATCTTTGATTTCCCTGGTTTACGTTTCATGGCTTTGTTTTGCCATGGCTGCTATCGTTTTGCGAATTTTGCGTACGCTTCGTACAGCGCCTCGTCGCCGCCGACGTTTCCGGGAAACACGACGTACAGCAGTCCCGGGTACTTGCTCTCGGGCCCGAGCCGCCAGAGCGGCACGCCGGGCAGGATCTGGCCGAGAACGAGGGCCTCTTTCACGCCGAGGCCCTTCTGTGCGACGTCACACGAGGTGATGCCGCCCTTGGAGATGACGAAATCGGGCGTATGTTTCAGGGACCTCACGACCGCGCAGAGGAAGTCGGAAATTTCCACACCGGCGCGGAGTCGCTGCTCATCGCTGCCCGAAAGGGCGTACCGCCGCTCGGTGCATAGCACGGCCGACCGGTTCTGCGCCAGCGCCACATCGATTGCCCGGACCGCTTCGTCGCGGGCGTGCGTGCGTCCGTCACCGAGGACGTCCTTGACCAGCACCTCGATGCGGGCGATGTCCGCCCGGCGCACGAGCGCACGGAATTGCCGGGTGGTCTTCTCCACGTGCGAACCGACCACGACGAGGCCCTTGCCCGCCGGCGCCGGCGGCTCGCAGAGCGGAATGTCTTCCATGCCCGCCCTGATCTTGACGAACGAGGCGGCGGTGCGATAGAGGAACCGCTTGCCCGTCGCTTCGGCCCGGCACAAGCCGAGGACCGCGATCTCCAGGTCCTCGTCGCACAGCGCGTTGAGGATGACGGGCCGGGCATTGTCGGCGGTCACGAGCTTCTCGAGGACCCGGTCCGGGCCGCCTTCGCGAATGTCGTGCAGTGTGATGCTGATCGCGTCCTCTTTCTTCCAGAGTCCTTCGGATTTTTCTTCGACGTAGGCCGGCAAATGCGAACTCTTGAATCCAAAAACGGGGTCCCGTGCAAACTCGGTCTCATGGGCCGGCACCAGCGTGCCGTCGTGCAGGACGTAGTGCGTATCGTTGGCGGTCAGCCGGCCTCCCGCTTTGAAGTAGGGGACGACGAGCAGCCCGTCGAAGGGTCCGAGCAGATCGATCAGGACACGCGTTTCCGCGGTGAAATGGCCACGCAGCGTCGAATCGCTGCGGCTGACGATCTTCAGTCGCTCGCGCGGGAGCTGCCGCAGGAGGTGCTCCACGACGCCACGATTGATCCGGACGGCCTGCTGCTTCGAGAAGGCCCGGGAGTTCGTCAGGACGTAGAAGCAATCGTTTGCGTCGGCGGTTTTGGCCAGCAGATCGTCCGGCCACTCGGTCAGCACCGTGACGTCGTGAACGGTCTGGCAGCCGGTCGGGTCGTCGTCCAGAACCACGAGCTTGTCACCGGCCTCCTCGTTCATCCGGCGAATGTGCGCCCGCGCTTCCGGCATCGTACGGGCCGGCGGAAGTGTTCGCAGCAGTTCCTGGTAATCCAATGCGATGCTCATTTGCGCGTGGTTCCTCTCGTCGTGTGTCCGTCCGGGTCGCGCGCGTCGTAGCGTCCCTTGAAACGCCGGAGCAATTGCTCGCGCGTTTGTGGTCTGCCGTCGTCGTCGAGGAAGATTTGCGTCCAGGGCGGACGCGTGTTCGGGTCGACCAGGATGCGGTAGGCCTCGACGTTGCGCAGGTTCTTCTGGCCGAGCTTGGGGATCCAGAGCCCGCCGTATTTCCTGCCGATTTGCATTGTGAAAGGGCGGAACTCGAAGACCCTCCAGCCGGGCTTTTCGGCGGGCAGTTTTCCGAGCCGCTTGCCCTGAGAATCGACGGCGTAGGAACCGCCCTGGAAGATGGCCATCACGATGGGAATCTCGCTGTCGAAGGCCCGCGCCGGAACGATGTGGCCCATGTCGTCGCCGATGGAGAGGTGGAGGATGACGTTGGCGCCGAGCAGCTCCTCGCAGCGCACGGTCTCCGGGAACCACATGTCCGAGCAGATGCTGATCCCGTACTTGACGCCGTCGTACTCGATGGGCGCGAGCGTCCGGCCCTGGGACCAGCCCCACCAGGTCTGCTCGCCAAGATTGGCGTGCACTTTTCGATACTTGCCGACGAAGCGGCCGGCTTCATCGATCAGGAACGCGCAGTTGTAGAGCTTGCCGGCATCCGCCTCGACCAGCCAGCCCAGCACGGCCGTTTTGATCTCTGCCGCCAGGGCCCGGTAGCGGGCGTACCAGGGTCCGTTGCCGGGAATGGTTTCGGCCAGGCCGTTCATGACGTGCTCCGGCGGATAGGGCCACCCGGAGATGGCGTATTCCGGAAAGACGATGATGTCGGGCCTTGCTTTGGCGGCCTGTCGGGCCAGACCCGCGAGCAGGCGGAAGTTCGCGTCGCAGCCGGGGTTGCGCGAGCTGCTGTGGGCGGTGCCCGCCTGGAGCACGGCGATGCGCACCACGCGATTCGGATCGTGCGCCGCCTTCGCGCCGGCGCAACAAACGCCAAACAGAATGACGAGCGTGACTATCGCTGCAACGCGGAGCTTCATTGCGGTAGGCTCCTATTCCTGTATACGTTTGAAATGAAAGAGCACGGCGCGACGGTGGGGGGCGTCGAAGAGAAACGTCCCCGCCGCGTTCGTGCCGATGTTCGTCTTCTGCTTGCTGAGAACGTCGTAGCGCGTGGTTTGCCATGTGCCGGCGGGCAGCGCGGCTTTGATTTTCGCACGAGCCTGATTCGTACCGAGGACGTATTCCTTTCCTTCCCAGGCCAGCGCGCGGAAATCCGGGTGGACGTTGGCGAAGATGCCGATGGTCGCGTCGGCGGGATCGGGATCGTTCACGGGCGTCATGCGCCAGAAGGCAATGTTCTCATCGATGACGCGGCGCAGCCAGAGCAGGTTGTCGGCAGCCTTGTGCTCGACGGCCCGGAAGCGGCCCCAGAAGTAATGTCCCTGCTTGCTCGCCGGCTTGTGCCCGGTGGTGCCGTAGCCGCCGCCCAGGAACGCGCCGAGGTGCGCTTCGATTACGTCGGCCTCGCTCCAGCCGTCCCCGGCGCCCTCGTAGGCGAGCTCGTCGTCGATGACGGGGACGTTGCCCCCGATCGCATGGTTGCGCGACACCCAGTCGGCGGCGATGGGCAGTTTCTTGATTTTCTTCTGGATGATGACGTGGTCGTGCCAGGCCGGCTTTGTGTTGAGTTGGGCGTGCCAGTCTCGCTGACTTGCGTGGACGCTCATGGGCGTCGGGTAGGGCAGGAACTGCCTCATGATGCGGCCGAAGCGGGCGATTTGTTTGGGCGTGTACTTGGGCCTCTTGATATCGAATTCGTTGGCCAGGCAGATCCAGACGTTGGGATAGCTTCCGTAGCGGGCGGCGATGTATCTCAGCAGGGGCGTGGGGTCGCCGCCGTTGTGTCCGGCCTTCAGCACGGAGCGCGAGTCCTCGGTGTCCGGGCCGTTGAGGATCAGGTCGGCAATGAGATCGTGTTCGTACGCTTCTCTGACCGCCACGTCGACGCGGCCGTGGAACCACGCGGGATTGGGTCGATGCGAGAAGTCCCCGTCGTCGGTGGGCCGGCCCGCGTCGTCGAGGAAAGGCTTGACCTGCGGATGAGGATAACGGTCGCCCGTGATCGAGAAACGCACTTTCTTGAAGTACCCCGCGTTGCCCCGGATGTCGTCGGCGACGTTGCCGCCGCTGGGACCTTTGTTGTTGCGCTCGGACAGAAAGCTGTACATCGTATTGCCGAAGATGTAGGGATGCGAGCCGTCGGACCGCCGGTACCACCGCCCGCTCGTGCGCCGGCGATCCACGATCCAGAAACCCGGGTGCTCCGAATCAACGCAGGTGATAGCGTATCCTTCGCGTTGCCCGTTCAGCTCGGACTTGTTGGACGTCGTCTCGACCAGCGTCCACTTGCCGGTCTTCGTCGGACAAAAGCGCACCTTGAACACGTTGCCCGAGGTCCCGCCTTTCCCGTCGCCGTCCCAGAACCCATGCACCCTGTAGACCGGTTGCCCACTCTCATGCCGCCACTGCGTCACCAACTCCACATCCCGCCCCGGAACATCCGCCGGCCCAAAGGTGGGACCGGCAAACGCAACCTCATGCACGTTGTAGAGAGCGACACGTTGCTTTGCGGCGATGGCAGTGGCGGAAGCGGCCAGGGGCACCAAAATCGAAACGATGCATCGATGGGCGTTGTTCATTGTAGCTCCTTTTCCCTCTGGCTGGGGCAAACCGCCACATTGCACGAGCAGGTCACGATGTGCCGACCTGGATCGCTTTGAAATCCGCCCCCGTTGGATTCTGGAAGACTCGGAGGTCGAATTCGGGGATGACGGCGAGGATGTGGTCGAAGATGTCGGCCTGGATCGCTTCGTAGTTGGCCCAGACCTGGTCGTTGCTGAAGACGTAGATCTGGATGGGCAGGCCCTCGCTGGTGGGTTCGAGGTGGCGGACGAGAAAGGTCATGTCCTGGTGGACCTTGGGATGGTGGCGCAGGTACGCCGCGACGTAGGCGCGAAACGTGCCGATGTTGGTCAGGTGCCGGCCGTTGACCAGGTCGGTCTCGTCGATGCCCTCGGCGGTGTTGTGCTCGTTGATCTCCTGAAGTTTGCGTTCGATGTATTCCTTGATGTACTTGATGCGCTTGAAGCGTTCGAGCATGTCGGCGGTGCAGAACTTGACGCTGGTCATGTCGATATGGATCGAGCGTTTGATGCGCCGGCCGCCCGATTCCGACATGCCCCGCCAGTTCTTGAAGTAGTCGCTGATCAGGGCATAGGTGGGGATGGTGGTGATGGTCTTGTCCCAGTTCTGCACCTTGACGGTGGTCAGGGTGATGTCGATGACGTCACCGTCGGCGCCGTACTTGGGCATCTCGATCCAGTCGCCGATGTGCAGCATCTGGTTGGTGTTGAGCTGGATGCCCGCGACGAGGCCGAGGATCGAGTCCTTGAAGATGAGCATGAGGACCGCGGTCATGGCGCCGAGTCCGCCCAGGAGCAGGCCGGGCGATTTGCCCATGATAATCGAAACGACGATGATGGCGCCGACGACGTAGAGGATGATCTTCGCCGCCTGCACGAATCCCCGGATCGGCCTCTTCTGGGCCGTTTCGAAGGTGCGGTAGATGTCGATGACGGCGCTGAGAAAGGCGTCGAGCACGAGCAGGCCCACCCCCGCCATATAGACCATGGCGACGCGCTGGATCGTGGCGATGGCGGCCTCGCTGTTCCTACCCACGAAAGGTGCCATCGCGTAGATGACCAGGGCCGGAGCCAAATGCGACAGCCGGTTGAAGACCTTTCGCTTGACGAGCATGTCGTCCCAGACGGTTTTGGTACGCTCGACCAGCTTTCGGATGGCCCGCAGGAGGAGCTTTTTGGCGAGAAAGTTCGCCACGTACGCCGCGACGATCATGAGCAGAAGCGCGATCACCCGCGCGGCGATCTCTGCTGCGGTTTCGTTCAGTCCCGTTCGAAGCAGCCAATCCGTCAACTGTTCCATCGCACCAAATCCCTAAGAAGAGTCGTTCCTTTGGCGGCCGCACCTGCTCGCAATGTCGCACGTCCGGCCGGCGGGAGCGAATGTATCAAAGCGCGGAGGCCCGTGCAAGGTCTGCGTGCCGTCAGTATCTTCCCGGCGCGTCCCAACGCACGCAAGAGAAGTCGTGGGTTTGCCTGTTTCCCGGGCAGCGGCAGGCATCCTGTGCCTGAGACCATCGCCGAGTCCTGCGGACTTGACGCTGCCGCCCGAAACCTGCGAGGACTGAGCTCAAACGCAGGAAACCGTTTGGGCGCCCGGAAAGGATGCGGCAGTGGGCAGAAAAAGCTTGATTTTTCGCGAGAAGACGGTATAAGGTCAGTGTAGTTCGTCATTTCGGTCGTTCCGTGAAGCGGGGAACACGGAGGTTTGGGCTTGCTGTTAAGGAGGACGCAGGCATGTCTGGTAGAATGCACATCCTGATGGTTTCATGTGCTTTGGTCTGTGCGGCGGGAGGGTCCGGCGCCTTCGGGCAACCGCCGATTGTGCTACCGCCCGGGCAGACGCAACTGAACGAAGCGTACTACTATTCCACGATCGGTCAGGAGATGGCCCAGCAGGCGAAGTTGCGCCAGGAAGCGAAGGCCCCTGCGAAGGTAGGCCGGTGGGACCGTTTCGAAGTGTCGCTGGTCAACGGGGGCGAATATGCCGATCCCTACACGGATGTCACGCTCAACGTCACCTGCGAAGCGCCGGACGGCGAGACCGTGGAGCTCCGGGGCTTCTACGACGGCAACGGCACCTGGCGGATTCGGTTCATGCCGGACCGGGTGGGTACGTGGCGCTACGAGGCGAGTTTTTCCGACGGCTCGGTCGCACGCAAGGGCGCGTTCGAGTGTGTGCCTTCGGAGATTCCGGGCGTGCTCGCGGCGTACAAGCCGAATCCGATCTGGTTCGCCTACGCCGGCGAGAAGCCCGTGGTGATTCGCAGCCTCCACGTCGGGGACCGCTTCTTCGCCGACGCCGACAACTCCGTCACGGGTGACAAATGGAGCCCCTCACAGCGCAGCGCCTTTCTCGACTGGGCCCAGGCGCAGGGTTACAACATGCTGTCGGTGGCCAGTTGCTATCTCAATCGCGACAGCGGGGGGCGAGGCAAAGGCTGGAACACGCCGGACCTGTGGGACGCCAAACGGCAAAGGCCCAACCCGCGCGAGTTTCAGCGCATGGAAAAGGTTCTGGATGACCTGGCCGCGCGCAAGATCCTTGTGTATCCGTTTGCCGGTTTCTTTGGCCGCGATTCGGACTTCCCGAAAGACAGGAGCAAGCAGGATCTCTACATCCGCTACATGCTGGCACGCCTGGGGGCGTACTGGAACGTCCTGTTCATAGTGGGCGGGCCCGAGCCGACGTTGAAGGCAAAGCCCTACCTGAGCGAGGACGAAATCCACCGGCTCGGCCGGGAGATCGAATCGCTCGACGTCTACGGACATCTCCTCTCCGTCCACAATCCCACGGGCGACGATGCGTTCAAGGAGGCGGACTGGACCTCGTACGGCGTCCTCCAGGGGCCCAAGACCGTCAGGCGCAGAAAGCTCAGCCGGGACCAGCTGCAAAACCATCACGAAGCCAAACCGCTCTACGCCCAGGAAACGCTCTGGCCGGGCAACATCTATCATCCGCGGTACGACACCGAGGACATTCGCAAGAACGCCTACGTGATGATGATGTCGGCGACCGCGATCAACTTCGCCGACATGAGCGGCAACTCTTCCTCGGGCTTTAGCGGCTCGCTCGATCTCGACCGGAAGATTCAGCGACGCCACGACACGATCAAGAAGGTCTGGGATTTTTTCGAGGACGTTCCTTTCCATCGCATGAAGCCCCGCCCCGACCTCGTAAGCAGGGGCTACTGCCTGGCCGATGAGGGCAAGGAGTACCTGGTCTACTTGGAGCGGCCCTACACCGTCAGCGTCAAGATCGACGGCGGCCCCTGCCGAATCACCTGGATCAACGCCCAAGACACGACCGACCGGCGCAACGGCGGCCTCACAGAGTCGGGGCAGGATCTAAAGCCCCCGGCCGGCGCCGACGACTGGCTCCTGCACCTGACCCACAGCTAAACCTGGATTTCCCAACTGTTGCTCGACAAGTACGATGTCAGTTGCCGGCACGGGGTCCGTGGAGGCCGGTTAAGCCAGTGTTAGCCATTTCCTACGGAAAAACCGCTCTTGCGTGAAATAGTTGAGCGAAGCGCGCGATTGAGAGCCAGCCCGGAGTTGCGGGGACAGCATAAGTGGCAACGGAGCGAAGAATCAGAACAGACAACAGGAAATGACCGGTCGAGGTACGCTGAAAAAGTGCCGCAGTGTTGAATTTTCCGCGAATTAGGGTGGCTTGGGGTCTTTCTGGCAAGTTTACGGGCCGTGTTGGCGGTCAGAAGCATGGTAGTCGCGGCCCCTATTGTGGTATACCGGAGGGGATCGAGATCGGAGACGCCCCGGACGGCCCAGTGGAGGGTAGCGAATTAGTCGTGGTCAGCGATTTGAGTGACGAGAGCAAGCCGCGTTTTGGCGCGGGCCTCTCCCAGGGTGAACTCGATTGGGCGGTGTGGCGGATCAATCAGTTTCTCGGCCAAACCGGGGCTGCGGACGTCGCCAGGGCGACGCCACGATTGGCGCCGGTGCGTATCGAGGGATTTCCGGAAACGCCGGTTCTGCGCCCGCAACACACGAAAGTTCGCATCGTGGAAGATCCCTTCGGAACCCGAATTATTTTCCCCAATTCGGTCGAGACTCGCTCCTTTTCAGGAATTCGTAGTGTGCTCTTGGGGCTGGCCCTGTTGGCGTATCCGGTTTTCAGGGTCCTTCAGTGGACCCAACAGAAGGGAGGCGGCAAAACGCCGGCACCCCCCGAGTTGTTCATCCTGGCGGTCGTTTCGCTGTTGGGGTTGGCGGAACTGCTCAAGGGGTTCACCAGGCTTCTCGGCCGCAGGGAACTGAGAATCACCGCAGAGACCATCACTTATCGAACCACGTTGTTTGGGATCGGTCTGCGGTTCAAGGTGCCCACGGCGGAAGTGATCAGCGTGGGATTGCCACGAGACAGGGGCAGGCGGCGACGCACCAGGCGCACCCGAGCGGTAGCGCCCGCAATAGGATGTGTAATCCGTACCAGTGAGCGGGAGCTGAACTATGGTGAGGCAGTTCGGCCACTTCAGGAGGAGGAAAGGCTGTGGATTATCGGAGAGGTGGCACGACGAATCGACGCCGCTCGCTCCGGGAACGTTTCGTAGCCTGACAAACGCGGCTGTCTATGCGTGGCCAGCCGAGATTTTCCATTTTCAGCTGGCTTCAACACATGCCTCTTAAGTCGAGTGTTAAAACACGTATATGACCAACAGCGTCAGGCCTACGGCCGACAGAAAGGCCAGGGCGGTCTTCGCGTGGCTGGAGGTGTTTTCCAGCAGTTTGAAGCGGGCTATGGCGAGAATCAAAAGGCCATAGATGATTGCCATCATAACCGCAGCCGTTATTTCTATAATCGCATCGGGGGGAGTGATGAACACTGAAACGACCAGGAACAATGCTCCCAAGACGATCAGTTTCCATATGCTCATGATTTGTCTCTCCGCACAATGAGATTCGTTATGCCCGCTCACGGCAGGCCTGGCTTACACCTTTGTCACCACGTACAATCAAATCGTTCGAGGAAGGGCAGGTATCCTTTCTTGTAGCCGATGTGGATGCCCCACTCGATCATTTTGCCTTTTCCGCTTTCGGTGAAGGCTTCGGGCCGGTACGCGCCCGGGGCGCGGGGGACGGCCTTCAGGTCCTGCATCTTCGAAAAGTTCAGGCCGTCGGGGGCATATTGCAGCGTTCGGCGGATGCCCTCGGGTCCGATGTTCAGCATGGCGACGACGCCGGTGCCGAAAGGCCAGACCAGCACCTCATGGCCGCCCCGGATAATCGGCTGTCGGCTGTACTTCCTGTACGGTCCTTCGGGCTTCTCCGCGATCGCGACGCCCATTTTCGTGTTGGCGGGCGTATTGTTCCACTGCCTGCCCTTATAGTACAGCCAGTACTTGCCCTCGCGGACGATCAGGCAGGCGTCGTCGACGCGTATGCTGTCGAAGTGGTTGGGGTCTTCGCTGCATCGCAACACCGGATTGGCGGCCAGCTTCTTCCAGGGGCCGTCGGGCGAATCCGCCACGGCGATGCCGATCGCGCTCTTGGTCACCTTGTTGCCCTTGTTGTTGAAGGGCTTGGGCACAGCGGTGTAGAAGAGCCAGTACTTCTTGTTCGCCACGAGGATGTTCGGCGTAAAGACGCTCTGGGCGTCCCAACTGCCCTCAGGCCCGCGCGGCAAAGCCTCGCCTTTCTCGACCCACGTGTGCCCGTCCGTTGAGGTCGCGTACCAGACCGTGGCGTCATACCCGTGCGAAACATGGCTCTTGGTGTACCAGACGTAATATGTCGTACGAATGTCGACGAGGTTCCCATCGTAGCGGATTTCGCGGGTCCTGATGATGTCGCTCGGATCACGCCGCATCACCCCTTTCTCGGGACCCAGTCCAATGGCCGGCGAGTAGCGAACAACCATCCGCCGGTCCTCCGGGAGCGGATAGGCGGGCAGGTCTACACAGTAGTAGAGTCCGCCGTCTCCTATCTCCGGTGGCACATCGAGATAGATATACGAGCGCTGCAGCAGGAATCGGTCCAGGATGATCGCGGCCGGCTTGGAGGGCAGGGGAGTGATCGAGAATATGTGTGACCACCGCCCGGGAGGAGGGAATCGCTGCGCGGAATTCATGGACCAGACGTAGTCCCGAAATCTCTGCTTCTCGGGCGGCACCTTCTCTCGGCACGAGATCAGGTAGCAGTTTCTTCCTTCGCCGGGTACAGGAGGTATGACTTTGAACGTATTGTTCTGTCCCTGAACGGGCAGAATCACGACGTGGACACCGTGCTCCTGCTCTGTCTCGGGAGTGATGCGGGCGAACTCGCTTCCCTGCGCGTAAACTCCCTGTCCCGCCAGAAAAACCCACGCACCGATCCCGATGATAATGAGTGTCAGTCGTTTCATGCTGTGTCTCCGTCATCCGCTCGCCGCGGCTTCATTTTGACCTCCAACGTCGTCCCTTTCAGTATCCTTCCGCCATCCTAACCCGAATGGCCCCATAATGAAAGGTCAAACCGTTCAGCCGCATCTGTGCAATCTTTCGGGCATCATTGTTTGGGACCCTGGACAGCTACGGGTGGCAGCGTCAAGTCCGAAGGACTGTGTCATTTCGGCAAGCGTGCATGAAGTAGGATTTTTTTGGTGGTATTGTCA
>CAYPZL010000157.1:0-13621 GCA_964415045.1 uncultured Pirellulales bacterium | reverse complement strand
GAGCCTTTTCAATTCTCACCGGCATAGCCGGTGGATTACAGATTTATGTTCAGATACCGGAACTACGGCTGCTGCGAGGGCATCTCCCCCGGCCCCAGCAAGCCATTGATACGAACATCACCGTCAAAGGCCGTGATGTCGACGTGGTGGAGATTTATCACGCGTACCAATTCCGCCATCGGCGCGCCAATGTAGGCGGTGCCGGCCGCCCCCAGAATCTGCGGAGCAATGTACACACAGACTTCATCGGCAAGCCCTTCGCGCAGGAACGACGTCAGCACGCGCGGACCGCCCTCGATGAGCACCTGTTGGGCGCCTCGGCGGCCCAATTCCTCGATAAGAAAACGCAGGTTGGAGACCCCGTCGGCCTCGTCGTGCGCAAGTACCTCAGCCCCCCTCTTCTCGATGCGTTCGACGTGCTTGCGATGGGCCTCGACGGCCGCCCTCTTCGTACAGACCAGGACGGGGCAGCTCTTCGTCGTGCGCAGCAGCCTGGCCTTCAGCGGGATCCTCAGCGTATTGTCCAGCACGACGCGGATGGGTTTTCTGCCCTTGCTCGGTCGCGGCGTCAAAAGCGGGTCGTCCGCTAACACGGTGTTGATACCCACCACGACGGCGCCGACCCGCCGGCGCAGCTTATGGGCATCTCTGCGGCTGGCCTCGTTCGAGATCCACCGCGTCTGGTCTGAAGGATGGGCGAAGGCCAGCTTGCCGTCAAGACTCTGGGCCCACTTGAGCACCACCCAGGGCTTACCGGTCCGGGCGTACTTGAAGAACGGCGCGTTGAGCCGCTCCGCTTCCTCCTCGCAGACGCCCGCCTGCACTTCGATTCCGGCCCGCCGTAATTCGTCGATGCCTCTGCCCCGAGCATGCTCGGACGGGTCCATCGTCGCGACCACCACGCGCGCCAGTCGGGCCCTTATGACGGCCTCGGTGCACGGCCCGGTCTTGCCCTGGTGGCAACACGGCTCCAGGGTAACGTACATCGTCCCCCCTTCCGGCTTCACGGCCAGCTTCCGGCAGTCCTCAATCGCATTGACTTCCGCATGAGGGCCGCCGAATTTCCGGTGATATCCCTTCCCAATTACCTGCCCGGACTTGGTGATAATGCATCCCACCGCCGGGTTAGGCTCCACCGAACTGATCCCTTTGGCCGCCAGCTTCAAAGCCGACCGCATAATCTTCTCGTCCTGCCCGTTCACGCTACGTTTCCTCCCTGTCAATCATCCGCATAAACTCCCCTTCGTCAATCACCTTGACCCCGAGAGCCTGCGCCTTTGCCAGCTTGCTGCCCGGGTCCTTGCCGGCCAGAACGAAATCCGTCTTCTTGCTCACGCTGCTCGAAGCCTTGCCGCCGGCTCCCTGTATAGCCTGCTTGATCTGCTGCCGGGTGAAATTCTCCAGCGTCCCGGTGACCACGATGGTCTTGCCTGCGAGCCTGCCTTCGGCCTTTGCCGGTGCGGCCGGCGGAGGTTTCACCCCCGCAGCCAGGAGAGCGTCGACGACACCGCGATGCCGGGCGTCACGAAAATACCGGTAGATGCTCTCGGCCATCACCGGCCCGATCTGGTCGATCGCCTCAAGCTCGTCCGGGCCGGCGTCCATCAAAGCCTCCAGCGAACCGAAATGATCGGCCAGAATCTGCGCCGACTGCCCCCCGACGTGGCGAATGCCCAGGGCCGCCACCAAACGCCACAACGCCCGCGTCTTGCTGCCCTCGATCGCGTCCAGCACGTTCTGCGCGCTCTTGTCGCCCATGCGCTCCAGCGCGGTCAAGTCCTCGCGGGTGAGCCGGTACAGGTCGGCGAAATTCTCGACCAGTCCGCGGTCCACCAACTGCTCCACCAGAGAGGTCCCTAAATGCTCGATATCCATCTGTCCCCGACCGGCAAAGTAGCGCAGGCGTTCTTTCAACTGCCCCGTGCACTGCGGATTGGGACACCGGATATACACACCCGCCTCGTCCTTGACCACCTCCGTGTCACAATTCGGACATCGCCTGGGCACCGGAAACGGCTCGGCGCCGGCCGGGCGAAGCTCTTTCCTGACCTGCACGACCTGCGGAATGATCTCGCCGGCCTTCTCGACCAGGACGGTGTCGCCGCAGCGGACGTCCAGGCGGCGCATCTCATCGAAGTTGTGCAGACTCGCCCGGCTCACCGTCGTGCCCGACAGCGGGACCGGCTCCAGGTTCGCCACCGGCGTCAGAATCCCCGTCTTGCCCACCTGGACCGCGATCGACTCGACGACGGTCTGCGCGCGCTCGGCAGGGAACTTGTAGGAGATGCACCAGCGCGGCGCCCGGCCGGTGGCACCCAGGACCTCACGCTGGTCCAGACGGTTGATCTTGACCACCATGCCGTCGATCTGGTAGTCCAGTTCGAACCGCTTGTCCCTCCAGCCGAGGCAAATTTCGATGACCTGATCGATATCTTCGGCCTTGCGGATGTTCGGATTGACGGGCAGCCCGAGCTGTTTGAGTCGCTCCAGCGTCTGGTAGTGATCCGGCGCCAGCGGCCGGGACACGGCGCCCGTGGCATAGGCAAAGAAGGAGAGATTCCGCGTGGCCGTGATCCGCGCATCCAGCAATTTCAGCGAGCCGGCCGCCGCGTTGCGCGGGTTGGCGAAAGCCGCCTCGCCCGCTTCGGCCCGTATCCTGTTGAGCTCGGTGAACGAGCTGTTCGGCATGTATACCTCGCCCCGGACCTCGAGCAGGCCCGGGACGCTGTCGCCGTCGAGCAGTGACAGCGGAATCGCGCGGATCGTTCTGATATTGGCGGTGACATCATCACCGACCTCACCGTCGCCGCGCGTAGCGCCGGCGACCAGAAGCCCGTCTTCATATCTCAGGCTCACCGCCAGACCGTCGATCTTCAGCTCGACGACGTAATCATACGGGGCGTCGCCCAATTGTTTGCGTATTCTCTCGTCGAACGCTTTCAGCTCGTCGGCGTTGTAGGTATTGTCCACACTGAGCATGGGCACGGCGTGCCGGACGGTCGCGAATCCGTCCAGGGGCTGGCCGGAGACACGTTGCGTGGGGGAATCGGGGGTGACCCGTTCGGGATGCTCCTGCTCCAGCCGCTTCAACTCCGCAAACAGTTCGTCGTATTCACGGTCGCTGATCTCGGGCCGGCTCAGAACGTAGTAGAGGTAATCATGCCTGCGTATCTGCGCCCGCAGCTTTTCGAGGCGGTCTTCGACACTTTGAGCCATGGCAGTACAACGGTTCCTTCATCTCGGGATCTTGCGGCCTCTGTCGGAATCATCCCGGCGACCTGCCGCAGACCGCCGGCCGACAGCACATACCAATCAGAATACAACACCAGGAAGGATTATAATCGAGCCGTTGACCTGCGTGCCACCCTAAATCGCGAGCAGACGAACGGACGCAAGTCTTGGACGAACGTTTCGGATGAAAGGAAGCAAGCGACGGCAACGCGCCCGGCATGCGCCGGCCGTCATGAAGCGGGGGGAAATGCGCGCCGGCAGAAACGCCCGTGGAGAAGCCAGGAATCACCCTCCTCCGGGTGAAGAATACGGCTCCTCGGGACGTCTTGCCGAATCTCTCCGAAGCCTCTACGACGCCGGCGGAAGCACTCCGAAACCGCCGCGGGCGATGTCGTAGATCATGCTGCCGTGCGAACGCGACCGGATCAACAGATACTCGCGATTGACCCGCAGAATCATCTCGGCCCGGTTCCCCTTGTACACCACCGCCATGCCCGACGAACGGATCGCCTCGTACAGGTCCATGCCGAGATCGAGAATATCCTCGTCGGAGAACCCAACGTGCTGCATGACCCGAACGATGTCGTCAGCAGTCAATTCGGCCACGTCCCTGTTCTCCTTGGCCACAATCCGCAACTCGCCCGAGCCGCCCTCAGCGTGCAGCTCGGGCCATTCGACCGGCCGGATCGCCTGATTGCAGCCAGTCACCTCCAAAGCCAGTAGGACCAGCACCAGCAACGTGCCGGCCGTCGTACCAAAGATGGGTTTGCCCCTGTGCTGCACTGTATCTGCGCTCCTCACCTTGCCAGCGCATTACCGGCGCTGGCGCATCAGGCTGTCCTCAAGATCCTGTCTGCGAAGCGTACCGCCCCTCGACTCGGCCGGCATCCGTTGTTGCTGCGACCGCGACGGTTGATACGCCGCCGGGTGGTCCGGCACTATATGCGCTGTCACAAAGACAGCGATCTCGCGCGTAGACGTATCCTCGCTCTCGTTGCGGAACAGCCCACCGATCAAGGGAAGACCGCTCAGCCCCGGGACCTTCTTATCGTCCGACTTCGTCCGGTTCTCCGTCAATCCGGCCAGCGCCACGGTACCGCCGTCGTGGACGGTCACCGCGTTGGAAGCGGTGCGCCGCGTGACTACGGGAAGCTCGCTCGCGCGCCCGGACGGGATGCTGTCGCTGACCTCAACGGACATTTCCAGCGTAATATCGTTGTTGTCGCCGATATACGGGGTGATCGTCAGGGTCGTTCCCGCCTCGATCTTCTGCAGTTCCGATTGCGTGTAGAAGAAGTTCTCGTTGAAAGGCGCCGACATCATGTACCACTCTTCCGTAACCACTCGAATCTCCGACCGTTTACCATGCTGGGCCAGGACCTGCGGACTCGAAATGATATCCGCCTGCTGGTTCTCCTGGAGCAGGTTCAGCGTGGCCAGCAAGGCATTGGTGAACGTTCGGTCAAAAGAGAAGCCAATCTGAAGACCGTACAGCCAGTCGGTAGTGATGTCCCCGCCGCCTGCACGTAGAGCTCCGGCCGAGGCCGTCGGGAACTGCCATTCCACGCCGAGGTTCAGGAGGTTCCCGCGTTCCATCGACACCACTCGCGCGTCCAGCAGAACGTGTCGCGGACGCATATCCAACTGTTTCAGGTCCGCCATGATACGGTCGGCCAGCGCCGGCGGTGCGGTGATGGTGACAAGCCGCCCGCTGCTCGTGCGAGTGGCGCCCGTTCCGAATCCGAGGCTGTTGGGATCAGAGGCGCCTTCGGCCTTGACATACTTGGCGAACGCCGGCGAAAGCATGCGCACCGCCGTCTCGGCAGGCATGTAATTCAGTCGAACGTAGCGCGTCTCACTGATTTCCGGGAAAGCACCGTCGGTGATCTCGCGACTGGCGACCAGGTAGTAGTTCGGCGTCTTCTTGACCACGTACGGCGTACCGGCCAGCAGAATCTCAAGGGCCGTTTCCAGGGGCACGCCCGGCAGCTCGCCATAGGCCTCACCGGTAACGGTGGCGTCGGGAACGATGGTCACACCGGCCGACAGCGCCACATCCTGGAGGGCGGTACGCAAGTCCTCACCCATGAAGGTATTGGTGATCGGACGGAACACGAGGAAATCGGACCCGATTTGCCGGTACGCATAACCGGGACCCGGCAGGATCTCCTGCAGTGCCGTCGTAATCGGCACAGGAGCCAGCCCGATCGTTATGGGCGCCGGCTTGACCGTTTCATCCACGTAGATCTGCACGCCTGCCTGGTTCGCAAGAGTCGTCAGGACGTCGAGCAGATTCTCCTGGCGGAACGAGCCGCTCACTATGGGACCTGCCGCTTCGCGGTAGGGTCCAACGGGCCCCGGTCCGACGGCTGGGGCACCCGGTATATCGGGACCCGGGCCTGGCCCCACCAGACTATCGATCTGCCTCTGAAGCTGGTCGATCCGATCGATCAGCTCCTGCTTCTCCGGGCTGACAACCTCCGCAGGCCCCGGCTCGACCGCAGTCGTGTCCGGCTCGGCCGGCGTAGTACCCGTCGACGGTGTGGTTCCGGTCGGTGGCGTGGTTCCGGTCGGTGGCGTCGACCCCGTATCGGTCGGAGTGACCGGAGGCGGAGTCGGCTGAACCGGCTGAGAAATCCGCGCCGTCCTGTCGATATCCTGGGTCACCTCCGCGTACTCGATGCTCGGCGGATCGAAGACAAACCCTTCCTTCTCAGGGAACAGACCGCCGGCCCACCCGTAGGGCACCCTGATGCTGTATTTGCCCTTGGCGTCGGTGATCGCCTGGTAGTCGCCCGGTTTGGCCGTAATGGTGACGCCCTGGATCGGCTCAGTGCCGAAGACGATGCTGTCGGTGATGGTCATCATCTGGACCTGGCCGCTGAAATCCATGTTCGCCAGGTCCTGCAAAACCGGCGTGAGCAGCCGGCTCGGCGGAACGAACGTGTACCCGTCCTTCTCGACGGTGATCTTGCCCTTCCAGTTGTGATTCACCGATAACTGGTAGGCACCGGTGGCGTCGGTGGTCGTCTGTCCGCCGCTGTTGTCGGCCAGGACCAGAACGTCCGCCACAGGACCCACCTGACTGGTGACCTTGCCCGAGATGGTGTGCTGAATCACCAGGCCCGTGTAGTCCTCGGTGGGCAGGTTCGACGTAACCTCCGAGTAATCCCTTTTCGCCGGCGTGAACGTGTATCCGTCCTTGTACGGCGTGACCGTGCCGTTCCATTTGTAGTTGACCGTAGCGCTGTACGACCCGTCCGCGCTGCTGACCGGCTGGCCCGGCAAACCGCGCAGGACCACGCCGGGAAGACTGGCGTTGCCCGAGATGGTAAAGGTGATCGCCTCGGCTTTGAAGTTCTGATTGAGCTGGTTGGACGTGACCGAACTGAAGCTCACGTTCGGCGGATCGAACGTGTACCCATCTTTCTGGGGCGTGATCGACCCCGACCAGCCATAGTCCACCGTGGCGGTGAACGCGCCGGTCGTATCGCTGACCACGTTGTCAAGCCCCACCAGGGTCACGCCCGCAGTGCCGGCGTTGCCGGCGATCGTCAGTCGGATGAGAGACGGGTTGTAATTCTCATTCTCATAGTCGCTGGTAACCTTCGTGTAGTTCTTGGACTGCGGATCGAAGGTGTAGCCCGGCTTCGTGGGCGTCACCTTGCCCGCCCATCCGTATTCCACGGTCGCGGTATAGTAACCGTCGGTGTTGGTAATCGGATCGCCGGGCAGGCCCACCAATTGCACGCCTGCCATGTTGGCGCTGCCGGAGATCTGGAACGTGAACACCTTGGCCTGATAGTTCTGGTTGGTCTGCACTTCCGTCACATCGGTGTACGATCGGGACTCCGGAGTGAACTCGTGGCCTTCCTTCTCCGGAGTGACCGTCCCCGTCCACTTATGCGGCACTTCCACGCGGTAGACCCCGTCGGAGGTGGTCTTCGGATCGCCCGGAAGCCCCTTCATCGTGACGCCCTCGACGCCCACGGAACCGGAGATCACGTAGGTCTTCTCCCGCGCGACGAAGTTCTCGTTCTTCAGGTCCGCCTCGACCGTCGTGTAGGACTTGGAAGGAGGCTCAAAGCGATATCCCTCCTTTGTCGGGACCACCGTGCCGACCCAACCGTAGGGGAGAGTGGCCGTGTAGACGCCGGCCTGGTCGGTCACCGGATCGCCGGGCAGACCCACCATCTGCACGCCCGGCTGACCCGCCGTGCCCGAGATGCTGAAGGTCTTCAGCGTGGCCTTGTAGTCCTCCGTGCTCAGGTTGCTCGTGACCTTGGCATAGTCCCTCTGCTTCGGCTCGAAGGTGTAACCCTTCTTGACCGGAGTCACCGTCCCCTTCCAGCCGTACTCGACTTCGACGCTGTAGACGCCGTTTTCGTCGGTCGACGGCGCCCCGGGCAAACCCTGCATGGTTACGCCGGCCAGGCCGCCGACCGAGCCGGAAATCACGAACTTCTGCTTGACCGCTCGGAAGCCCTGACTGTGCGTAACCGGGGTAAACAGAAGGATTACGCAGAGGACCATCACCCCGCCCGATAAAAACCTACCGATATATTTCCTCGCCATAGGTCAACGTCCCTTTCTGCAGCCGTAACCACGCCATCCCACGGCCTTCAAACTTGTATCGGCAATCCCGTGCCCTCCTTTAAGCAAATACCGCCTCTGCGGCATGCTACAATTCAACCGTGGTCGCTCCACCGACCTCCTCCACGTTCATCACTTCGACCACCTTGCGCTCGGTCGTTTCAACCACGCGCACGGCCGTCTGGCCCTGAGCCGACTCTCCGTTCTCACCGGTCAGAATCACCGTCAACCGGTACATTCCGGGCGGCACTCTACTCACATCCAGAACGCCGGTGAAATTGCGTTTCTCCAGAGGCAGCATGATTCCCCGGCGCTTCTCGCTGCTCAGGAGAAACCGCGCGCGGGGCGTATTGGCCACGTCGTCTACGATAGACAACACCGCCCGGCAATCAGGCAGCACGTGCGTGTCACCGATGTTCGAGAATCGGGCCGTCACCAGGTAATGATTGGGCGACGACTCCG
The DNA here is from genome assembly GCA_964415045.1 of uncultured Pirellulales bacterium. Taxonomy (GTDB): domain Bacteria; phylum Planctomycetota; class Phycisphaerae; order Sedimentisphaerales; family Anaerobacaceae; genus CAYPZL01. Next base: position 5,335 of record CAYPZL010000157.1, on the reverse strand, counting down.
CAAGCGTCAACTGTTGGTTCATAATCCGGGGATTGCCCTGGCCCTTCTTGTTCACAACGCAGAGGCGGGCCTTCGTCGTTCCGGCGGTCTGCCCATCCGGCCAGCGTGTCCGCATGGTGAGCATCGCATAGAAATTCGGGTGCAAGAGCCCCGTCTTCGGCATGCTGCACAAGATCCGGAGATTCTGCCGGCGTTTGCCGTGCAGCGTGAACCGTTGTGGTGAGACTTTCACCCAGTCGGAACAGTCGAAATCAGGCCCGCGCAGATTCCCGTAGACCGCGTTCACCATATGCTCCGGCAGGGACACCTCCACCTCCACGTCCACCTTTTCCTCGGAGCCGTTGAATACCGCGATGCGACCGCTTCGCGTCGCTCCGGGAATCGCTTCGATGAGGACCTCGCGAGGATCCAGGTCAATCGCGGCATCGCCATGCAGTATCGAGATACGCTGGTCGCCCTCGAAGGCGAATTCCTTGCTGAACAAGGGCGAACGCCGGCCATCCACGTACAGAAGCGCCTCCACCTTGTACTGCCCGGAAGGCAGCGGACGCTCCACATCTGCCAACAGGTGCAAGTTAATACCGGGCAGAATGCCCGTCTCGGGATACTCCTTTTCCGTGATGAGACGCCAGTGTCCTCCCAGTTGGCTCCATACCCGCGCCATCGCCGTCAGACGCGAGTAGGTCCCTCCCAGGTTTTCGATATCCACACTGACCAGGGTGGCCGGAGGTTTGTCAACGGTCCGATGACGAAACTGCAAGCCCACATCGGTCAATTTGATGTTGCTGGGCTCGGGACGACCCTGAACCTCGATAATCACCGGGATCAAGAACTCCAACACCACAGCCGTGCTGAAGCCGCTGCCCCCCGGCGCAAGCAGTGACGAAGCCAGAATGGCCGCCGAGTAGTATCCCCGTTTTCCGGGAGGCACATCCACGCGAACGCGGACGGTAAGCCGCCCGTAGGGACCGATCTGAACGCTGTCCGAATCCACGTGCAACCAGCCCTGACAGCTCTGCATTTTCGAGATGTCCAGGCGGATCTTATTGTCCTCAGAACCGGCCCACACCCAGCGGGCGCCGCTGCCGTCTTCGGTAACCTTGGCGTCAGGCTCAATGGGAACCCATATGCCGTTCGGATCCTGAGAGATATCAACGATCCGCAGGTCAACCTGCCTTGCGGCATCGCTCGTGTTTTCGATGATGATTTCCGGCCAGGCACGCCGGCCCGGCGGCAGCGACATCTCCATCTTCATGGGCTGGACAAGAAACTGCCCAAAGGCGGACCCCCCGGTCAGCAGAACGACAACCATGATTCCGATAATCGGAGCCAATGACCGGCTGCTCATGGAAGAGCCTGTGAATGTATGATGCCTGACGAGATGCACGTCTGATCGTACCATTCGACCTCCAACCATATCTACCATGCTCCACCTCTCATCGCACTTGCTGCGACCGCCGCGGTCAAACTGCGGTCCAAAGAATCCGTGCCACGTTGATTTCGCGAGCATCATACCTCTTCGGCAATCCCAAGAAGGTACTTGTCCCATTTCTCGCGATTTCCGTGAAACACCCCCAACCTATAGTGCCGCCTCCCATCAAGACCGCCTTTTCATCCAACGATAGCCTTGGATAGGACATTCCCAAGGTTACCAAATTCGAACCCCTTTGTCAATACCTATTTTACCTATTCTCTCGGCTTTACGCGACTTAGCCTATCTGCATTGACACAAGCCCCGCGCCAACGGGCGGCGATGAAAGTCTGATGACTGCGAAATCCGACCACAGGACTGAAACGCCTGAATCGGCCTTTCCGCACAGACGAACAGCCAGGCCGATCACGTTCTGCGGGGCGGATGATTTCGCGTACCCGAGCCCTGGATGCCAACGTGGAACGGGCGACATGGAATCACAAGAGAAACCCGGCCTCCACCGCACCTGACGTGCCCCGTTCCCGGCACGAGAGCCTCTCACAATCGCCTGGACAACGTCCGCGTAGCGCCCCCAGCCGAGAAGGTGTGCCCCGGAAGAATGGACTATCGGGCCTTCGAACCTCCGCGTTCCCTGCCCCGCGCACCCGGTCTCGGGCTCAGCGCTCATGTGTCGAGCTCGTCCCTGCCTCCGGCTCTCCGCCGACTCTGCCCGTTGCAAAGCCTCTGCCCTACGCTCGCACCAGCTCTCAACGGAGCCAACGCCCCATAACCGCTCAACCGACCCGGCGCACGAGAAAGGGAGGATGAATCCGTACGACCCATCCTCCCTTTGTGATCCATTCACCCGGCGGCTTCCACCCTCATTGCCTCCGTTCGGCTTCGCGTCCCTTCGCGAGAGGAACCACACCGAACCTCAGCGCGGGATTGCCGCCGAGTTCTGCCTGTAGAGGCTTTCGTTATCTCGGGATAACGAAGATCTTGATGTCTGCGACGGTGACGTTGGTCGTGCCACCGGGCTGATCACCAAGAACCGCATCCTTCAGCTCAGCACAAACCGAGGTGGTTCCACCGGGAGAATCGATGTCCGCCGGGCTGACGCTGCAGCTATACTTGCCACCAACAACGCCACGCGAGGTGATCTCACAGCTCAGCGTGAGATTGAAGTTGCAGAGAACCTGCATCGTGGTGCATCCGGAATACTTATAGATGCTGTCCTGCTCCATTTTGATTTCCAGGTTCTGCTCGTTCGGGATTTTGATCCAGTAGCCAATGTCCATCTTGACCGGAATGCTCACACCCTCGATCTCGAGCGGAGTGTAAACCTTCGTCCAGCTGAAGCCGTGCGACTTGAACGACACATCCCCAGCTTGAGCGACGGTACCCAGCATAGCCACTGCTGCGACTACAAATAGAGTTTTCTTCAACATCTTCACTTCCTTTCTAAATCAAACTTAACCCTCGCTCCGAAGTGGCCGATACGGCCCGTGGAGCTAACCCAGTTAATCCGGCTGGGCGCCGAGAACGCCTCAGCCGCACACCAAAGCGGGCGACACTACCCTGAACGGCTTTTCCAGGTCTGCCCGCGCTGCGCCTGAAAAGCCACGGCCCAAAAACTACCATGAATTTGACCTGCGATCTTCATTCCCACTTGGCATTTGACATCATCCTACCGCCCAAAGAGAGGGCCGGTCCCTTCGGACGACCCACAGGCTCTTCCAAGCCTGTGAGATGTCACTGTGTCATCACCTTACCTCCTTTCTCCCCTTTCCCCTTGGGGGGCCTGTTAGGGATCACACCTTTCCATAGGTCCTGGGCAATCTATCAACCATCGCATCATTATTCCGACCTGGCAGAATCTGCCATGAAATCCAGGTTCATCACCCACTCCGAATCAGAACCCTGGCACCACAGTTATCACCAGGACCCCGTTGTACCGCCCTGCCGGGTAATACTCACATCCCTTGACTCCCACCTGTAAATCGACTGGGACATCCACGCCGTCGGCCGGGGTGGGCTTGGACGAACTGGCAATCGGCACTCGTCCTGTCACCGAGGAAACCTGCTTGCCGTTGATCGCGACCTGCATGTCCCCTGCCGAGACCACCGCCTTGCCTTGCTCATGGCGAAAACCACGAAACGAAGCCGACAGGTGGAACGGACAGTTCGCCAGCACATGAGCCTGCAACCTTGCCGCAAGCCGCTTGACCCCTGGTCCCCACACGGTCCCCAAATCCACTGTCTCTTGGGGCACCGTGACCTTTACGAACGGTTGCCCGGGAATTTCCGCCGACGCACCGCCGACCATCACGAGGCACACCATCGCGGCCAAGATGAGTTTCGCCAGATTACCCATTTCATTACCCCCCTTTACAACAATGGCGCATCACGCCCACCAGCGCGACACCTGTTTTCGTCTGGCGTTTGCTTACGCATTCTGTTCTGCAAGAAGCCTACTCGCCAAGTTGTCTGAGAGCACCCTCCCTGCGGGTCCGGTTCAAGAGAACCTCAATCCTCCAGAATCCGGCTGTCCTTCCGTGATGGCGCGAGAAGTGCGAAGTGCGTCAAATCGATGAACGACACAATCGATCCGTTCCCACCCTCCTCACTTTCTCACTCTCCTACCTGTCGGCCCGACACGAACAAAAGGCAGCTCCAACACGTACCAAGCCAAACTCTCATTGCGGGCCTGCCAACTACCCCAAAGTACCATACCTGCCCCAGCTGTGTCAAGCAAAAAGACGCCTTTTACCGAGATACTCCCATTTTTTCAGTGACCCCAGCACGCTCATTCTACCCAGATTAACAGCCCATGTCAACACATGTTGCCAATATAAATTGCCCGACGAAGGCAAAATCGCCTTCAATCAACGCTCGTGATCGGGCCTCTGCGAGTTCGCTGGGATTGACAGCGCCACGTCAAACCCGGCCAGCGGCAACCAAAGGAGCGTAAAGATATTTGGGTAAAGAGTTTACACCTTAAGAACCTCTCGCCAAGCCCGTTCCGACGTATGCGATACGAAATGCGATCCCCTGGCCGCCCGCGCCACGTCGCCCGCCAAAATAGCCAAAATATATATCGGATGGCATAGAAACGCGTAGTTTTATCGGCTGACAAGAAACGAAGATCAACCGTCTCGTCTCCCGCCCGGCGAGTCTTGCCTGGGCGCGCCGGGCCAAGGCGGACTGCCTCTGGAGATGCCAAGAACATGGCAGGCGAGGAGAACCGCAGAAGATCAGACACCCAACGGTACAAAACGGTAGCGCAGTTTTGGCAAATTCAGGATTCCCTTGCGCCCTGGCCGATTCTACTTACCTTGGTTCTTGTCACCGCGACCAGCCGAGCCCTCGTAACCCCGCCGCTCTCCAGCATGGCCTTGACTAACCCTTTCTCGGCGGACTAGGCGAAAACCGGTGTTGAATCCGGGAATGTTACCGGAGGCAGGATTATTGACGCCGTGGCAGCCGTTACAGCGGGTCCCGCGTATCCGCCACGACCGCTCGCGCCGAGGGGCACACCCGGGGCGTTCTTCATGCCATTGGTCCAAAGCGGCAAATGCCGGGGGTCTGGGGGCTGAACCCCCAAGAAACACGGAAGTACCCAAAAACCGGATGAGCCCATTTCACTTGATAGCGTACAATGTGGTTAGAAGCTGCCTGCGAGCAGGCTGCATATCGCCGCTAACTTGCCGGTGATGGCAGGGATTTATGGAATCGGAATAGGTGGCCGTCCGTCACCGCGATTCGCGGAAATTGTTGACGACCTGATCTCGTCCACACGCTAACGCCACCGGGGCAATTGGAAAGCACAAGGTCGAATCCTAATTCCCTCAATAGGTTGATATCAGTATCTGTAATACTCCCGCTTTTTTGGACCAGTGGCTAAGGTGGTATGGCTGTGGTATG
>CAYPZL010000156.1:0-13748 GCA_964415045.1 uncultured Pirellulales bacterium | reverse complement strand
AAGGAGATTTTTCCTCCCTAAAGTAAGCCTAATCTCCATTTTGCAAAAGTTCAGATACGAATTACGATTACTCTTTGCGCGGCCTGTCATCCCGAACGAAGCGCAGCGTAGTGAAGGATCTCCGCTACGCACGCGAGAAACTCCTTATTCTCAGGCGAGATCGTTCGCCTCCGGCTCAGGATGACAGAGTCGTACGGCGTAAGAATTCTTCCCAATTCGTATAACAATCCTGCCCCATTGTCGTGCATCATCTCTCATCGCGACGAATACTTCTTTGTTTTATATATACCCGACGCGGAACCGCACGTCAAGCGAAAAGCCGATCTTTCCCGCCGATCGTGGATCAGGAGAAGGGTGGGAAGGGTGGGAGAAAAGAAGAGCAAAATCGTAGCTGAGAAAGTGAGGGCGATCCGCGGGTTCCGGCGGGCGTCTGTGACGCGCTGGCGGAGGTTAGCTTTTGCCGGTTTCGGGGACGGGCAGGTCGAGCTCGGCGAGGACCTTCTTCATGTCTTCCCAGACGCGGCGGCGGTTGTCCTGCGTGTAGCTTCGCAGCAGGTAGGCCGGGTGGTAGGTGGCCATGACCTTGATGGCGGGCCGACCGATCCCGACGCAGTACTCCTCAAAGTGTCCGCGGAGCTGGCCGATGGACTTGTTGGTTTCGAGAAGCGTGCGCGCCGCGTGGGCCCCCAGCGCCACGATGACTTCGGGCGCGATGATCTCAATCTGCCGCTGCAGGTACGGCAGGCAACTGATGATCTCGTCCGGGCGTGGGTCGCGATTGTCCGGAGGCCGGCATTTGAGGATGTTCCCGATGAAAACGTCCTCGCGTTTGAGACCGCAGGCCGCGATGATCTTGTCCAAGAGCTGGCCCGCCCGGCCCACGAACGGCTCGCCCCGGGCGTCCTCATCGGCCCCCGGTGCCTCGCCGACGAACATAATGCGCGCCCGGGCGTGTCCGACTCCCGGCACCGCGTTGGTCCGCAGGCCCCCCAAATCGCACTTGCGACACTGCCGAACCTCTTCGGCCAGCGTCTCCAACTCCTTTGCGGCCGAGGCCGCGTCGGCTTCGCTCGTTATGGGTTCTTCTGCAGCCACGTCCGTACTCCCCTTAATGACGAATCCGGTGAAGAATTCGTCCATTTCCAGATGCTGGCGAACCACTCTGTCGGTATCCACGTCCCGTATCATGGGGGGCATTGTAGTGCGATTGCCACCGCCGGACAATGAAAAAACGCGCGGCAGCGATGCGTGTTGCGCCATCTTGGAGGGGCAGGCCCCGTGCCTGCCCGAATCGTCCGACGAACATCGTACCACGCGGAACCGACCGGGCCCCGAACGCCGTCGAGGGAGAAAAAGGGGCAACCACGGAAGGTTGCCCCTGCGAAATAGCTTGTAGTCACGGTCCCCGGGGGGACCAGCCCCGGACCGGGATCAGGTCTGGCTGACCGCTTGCAGATGGCGCGTGCACTGGAATCCCTTGCCCAGCTCGCACCAGACGCAGGAGTCGGTCATGTTGGTGGTCATCATAAGCTGGCCTTCGCAGCCGCCGCAGAGGCGTTCTTCGCCCTTCTTCATCGGCCCGGGGCACGGCGTGATCGTCATCGGGCAGATGTCGATGCACGTGTTGCACGTCTTGCAGAAATCCGGCTTGACGCCGAAGGGGAAATCGACGTGCCGGTCCTTGCCGCGTCCGATAAAGCCGATGGCGTCGGCCTGCCACATCTCGCTGCAGACCCGCACGCACCGCCCGCACAGCACGCAGTTGTCGTTGTGGAACGGGTAGCGGACCTCCTTCACGCCGCAGCGCACCGCGATGTCCTGAACCGCCCGCGAGTTCGGGGCCTGGGCCACCAGCAGTTCGGCGATGTTGCGCCGCAGCCGCCGGATCTTCTCCGTATCCGTCAGGATCACCATCCCCTCGGCTACGTTCAGCGTGCAGGAGGTGGTGACTTTGGATTTGCCGTTGACGACGTGCTCCACGATACAAAGCCGGCACGCGCCGATATCGGACAGGCCGGGGTAGTGACACAGATGCGGGATGCAGATGCCGTATTCCATAGCCGTATCGAGGACGGACGTCCCCTTGACCGCCCGAATCTTCGCCCCGTCGATGGTCACTGTCACGTATTCTTGCATGGCTCTCTCCTCAGCAAACGCGAATGGCTTCGAATGTGCAGACGTCCTTGCAAATGCCACACTTGACGCAGACGTCGTCGTCGATGGCGTGCGGCTCCTTAGGCTGGCCCGAAATGGCTCCGTGTGGGCAGGCTTTCGCGCACGCCCCGCAGCCCTTGCAGGCTTCCGGATCGATCTCGTAGCGGATCAGTTCGCGACAGACGCCGGCGGGACACGACTGGCTCTCGATGTGCGCCTCGTACTCGCTGCGGAAGTACTTCAGGGTCGAGAGCACCGGATTCGGAGCCGTCTTGCCCAGGGCGCAGAGGCAGGTTTCGGACATCGTCTCGCCCAGCTCTTCGAGCAGATCGAGCTGTTCGAGCCGGCCCCGGCCTTCACTAATATCGGTGAGAATCTCGAGCATGCGCTCCAGACCCAGGCGGCACGGTACGCACTTGCCGCACGACTCGTCCTGGAGAAATTCCAGGAAGTACTTCGCCACGTCGACCATGCAGGTGTGCTCGTCCATCACGACCATGCCGCCGGAACCGACCATGGAGCCGGCCTCGGCCAGCGTGTCGAAATCCACCGGCAGATCGAACTTCTCGGCGGGCAGGCAGCCACCCGAGGGGCCGCCCGTCTGTACGGCCTTGATGGCCGCGCCGTTGGAGGCGCCGCCGCCGATGTCGTAGACGATGGTCCTGAGCGGAGTGCCCATCGCCACCTCGATCAGGCCGGTGTTGTTGACCCGGCCGGTCAGGGCAAAAATCTTGGTTCCCGTGCTGCCGTTGCTGCCCTTGGCAGCGAACCAGGCGGCGCCGTTGCGGACGATCATCGGCACATTGGCCCATGTTTCGACGTTGTTGAGGCAGGTCGGCTTGTGCCAGAGCCCGTCTTTGACGGTATGTACGTCCTTGGGCCGGGGCTCGCCGACGCGGCCTTCCAGCGAGGCCATCAGCGCGGTGGACTCGCCGCACACGAACGCACCGGCCCCACGCACGATCTCCACATCGAAACTGTGACCGCCGCCGAGAATGTCCTGACCCAGCAGACCGCATTCGCGGGCCCGCTCGATGGCCTTGCGCGCGTTGCTGACGGCCAGCGGATACTCCTTGCGGACGTAGATGTAGCCCTGATTCGCGCCGACGGCAAAGCTGCCGATGAGCATTCCTTCCAGCACGGCGTACGGGTTGCCCTCCAGGACGCTGCGGTCCATGTAGGCGCCGGGGTCGCCCTCGTCGGCGTTGCAGATAACGAATCTCTCGTCGCCTCCGGCGGCCCGGCATTGCTCCCATTTTCGTCCGGTCGGATAGCCGCCGCCGCCCCGGCCGCGCAGGTTCGCGTCCTTGACCTCCTGGATCACCTGCTCCGGCGTCATGCCGGCGAGCACCTTGGCTGCGGCCGCGTATCCGCCGATGGCGATGTAGTCTTCAATGTTACACGGGTCGATGAGACGGTTCTGGCTCAGCAGCGTGCGATCCTGCGCCCGGTAGAACGGGACATCGGCTTCCTTGACGATCTTTTCGCCCGAAGCCGGGTCGGTGTAAAGCAGGCGTTCGATGGTGTCGTTGCCACCAACGGTCTTGCTCACAATCTCGGGCACGTCTTCGGCCGTGACGTGGCAGTACAGGACGTTGGCCGGGTCGATCACCATGATCGGGCCCTGCTCGCAAAACCCGTGGCAGCCGGTCAGCCGGACCCTGACCGAATCGGCCAGCCCCTGCGCCGCCAGCTCCGCACGCAGCGCTTCGGCGACGAGCAGGCTGCCGGAGGCCTGACAACCGGTCCCGCAGCACATGGTCACCGTCTTCGTGGTCTTCCCCTGCTCGGCCATTCTGGATTCACGCAACGCCGCAAGATCGGCGAAAGTCTTCAGCTTAGCGATCACTGGGAACCTCCTTCTCGGCGACCTGCACCGACTGAACGAGCTGACGAAGCTTGTTGGGCGTCATCTTGCCGTGGTACTTCCCATCCAGGACCACGACGGGCCCCAGGGCACAGGCGCCGAGGCAATTGACGCGTTCGAGAGTAAACATTCCGTCGTCGGTGGTCTGGCCGGGCTCGATTCCGAGCTCGCCCTTGATCTCGTCCAGCAGCCGGGGGGCGCCGCGGACGTGGCAGGCCGTGCCCATGCACACCGTGATCACGTGTCTGCCCCGCGGTTGCAGGGAAAACGCCTTGTAGTAGTTCGCCGCCCGCGAGACCTCGATCAAGGGCACGCCAAGCTCCCGCGAAACCGTCTTCATCACATCCTCCGGGATGTACCCGAAGGCCTCCTGAACATCCTGGAGCACTTCGATCAGTTGCTGGGGCTGGCTGCGCCGCCCGGCCAGGATCTTCTCAAGCACTTCATCGGACATGGTCACCTCCTATGCGGGTCTGTGGATGGAGTGGCGGGGTGCTGGGGACCGAAAAACGGCTCCCACGGATGGGATCGCCATCAGACAAGCCAAAAAGCTTCGTTCGTACAATCGCATGTGCATGACCGGACTCCGCACCAAACGTTCATCTTGATGCTTGACATCGGCCAGCATACCGGATATCAATGAATCGAAAAATGCAAATAGAGTGCGCCGTTACTGCCTATGATGTATAGGCATAATAGTTGGACTTTACTGCCTACATAGTGCACTTGTTATGGTGGCATCCGAGGACAGCTAATGAAGAGCCAACCAGCCAGGGAGCCGGGCCCCAAGATGCCTCGCTTCCGCACCGACGGCCCGATGCGCTGGTTCATTCTGCCCAGCGAAGAGTCCGATCCCTCGAAGATGGAGCGGGCACTGCGGGAACGCATCAAGGAGCTCAACTGCCTCTACGGCATCACCCGACTGGCCGAGAGCGGCCCCGATTCGCTCGAAGAGTTCCTCGGACGCGTGGCCAATATCCTGCCCCCTTCCTGGCAGTATCCCGAAATTACCTGCGCGCGGATCACGTTCGACGACGCCATTTACAAGACGGACAACTTCAAGGTCACGAAATGGCGGCAGATGGCGCCGGTCATGCTCTTTGGGGAAGTCATTGGCGAGGTGGAGGTGTTCTATTTGGAGGAACGTCCCGCGCTCTACGAGGGGCCCTTCTTACGGGAGGAGCGCACGCTGCTCGAGGCCGTGGCCGAGCACATCGGGGCCGTCGCTATGCGTCTCTCGGCCGAGCGGAAGCTCCAAGAAACCAACCGCCAGCTCACCGTGGAGCGCGAGGCCCTCCGCGAGGCCAACACCACGCTTCGCGCGGTCCTGGCCCGCATCGAGGAAGAGAAGCTCAAGATCCACAAGGACATCCAGGCCAACGTCGAGAAAGTCCTGATGCCGATCGTCTACGCACTGCTGACCGAGGTGCCCCAGCCTCAGCGAAAATACGTGGAGCTGCTCCGGGACAACCTGATGGAAATGTCCTCTCCCTTCGTCAATCAGCTCACGGAGAAGTACCGCTCGCTGACGCCGACGGAAATCGCGATCTGCAACATGATTCGCAGCGGCCTGCGGAGCAAGGAGATCGCCCAAATGCGCGGGGTCTCGACTGCCACGGTGAGCCGGCACCGTGAGCGCATCCGCCGCAAGCTCGCCATCGCCAACACCGACGTCAACCTCACGACCTACCTGCAAACCACCATGTGAGCCTCATCGCCGCCCGATATGAGGCCGTACTGCTCTTTCGCTCGTCGCCTGGTGCTTGTCAGCCTGAGCGCAAGCGAAGGATCTCGCCACCGCATGCCCCTTCTGACACGACGCAGACTCGTGCTTCTCCGCCCGGGTGCTTCACTTCGTCCAGCATGCCAACCTCTACTGAACTGAGACAGAGCCCTGAAGACCCTCCCACCGTCGCGGGCAAAAGGAAAGGGGCTCCCCCTCGTGTCAAGGGAGCCCCTGTGGTGACGTTCTGTAAAGGTCCGGGTCTTAGCCGTTGATGATCTTCTCGGCTTCTTCCCTGTAGGCATCCATGATGTAGGGGATGCCGGAGACCTGGGCGGCTTCGGGCGTCAGGGCCATGACGTCGTCGCGGCTGATCGTCGAGACCTTGAAGTTCCGGCTGCCCGCCATGAGCTGCTGGAGACCGACCTTGAGCTTGTCAACGAACGTGTACAGCGCGATCGCCCCTAACGGTATTTCCGCCACGGTGTCCTTGCCGTACCTGGCAACGAGGTCTTCGTAGCAAATGAAGATCTCTTCGACCTTGGAACCGAACTGGCTGACGGTCTTGGGCAGCGCGTTGGTACCTTCCTGGAGCCAGAGGCCGATGTTCTTGCCGACCATGCCCGGAATCATCAGAGCCCGTCCCATGCAGACGGCCTTGGCAAACGGCGCCCCCATTGCCAGCACCTTGAAGATGTGATCTTCCGTGCTGAAACCGCCGGCGATAGCGATATCCGGAACGAAAGCCCCCCTGGCAGCCAACTTCTGACAAAACTCGTTGGTCATGGACTGCAGGTAGAACGTCGGGACGCCCCACTCTTCCATCATCCGCCAGGGACTCATGCCCGTTCCGCCCGGAGCACCGTCCACCGTCAACAGATCGAGCTTCGCATCCGAGGCCCACTTGACCGCCATCGCCAGCTCGCGCATCGGATAGGCACCGGTCTTGAGCGTGACGCGCTTGGCGCCGAGGCTGCGCAGCCGCTCGACCTCGCTCATGAAGCCTTCCTGATCGATGAAGCCGAGGCGCGAGTGCCTCTCGAAGTGCTTCAGCGCGCCGTCGCGGAAGGCCGCCTGGTGCGCTTCGACCGAGGGATCGGGCGTCACGAGGTAGCCTCTCTTTTGCAGCTCGAGAGCCCGCTCCAGCGAGTCGACCTGGATCTCGCCTCCGATACACTTGGCGCCCTGGCCCCACTTGAGTTCGACGCACTCGACGCCGAGCTCGCCGATGACATACTCGGCCACACCGAGGCGGGTGTCCTCGACGTTCATCTGTACGAGCATGTCACCGTAGCCTTCGTGGTAGCGACGGTACTGCTCGACGCGCTGCGCCATGTTCGGGGCCTTCTTGACCTTGCCGTCGGCGTTGAGCTCCAGTTCCGGGTCGATACCGCAGACGTTCTCGCCGCAGACGATGCTGATGCCGGCGATGGCCGCCCCGGCCGCGAAATGTGCCCAGTTCTTGCGGGCGATCTCCGTCGAGCCCAGCGCCCCGGTGAAGACGGGGACGCGCATCTTGACCTTTTCCCCCGCGCCGTAGGCCGTCTCCGTATCGACCATGGGGAACAGCGTCGTGTCGGGGTTGCCCTCCACCCCGTCGGGCAGCCCCTTGGCGCCCAGGGCGTAGCCGGCAATGTTCAGGTGCGAGTAGTCGATGGGGTACTCTTTGTCCCCCCCGGCCGTCAGGGTCCCGAACGGACCCGGATAGATCACTTCCCGGCCTCGAAACGAGGACTTGAAGACCTCGCAGTTACCGCGACAGCCGTCGATGCAGCGCGTACAGATACCGGATACGGGGGACACACTTCGCGACCGATTCGCAGTCTGCGTTACTTCATTGGCATTGGGTTGTTGCAGATTCATCGGTTTCTCCTTCTAATACGGGTTCATTGACATCTCCACGTACGAAATTTGACTTGCCTTTGATTAGCTGAACTAATAGTATCGCCCATGATGTCTATTCTGAGAAGCATCTTATGCTGATACATCGCATAAGGAAAACTAATGATGCACATCGAAACGCTGAAGATATTCTGCGACCTGGCGGACTCCCGGAGTTTCTCCAAGACCGCTGAGAAGCACCTTCTGAGCCAATCGGCGATTTCCCAGCAACTGGCACAGTTGGAGCTGGCCCACAAATGCCAGTTCGTAACGCGGAAAAAGCGGCCTATCGAGCTCACCACGGCCGGGCAGTTGTTTTACAAGGCCGCCAAGGACATGCTCGAGCGATACGAGCAGCTCAGCAGCGAACTCAATACCCTGCGTGCCGCCACCGATAAAAGGGTCAATGTTGCGGCCATTTTCAGCATCGGCATGCACAGTCTGCCCGACTACGTCAAGAAATTCATGGTCAGCTACCCCAATGTGCACGTGCACGTGGAGTATCTCAGCGCCGAAAGAATCTACGAGCGCGTCCTCAACGGCGAGATCGATATCGGCCTGGTGGCCGCGCCCAGGAAGGACAAGAGGCTGGAGGTGTACGATTTTGAGGACGAGCTGCTGGTTCTGGCGTGCAGCCCGAAGCATCCGCTGGCCCAGGAATCCGAGATCGACGTTCACAGGCTGCAATTCGAGCGTTTCATCGCCTTCGAGAAGGACGTGCCGACGCGAATGTGGATTGACGCAATTCTCTCCCGTTACAGCACGGTCGTGCGACCGGTGATGCAATTTGATAACATTGAAACGGTGAAACGCGCGGTGGAGATCAACGCCGGAATCAGCATTTTACCCGAAATTGCCATCGTTCAGGAGGTCGCCAGCGGGACGATCCGGGCCGTTCCGTTCTCCAACGAGCGTTTCGTCCGACCGACGGGCATTCTGGTCCGGAAGGGCCGGGCCCTGAGCCAGGCGGGCCGCTACCTTACCGAGCTGCTGAGAACACAGGATACATAGGCTAAATAGAAAAAGCGGCAGCCGCAGCCCGGTCGAACGCATGCCGCGGCCGGGGCCCGGCGGGCGCTTGACAAAACCTTTGGAAAAAGCCAACGTATGGTTGAGGACCGGCAATGCTGCAGGCGGGTGGTTACCGGTTTTTTGCAACTTCAGTGCAAGAGGCGAACGTACATATGCCGATAAGAGCAGTGATATTCGACCTGGATGGAACCATAACACAGCCTTATCTGGATTTCGACGCGATTCGCAGAGAGATCGGGCTGGGTGAAGATGGGGGCCCCGTGCTTGAGGCAATGGAGAAAATGCCGCCGCAGCAACGCCGCCGCACCGAGGAAATCCTGCACTACCATGAGAAAAAGGCCCTGGCGGCCTCCCAGTTGAACGAGGGCGCAGAAGAAACACTTGCGTGCCTGCGGGACCGGGGCATTCACGTCGGCGTGCTGACCCGCAACCGCAAATGCAACGCGCTGGCCATCGCTGAGAAGCACGGGCTCCATTTCGACGCGGTGCTGGGCCGGGAGGACGGCCCGGTGAAACCGGACGCCTTCGGCGTTCGCCACCTCTGCCAGCATTTCGGAGTCGAGCCCGCCGAGACGCTGCTCGTGGGCGACTACCTCTACGACATGCTCTGTGCCCGCGCCGCCGGCGCGGTGGGCGTGCTGATCGTCAACCACGGCAAGGCCGGCACGTTTGCCGAGCATGCCGACTTCACTATCGAAAAACTCAGCGAGATCCTTCGGATCATCGACGAAAAGAATGATGCCGAGAGGGCTGCCTCGTGAGGGACAAAACCATGCGAAAAACTGTCGTTGCAGGGGCGATTCTGGCTGTTTCGGTCGTGACCGGCCTGGTCCGGGCCCAGTGTTGTCCTCCGAAAGTAGGCGGCTGCTGCTCGGCACAGCCCGACGCGGCCGAAACGGTCGATACCATTCTCAAAAAGCTCGAAGAAAAGGCAACCGAACTGACCTCGTACCGGTGCAAGCTCGATTACGTGTTCCGTCAGCCATTGCTCGAATCGCAGACGCGCCAGAAGGGCACGCTGCAATACGCAAAATTCGACGAGCGGTCCTATCTGCGGATCGACTTTCGCACGATGCAACAGGATGAGGAAGCCGAGCAGGCCTATCGACAACAGTTCCTCTTTGACGGGGTGTGGCTCTGGCACATCGACTATCAGATCAAGAACGCCGAAGCGCGGCAAATCACCGAGCCGAACCAACCGGCGGACGCCTTCGCCCTGGCCAGCCGGCGCGTCCCGGTGCTGGGCTTCTCCCGCGTCGAAGAGCTGGAGAAGCAATTCGCCATCGAGCTGGTGAAGCCGGCCCCGCCGGAAACCACGCCGTACCACCACCTGCACATGAAGGTCCTGCCCGAATCCGTATATAAGGACGATTACGTCACGATCGACTTCTGGATCGACCGGAAGCTCACTCTGCCTGCAAAGGTTGTGGCCGTCACCACCGAGCAGGACGTTTGCGAGATCAGGCTCCTCGAGCCGCAGGTCAACCAGAAAATCGACAAGGCGGCTTTCGCGGTCAAGGTTCCCGACGATTTCGCAGTGCAGACCGTCCCTCTCGAAAGGAACAAAGTACAGTAGCCTCAGCGCGCGGCGTCCGTTTTTTTTCGCGACAAGAGAACAGGGCAAGGGCTATGAATTCGCCTCAGGTCAACGAGCAGGACTTCCGGGAGTGCGTGCAACGGCGCGCCGGAACGCTGTTGGCTCTCGTGGGCCATCTTTCGCAGTGCGCGCAACCGGAGAAATGTCTCACCCGCCCACTGCTGGGCGAGCTGTTGTCTCAGGCGAGGCAGTTGGAAGAGTTGCTGGACTCGTATGACGCCGGCAAGAACTGCCGATGGTGCCACACGCGGGCCCTGACGGCCACGATCAAGCAGTTCTCCGACGTCAGCTACGAGCTGCTCCACATTCGCCACCGGGTCCCCAGCTACGGTCTTCTGGCCGTGGAACGGGACTTCGTCGCCGCCACGAACGAGGCCCTCAAGTTCAGCGGCGACGTTCTCGTGGCCGCCAGCCGCGAGATGCTTGAACAGGCGCGCATCCTGCAACTGCGAATTCCTTCGGATGAACACGTGGAGGATTCCTTTGCGGAGCGGCTTCCGAAGGGCCGGCTGGCGCGCGACTGCGGCGTCCGTCGCGCCGATACGGTCGCCGAAACGGTGGTCTTTCTGGCGACGGCGTTTCTGAATCTGGCCTCCGAAAGCGAAGACGTCCGAGCGGCCGCCCGTTGCGAGCCGACGGCGGATACGTCGCACTTGCCCGCCCCGCTGACGGAGGAGCGTCTCCGCGGCCTGGAATTCCGCTTCCACAACCTGCAATCGCAATACGACACGTACGTCTCCGGCACCGTGGTCGAAAGCAAGGACCGGGCTTTGCCCGTGTTGCGCGGACACGCCAGCATCGTGTTCCACCTGCTCAAAACGGGCACGCTGTTCGCCCACTATTACGAACGTCACGTCAACAAGAAACCCTGCGCGACCCGCCCGCAGGCGCAAAGTCTCGTCAAGCCCGACGCCCTGCTCAACGTGTTGATGGATTACTCGGTCACCTTCATCGACCAGTATATCGGTTGTGCCGTCAACCTTTGCCAGGACATGCTCAAGCGCTACGCCGAGATCGGTCATATCGAGGTCACGATTCCCCAATATCGCGGCTTCCACGTGCGCCCTTCCACGCTGATCTCGAAACTCGTCCACCATTACGGCAGCCAGGTCAAGATGTTCCTCGCCGACGAGGTCTACGACGCCGGCTCCTGTCTCGATCTGTTTCGCGCCAACGAGAAGATCAACGCCCAGAAGCGACGCTGGCTCGCCCGGGAGATCGTGCGGCTCGATCTGACTCCGGAAGGCGCCGACCTCGACGACGTGACGCCTATCGTCCACGAGATCGTCCTCACACTGGCCCAGAAGGGCAAACTGATCCTGTACGAGCAGCCGCTCGAACTGCCCCCCAGGACCTGCAACGTGGAAGGGACGCTCGTGGAGCGCGTCATCAGCGAGACGGGCCGCCTCCTGGCCATGGGAAAGATCGATATCGGCACCGACCTGGTTGCCCAGTTCGTCGGCGACAAGCGGGTCCTGGCCCACATCCGCCTGCTGGCCGAATGCGGGTACGGCGAGGACAACTTCGGCAACAACATCCCCCTGCCCGACGAGCTTGCCTACCTGCGCCGCTGAGCGGCGCCCAGGACATCCGTCCGCTCTATCACCCGCTGAGGCCCTTCACTTCCCATCCCGTGCGGTAGTCCTGGCGCACGAAGCCATTGGCCTTGTCGGAATTCGTAAAACGCAGGCTCTGCGAGTCCCAATGCAAGCGCTGGCCGGGAACGCGCGACGCGATAACTCCCAACAGCACGGCCTCCGCCAGAGGGCCGGCGTAGGCGAACGAGCAGTTGGTCGTGCCATCGCCCTTGATGGCCCGGGTCCAGATCATGTAGTGATCCCACCCCTCGAGCCTCGGACGATCCAGGTCCCGGAACTTCTCCCTGGGAAACAGTTGCGGGCCGCCTCCGTGCGGACACATCAACACACCCTTGGACCCGATGAACAGGGATCCGTTGGCGGGCAATTCCCGAGGCTTGCCCTTGTCCTTGCCGGACTCTTGTACACCCATTTGCGCCAATTCTCTCGGAGGCTTGCGTCCGCCGTCATACCACTTGACGATGATTTCGTCGCCGGTGTACCTGGTGCCGGGAAATCCGTAGGTGAGAGTCTCTTCCGTCGGGAACATCTCCGCCTTGGGCTCCGGCCCATCGTATTCGACCCAGTTCGGAGCGGTCAATCCCAGGGACCAGTAGATCGGGTCGATGATGTGACAGCCCATGTCCCCCAATGCACCGGCGCCGAAATCGTACCAGCCACGCCAGCAGAACGGCACATAGACGCTGCCCTTTTTCCCCTGGTAACCCAAAGCCTCCGGCCAAACGGCCTTGTAGGGACGCGTCGGGGCAACACCCAACCATTTGTCCCAGTCGAGTGTGTCGGGAACCGGATCGGAACCGGCCGGACGGTTGAGGCCCTGCGGCCAGATCGGACGATTGGACCAGGCATGTGCCTCCTTGACCTGGCCGATGACGCCCTGGCGAATCAATTCGACGACCATGCGATAGCCTATGCCGGAATGGTGCTGAGTGCCCATCTGCGTGGCCACGCCCGCCCGCTGCGCCGCCAGACGCAATTGCCGAGCCTCGTATACCGTGCGCGTCAGGGGTTTCTGCGTGTAGGTGGCCAGTCCCATGGACAGAGCCGTCATGGTTACGGGGGCGTGCATATGATCCGGCGTGGACACGGTGACGCCGTCGATGTTCCCGGCCTCTTTTTCCAGCATCGCACGCCAGTCCGTGTAAAATCGGGCGTCTGGAAAGTCTTTACGCGTCCCGGCGGCCCGGTTTTGGTCAACGTCACAGAGGGCGACCACAATCTGGCCCTTCGACGTGGCACGTATGTCGCCGGCCCCCTTGCCTCCCGCCCCCACAGCGGCCAGGCGGACCTTGTCGCTCGATGCCGAGCGCACCAGCGGTGGAACCACGATGGTGTGAGATGCGACACCGGCCCCCAGGACCGCAGTGGCCCTCTTCAGAAACGCACGACGTGACTGACCCTCCTGTTCATGCTGCAAAGCCATGTGGGACCTCCCTTCGAGTCAATACCGTGTTTCCTCCCGTGTCATGGAAACGTCCGCCGCCGACCAGCCGAAACCTCGGGCGTTCCATGCCGGACAGAAAGACCGAAAACTACTATAGCAACCGGCCCCAACGATCGCAACCCTCGCCACCTCGCGAGCACCGGACTACGGCCACAACGGAGACCGCGCCGAAACCGAATGAATTCTGGCTCATCCGGTTTTTGGGTACTTTTCATGGTGGGCTACCCTACGAGTTTGCATCGGGCTTCATGCAGAGCGTGGATCTTGAGTTTAAAGAATTCGGTGTCTCGAAAGCCGTAGGCCTGGCGTTGCAGAACTCGGATTTTGGTGTTGGTTCCTTCCAGCGGTCCGGTAGAAATGCGGTAGTGATAGTAGTTGAGGATGCCGTGGCGATAGACCGCGAGGGTGTGGGCGAAGCGAACCAACATGCGAATGCCGGAGCTCGCCGCAGT
>CAYPZL010000155.1:0-13847 GCA_964415045.1 uncultured Pirellulales bacterium | reverse complement strand
GGCCCCTTTTAGGGGCCTTCCTCATACCACCGGCTATGCCGGTGGTCTTGATTCCTTCGTCGGTCAACCGGTCCTGTGAGATGGTGAGCTTCTTGAGGGACTGCATGCTTGCCAGCTCGGACATGTCCGCGTCGGAAAGGCCCAGCGGCGTGGCGAATTCCTCCAGGTGAGGGAGGCCGGCGAGATACGACAGGGCCTTCGGGCTGATGTCCACGCCGGTGAAGCGGAGCTCTCGCAGTCCCGTGAGCCGGGCGAGCGGCTCGATCAGGTAGTCATCGATGTGCACCGGGCTCAGAGCAAGGAACGACAGGCCGTCGAGATCGTTGGGATCGAGCGAATTGATTGCGGCGAGGTAGCGCTGGGGCGTAACACCGATGCCGCGGATGCACAGGCTGACGCGTTTTCCGGCCGGGATACGCACCTCGCCCTGGGCGCAACTGAAGTTCTTCAGCAGCGTGTCGTCGCGGCCTGGGTAGAATCCTCCGACGGTTTCCGGTGCGATGGCATCTTCATCTTCAATGTAAACCACACCAATCGACTGGTCGGACGCAAAGCGCAGGACCTTGGCCGGGGACTTCGGCGGGCTCGGGTCTGGGGGCTCCTCGGCAGTGGCGGGATCGGATGCGAGCGCGCGGTTGTGCGAGGTGCCGAGCGGCTCGGGGTCCGGCGCGCCGGACCGGGTATGTTCGGCGGCGGCCGGTTCCACAACGGCCGTGGCCATCTCTTCCATGCCGGACGGTTGCGTTCCGGTGCTGGCCGAAGACACGGCGCCGATCCGCGCCGCCGGCAGCGGTGGCACCGCAGGTCCGGACGATCCCCGGTGATGCACGTACCCCGCTACGGATACGCTGCCGATGACGGCGACCGTGGCCAGCAGCGCCTTGACGGCGCCCACCCGGGCCGCAGTGGCCGCGGTCTGAGTGGTCCCGACCATGGCCATCTTGCCCAGTCCGCCCATGAGCGTCGCTGAGACGGCCTGGGCGGTGTTCTCCTTCAGCAGGGTGGCCAGTGCCGCGGCGGTGACCAGCAGACCTTTTCGCTTGAGTATGCCGCGCAACTGGTCGAGCCCGGCGTTGACGCGACGCGAGACGGTCGCCTGCGAGACACCGCGTTCGCGGGCGATTTGCGCGGTGGTTTTGCCCGCGATGAAATGATCCAGGAGGACGGACCGCAACGACTCGTCCAGCTTCTCCAGCGCCAGGTCCACATGCTCGGACATTTCCTGCCAGCTCTGGACGACCACCGGGCGGGTCCTGGCATAGGCCTGTTCTCGGTTCCGGCGGTGGGCGG
Organism: uncultured Pirellulales bacterium; assembly: GCA_964415045.1. Classification (GTDB taxonomy): domain Bacteria; phylum Planctomycetota; class Phycisphaerae; order Sedimentisphaerales; family Anaerobacaceae; genus CAYPZL01. Next base: position 12,557 of record CAYPZL010000155.1, on the reverse strand, counting down.
TGCGGCGGATCACGTCGATCGACTTTTGCGTGGCCACGCGGTGCAGCCAGCCGCTCAGCGAGCCCGAGATGCGCCCGGCATGACGCGTCAACTCGAAAAACGTCTCCTGGGTCACATCGGTGGCGTCGGTGTCGTCCTTGAGGACCCGCCACGCGGTCGAGTAGACCAACTGGACGTAGCGCCGCACCAGCTCGGCGAAGGCCTCTGCATCGGCCCCGGCGGAGAACCGCTTGAGCAAAATGGCCTCATTCTCAACCATCACACGTCATTCCTGTGGCCGCGGTTGTCTTTTCCATTCTATCAGAATGACCGCGCCGCATCGGCGAATTATTCAGAAAAGACGGGGAGATCACGTTTTTTTTACGGGTATCGGCTCTCTTGTCGCTCCGCCTCACGTCCGTGGTGCTTGGCGAGAGGAGGTCGCGTTGGGCTATGTCAATACTCGACGCGGCCGCCATAGTTTCTCCACGCCTGCTGCGCCGAGCGGCCCGGCAGATCCGGCCAGGTCTGGCGGTACCCCGGCCTGGGCCAGATGTACCCGCGCGTGGGGTCCTTCAGGAACAGGATGTGGCGTATGCGGTTTTCCGTCATCACGGCATGCTGTTCTCGCGCCCGGGGGGCGACGCTATCGCCGCCGCGGCAGAGATCGTACCATGCATGGCTCAACTCGTGAGCCAGGGTGATCAGCGGATCTGTGCGGAACCATTTCCTCTGGAGCCCCGCGTCGGCCGGGACATGCTCAGTCTCTGTGGGATTCCAGCAGAGGGTGTCCGTCTCGTAGTCGTAATCTGAGGGCCCCTGCGTCAGGCAGACTCTCATCTTCCCGGGCGCGCTCTCGATCATGTCGATTTCGTTGGCGATACTTCCCGGGTCCAGGAAGCGCAGCGCCTGCAGGCTCCAGAACAAGTGGGTGCCGTCATACGGGCCCGGCTCCGTTGTACAGAGCCATGTGCTGATTCGCCAGCCCGGTTGATCCTCGGGCGCCCAGTCTCTTTCCCGGGCAAACAGCGACGCGGCCCAGTGGTACCAATTGTCCAAACTGACGAACCCCCACTGCGCTCCCTCCTGGAGACGGTCTCCGACAAAACGCCCGAGCGTCAGCCGGTCCGGCAGCGCTCCCGGTTCGTCGAGGTACAGGAACCTGTGCGTCGTTCGCTCTTCGAGTGTGGCGTGCGCGTCGGAGATTCCGCGACGGCTCGATACGGTCGCAGGCCCGGTTGCGTCTCTGATTTTGGTGTGCGAGACCCATCTGGCCGTCAGTGCCGCGCCCGCTACCAGCATCAGCGCCAGGACGGACACGACTTGTTTGCGTAATCTCACCATCGCGTACTTTCCTCCCGAAACATGCATCTTGCTAATAGTTCCGCCCGCGCCCAAGCTCTTCGCACTCAGGCCCGCACACAGATGCCACTGTCTCTATGACAGTACGAAGGGCGAAAACATTACAAAAAAAACGCTTGGTTTTGAGTCGAGCAAGGAGCGATACGCGCTCATCCCCGTCTTGTCGGCGATTATCTCTTCGGCTCTGTCCAAAAGCCGCAGCGCCGCACGGGATTATTCAAGAAAGGCCGGAGAATTCCCTCGCACCCTGGATATCCCCGGCGTATCGTGGCGCCCGTTGCGATCCTGACAGACGGCGAGGGGCTTTACAAATGGAGAGAATCTGGTATCCTGCACGCCGGATGCATTGCCGGCACCATCATTTGGGGGAGACCGTTTGGCGTGTCTCATAGTATTGATTTGATTCGCGAATTATCACTGGTGGAGCAGATATGAAGATCAAGACGATTCGGGCGCATGAGTTGCTGGACTCGCGGGGCAACCCGACGATTGAAGCCATGGTGGTACTGGAGAGCGGCCGGCGGGCGACCGCGATGGTTCCGTCGGGAGCCTCGACCGGGCAGCATGAAGCTTTGGAGCTGCGCGACGGCGATCCGGCCCGCTATTTGGGGCGCGGCGTCCTCAAGGCGGTCGCGCACGTCAACGACGAGATCGCCCCGGCCCTGACGGGCATGGAAGTCACGGACCAGAAGGCCATCGACCAAGCCATGCTCGATCTGGACGGAACGCCCAACAAATCGAAGCTGGGAGCCAACGCGATCCTGTCGGTCTCGATCGCCTGTCTCAAAGGCGGCGCCGAAGCGCAGGGGATTCCGTTCTTTGAATACGTCTCGACGCTCTGCGATCCGGAGCCGACGGACAAGTTCACCATGCCCATCCCCATGATGAACGTCCTGAACGGGGGCAAGCACGCCGAAGGCTCGGCCGATTTTCAGGAGTACATGATCATGCCTGTCGGCGCGCCTACCATCGTGGAGGCGGTGCGCTGGGGCGCGGAGATCTTCCACAACCTCGGTAAGATCATCCAGGACAAGGGCTGGCCCACGACCGTGGGCGACGAGGGCGGCTACGCTCCGCCGGTCGGCTCGAATGAGGAGCCGCTGCAACTGATCATGGCCGCGATGGAGAAGGCCGGGTACACCCCCGGCGAGCAGGTCGCCATCGCCCTGGACCCGGCGGCCACCGAGCTGCACGTGGACGACAAGTACCACCTCGAAAAAGACGGCCGCAAGGACCTCACGTATGAGGAGATGGTGGACCTCTACGAGGATTGGGTGCGGAAGTATCCGATCGTATCCATCGAAGACGGCCTGGCCGAAGAGGACTGGAGCGGATTCAACCATCTCATGGAAGAGACCGAGGGCAAGATTCAGATCGTCGGCGACGACCTCTTCGTGACCAATGCCGACCGCGTCCGCATCGGGATCTGGGAGAACGCCGCCAACAGCGTGCTGATCAAGGTCAATCAGATCGGCACCATCACCGAGGCTCTGGAGACGATTAAGCTGGCCCGCGAGCACGATATGACCTGCGTCATCTCCCACCGCTCGGGCGAGACGGAACTGCCCTTCGAGGCCGACTTCGCCGTCGGGACCCACGTCGGACAGATCAAGATCGGCTCGCTGTCCCGATCCGAGCGCGTCGCCGAGTACAACCAGCTCATGCGCATCGAACGCGACCTCGGCGACCGCGCCCAAATCGCCCGCTTCCGCTTCGCCCGTTAGGGACGGGGACGCATGCATGTGAAACTCGTCCGACGCGCTTTCGCAGGAGTTCGGGCGGTCGCGCTCAGTAGTGCCCGCAAAGAGCTGCTCGAAAGAACTCGCAGGCCGTGGCATCTTCCTGTGTGTGCTTTACGCTTGGCGGTCTTTCCAGTTCCACCATTTGAGCAAGTCGGGGTCGGGATCGCTGTGGGAGGTGTAGTACACGGCGCTGCGCAGCACATACAACATGCAGCGGTCGACCGGCTGAGCTTTGAAACGGCAGAGCTGTCGGTAGAGTCTCTCCGGATCCCGGCCTTTGAGCTGGGCCACGGTCGTGATTCCGATCGCACGCAAGTCTCCCGCGATGGCCGGACCAACGCCGGGGATCTGTTCGAGCTCATCTCTGGTTGTCACGCTACACACTCCTGTTGCCGGCTCGCGAAGGTCGGGACGTAACCCAGCAAGCCCGAGAAACCTCCTACCCCCCGGCGCCGTAGGTCTCCGCGATGTTCTTCGTGCGGTCCTGGTCAGATCTCCTTCGTGATTCCGGGTTGGGGGGCGGGGTAGATTCCGTTGGGGCCGGCGTGGAGGGGGGCCTCGGTGTCGAAGGTCATGTGGTCGATGTCCTTGACGAACTGGAAGTCGCTCTTGATGACCTGGTCCCAGGTGATGTACTGGCCCGTATGGGTGGCGGCGCGGCCCATGATGGCGGCGACTTCCGCTTCGCCGGCGCGGCGGGCCTCGTTGTGCGGCTTATTCTCACGGATCGCATCGAGCAGGACCTGCCACTCGACGTGGTACGGATTCGGATCGTTGCGACCGAACTCCCAGAGGAGATTTTCCTTCGTCATCTCGTGGCCCCGGTAGATCTGGGATTTGGGCTGGGCCAGCGTCGCCATGAGCACCGCCGAGCCTTTGGAGCCGTGGGCGTAGTCGGCGTAGGTGTTCCAGCATCCGTGCATGTGCCGCGAGAAGGCGAACAGCTTGGTCCCGTCGGCGAAGGTGTACTCGACGGTGTAGTGGTCGAACTGGCTGCCGGCGGCCTCGTAGCAGCGTCCGCCGAAGCCCTGGGCCGAGACGGGCCAGGCGCCCTTGGCCCAGCAGGCCACGTCCACGTTGTGACAGTGCCAGTCGATGAAGAAGCCCGAGGAGACCCACGTGAAGCTGTTGGGATGCTGGAGCTGGAAGACGACCTCGTTGGCGCCGGCCGGCAGGGGCGGGCAGTTGACCGGCCCGTGCACGCGGTAGATGCGCAGGGTGTGGACATCGCCGATGGCGCCGTCCCGGATGCGCCGGATCGTCTCCTGCCGCGCCTGCGAGTGACGCCACATGAAACCGACGCCCACCTTGAGACCCTTCTTCTCGGAAAGCTCGGCGGCTTTGAGCCAGCGGCGCGTGTTGGGAGGGTCGGTGGCGAAGGATTTCTCGGCGAAGACGTTGACGCCCTTGTTCACGGCGTACTCAAACATCATGGGCCGGAAGGCCGCGTGCGTGGTCAGCAGCACGACGTCGCCGGGGCTGAGACAGTCGATCGCCTTTTTGTACGCATCGAAGCCGACGAACTGCCGCTCCGGCGGGACGTCGATCTTTTCCGCCGCGATCTTCTTGAGATTCGTGAGGCTGTTTTTCAGGCGTGGCTCGAACAAATCGGCCATGGCGTAGAGCTTCACCGGCCCGCCTTTGGCGGCGAAGGCATCGGCCACGGCGCCGGTGCCGCGACCGCCGCAGCCGACCAGCGCCAGCTTGATCGTATTGCTCCCGCCCGCATAAAGACGCGGACCGATCCCCGCCAGCACCGAAGCGGCGGCGACGTTTCCGGAAAGTTTCAGGAAGTCCCGGCGTGATTTCGAGCCGGCCGACGATTTGGTGTGCGATCCACTCATGACAGCCTCCTGTAATTAGTGCGATCTATGGGCTATGACGCACGAGGACGTGCCCTATCTTCCCCTGTCGAGTCTATTCTTTGGGCGGGCAGACGCACGACCTTGAGATTGCGCGATCGTTCTTTCAGGTCCTTGCAGATAGCGGCCACGTCAAAATTGAATTTGCGGGCATGCTCAGCCCGATACTTGTGGATTTCCGCGTTGATCGGGTCCCTCATAGGTCCATCTCCAAAAGCTCTTCAGGTGAGCACAGTTCGGGGCAGCGATAACCGTCACCTTCGACGATCTGCCGAATCCTTATTCGGGCCATTGGATTGTTCAGGTGGGCGAAATTCCAAGTGACTACAACGTCCATTCCATTCACGGCTGCCACGGCCACATGGAGGGCATCGTCAGGGTACTCGGCCGGAACCGCTTTGGCGGCGAGGAGATGTTCGGCCAGTACCTGGGCTTCCTGGTCGATATCGAGCACGCCCAGAGAGGAAAGGGCCTCGATTCGCTTTCGTGCTTGTTCCGGATCTCCTTGCTCGGCTTCCTGATAGACCAAAGTGGATACGTAGCCTGAAAAGCTTGCAGAATGGAACTTGGACCATAGTTCAGCTGTAGCCTCCTGCCGTGCAGCGATAACAAGGTCACGGCTGCGTCTGGCCGCCAAATAGCTCACAACACTGGTCTCGATGTATAGCTTCTGTTCCACGATCAGTTCCTGTTCTTACCACCATTATAGGGGCTCAGACCGCCACAACAACAGAATAACAAGCCGCCCCAGGGACCACCAGAGCCGCGTGATCTTCTGTTGTTTCTTCCGGTTCGTGCCAAAGGGACTTGGGCCACACGATGACGATCATACACACTTGCGGTACGCGGGATTCGGCGCCCGTGTTGGTCACCGCCTTACTGCCAGAGTCCGGCTTGATATGACGACCGCACTCGGAGGGCGACGGATGCGACGGTTTTTGCTCGCTTTTGGGGTGCGTTTGGTGTTCAATGGAGGCTATGACGGAACGATTGGATAAGGATCGGCCGGATTTGGACGGTCGAAAGAAGAAAACGGACAAGAAGAAACAACCGGGTGGCAATGATTCGCAGGATTCGGCGCCGCCTCGCAGCGGCAGGAGAAGGCGCTCGCGGCGCTCCCGTAAAAAGGGGAGCCGCGGACCGAAATGGAGCATCGAGCAATTCCAGGTGCCGGAGAAGGCGGGCGAGATGCGGTTTCACGACCTGGATCTTCCCGAGAAGATCATGCACGCCATCGCGGACCTGGGTTTTCAGTATTGCACGCCGATTCAGGCCAAGACGCTGGTCCACGCCAACGCCGGTCAGAACATTTCGGGCCGGGCGCAGACGGGCACAGGCAAAACCGCCGCTTTTCTGATCGCGATCCTGAGCCGCTTTCTGGAGGAGCCGGCCGGCCCGGACCGGCCCAAGGGTACTCCGCGCGCCCTGGTGCTGGCGCCGACCCGCGAGCTGGTGATCCAGATTGTCAAGGACGCCGAGGACCTCGGCAAGTACTGCCACGTCAACAGCATCGCCATCTACGGCGGGCTGGAGGTCAAGAAGCAGAAGAACCGGCTCGACAAGCGTCCGGTCGATCTGATCGTAGCCACGCCGGGAAGGCTGCTGGACTTCATCCGGCGGGAGGTTATCGACCTCAAGCACGTCCAGGACCTGGTCATCGACGAGGCCGACCGCATGCTGGACATGGGATTCATTCCCGACGTCAAGCGGATCATCCGCCGGACCCCGCCCAAGAAGCAGCGGCGCACCATGCTCTTTAGCGCCACGCTGACCGAGGACGTTCTGCGCCTGGCGTCGCAATGGATGCCCGATCCGATCATCTGCGAGGTCGAGCCGGAGCAGGTGGCCGTCGAGACCGTCGAGCAGATCGTCTACATCGTCGCCTCACGCCACAAATTCAGGTTGCTCTACAATATCCTAAAGAGACGACAGGACCATCGAACGCTGGTTTTCTGCAATCGGCGTGACCACTCCAACGCGCTGGCTTCGAAACTGCGCAAGCACGGCGTGGCGTGTGAGCTTCTGTCGGGCGCGGTGCGTCAGAAGAAGCGGCTCCAGATTCTCGATGACTTCCGCAAGGGCACGGTGAAGGTGGTCGTGGCCACGGACGTGGCCGGTCGGGGTCTGCACGTCAAGGACATCGGCCTGGTGGTCAACTACGAGTTTCCGTACGAGCCGGAGGATTACGTGCACCGCATCGGGCGTACCGGTCGGGCCGGGGTGGCCGGCACGGCCATCTCCTTCGCCTGCGAGGATGAATCCTTCACCATCCCCGCCATCGAGGACTACATCGGCAATCCCCTGCGCTGCACCATGCCCGACGAAGAGCTGCTCGCTCCCGTCAGCCGCCGCGGGACATAGCGTCGAGGAACTCGGCGTTGGTCGGGTATTTCTTGAGCAGTTTGAACAGCGACTCGGTAGCGCCGCGCGTGTTGTAACTGGAAAGGACGCGCCTCAGGGTGGTCAGGCCGCGGGCGTCGCCGTCGCTGTAGAGCTTGGCTTCCTTACGCGTGCCGCTAGCGGGAATGTCCACCGCCGGAAAGATGCGGGCTTCCGCCAGGGAGCGGTCGAGCACGAGCTCGCTGTTGCCGGTGCCCTTGAACTCCTCGAAGATCAACTGATCCATGCGCGAGCCGGTGTCGATCAGGCAGGTGGCGATGATGGTGACCGAGCCACCGTTTTCGATGTTACGGGCCAGGCCGAAGAGGCGGCGGGGGACTTCGAGTATGCCGGCCTCCAGTCCGCCGCTCATGGTATGGCCACGCGGCGCGCCGCGGCGCCGGGTCTTGTTGTTGAACGCGCGCCCCAGCCGGGTCAGACTGTCGATCATCAGCACGATCTCCCGGCCGCACTCCAGCTCGATCTGCACGTGGCTGAGAACCAGCTCGGCCAGTTCCACGTGTTCGTCGGCGCTGTGATCGCTCGTGCTGGCGACCACCTCGGCGCCCTCGGTGGCCCGGCGAAAATGCGTGACCTCTTCGGGCCGCTCGTCCAGCAGGAGCACGATGATGCGACTCTCGGGCGAACAGTGGCGGATGGCCTGGACGGTCTGTTCGAGCAGGATGGTTTTTCCGGCCTTGGGAGGCGAGACGATCAACTGTCGCGTGCCCTTGCCGATGGGGGCGATCAAGTCCACGATGCGCATGCTCTCCTGTCCGGAGGCACCGAGGTCGAAGCGTTCGTGCGGATCGATGGCGACGAGGTCGGCGAATCGCTTTCGCCGGCGGAAGGCTTCCGGCTCCAGGCCGCCCACGGATTCGACGGACGTGAGCCTGGGTTTGCCGTTTTTCTTCTCGGTTTGCCCGGTGACGGTGGCTCCCTCGACCAGACCCAGACGGTTTACGAGGTTCGGGTGGACCATGGTCTCGACCGGCCCGCGCCGGTACGACCGCTCGGCGGTGCGGAGGGCATACTGCCCTTTGTTAATGCGTTTTAGTACCCCTGTCGTCATACCGGCCATCGGGATCCCCCATGGGAAGGCTCTGAGAAACACATGTTGCCTGCGAAACCGACCCATTATAGCAAGGCTCCGTGGTTTGGCAACGTGAAATTCGCATCGTTCAGACCGAGGGGGTTGCCGGCGGGCCCGGGTCGTCGGGGTCGAGCCACTGCAGGGACACACCATCCAGGGGCTCAAGAACATGATCGAATCCATCGTTCCCGGGATTTACGACCCGGGGCAGTTGGATGAAAAGGTTACGGTGGAGGACGGCGAGGCCTTTGAGATGACCCGGTTGCTCGCCCTTCGGGAGGGCGTCTTCGTCGGGATGTCCAGCGGTGCGGCGGTAGCCGGGGCGCTTCGCGTCGCACATGGAATGACGAGCGGAACGGTTGTTGCCCTCCTGCCGGATCGGGGCGATCGCTATCTGAGCACAACGCTGTTTCGGTCGATTTGTGCCAATTGCCCCCCGTAAGCGGCAGGCCGTGGCGCGATAGGCCGATGCACGGGAACCGTTCGACCGGCTCGGTCAGACGCCCACCGTCTCCATCTTTTCCGCCGCTTGAAGGACCTCTGCGACGGCCTCTTCACCGCCGCGGTCGATGATGCTTCGCAGCGCAGCGGCGATGCCCGGGTCGAACCGCGATCCGGAGGAATTCATGACGTTGTCCAGGGCATTGAAGACCCCGATGCTCTTTCGATAGGGCCGGTCCGACAGCAGGGCGTCGAAGACGTCCGCCACCGCGATGATCCGGGCGACGATCGGGATTTCCTCGCCTTTGAGTCCCTGGTATCCCGTGCCGTCATAGTTTTCGTGGTGCGTTTCGATGGCGTCGGCGATGTCGGCCAGGATACCTCCCACGGGCCTGACCATGGCGGCGCCGCGAACCGTGTGTTCGCGGATGTTCTCCTGCTCGTCTTTGGACAGGGCCGCGGCCTTGCGGAGGATCTCCACGCTGATGTCCACCTTGCCCACGTCATGCAGCAGTCCGGCGATGCGAATCTTCTCGATCATGGCCCTGTCCATGTCGAGCTCTCGTCCGATGCTGATGCCCCAGGCCGCCACCCGGACGCAATGGGCCTCTGTGTCTGCGTCGATGGTCTGGATGAATCTCGAGAGGATCGCCAGGACGCCGCTGTACGCCCGCTCGAGGTTGTGCATGGCCTCTTCCGTCCAGACGCGAAGCGTGGAGACCAGGTAGGCGGTGACGATGAGAATGCCCGCCCAGATCGCCAGTTCGGCCCAGAGCAGACGCTGCTCGCCTGCGTAGATCAGGTATTGGGGCAGGAAAAACGCGTAGGCAGCCACCAGCGCGGAAGCCAGGCCGGCCACCCCGATGGCATGCCTCTTGCGAAGTGTCCAGGCCGCGATGATCACGGGAACGTAGAAGACGTACAGGACGATCTTTTGATTGACGATCAGGACGTTCATAAGGCCGAGCAGAACGGTGAAGATCATCAGTGGGATGAGACCCGGCCGGATTCGCGAGAGCTCCCGGAACACGGTGCGCTTGAGTTTCTTCTCGCCTACTTTCATACTTACGACCCCTAAAAACAAACTCTCAATTCCGATAAATCACTCGTACGACCACATCCGGTGCATGGGATCAGGGGCGAAAGCCGGCAGTCTAAACTGCCTCTGGCATGGGCTCCCGTCATCCTGCCGTCGTCAGAGCCCCCACTGGCGACCCGGCAGTCTCACGCAACCTATCTATCGGCATCAGGTAAGTGCCCGATGACTTATGCTTTGCTGATTTGCCCGGATTGCCTAGAATTACGTAGAATTACGTATGCAGCGTTGGTGATCGTGGTAGGAGTTATCGGCGGTTTTTGCGGGAAGTTCCGCGGCGCCCTGTCGGGATGCGGAAAGCGAGGCATCCCGCCCCATCGATGCAGGTCTCATAACAAGAAACGGTCGCCTGGGTGCGGGAGAATTGGCCGGATCGGCGTCGTGTGGCCGATATGGATATGTAGGTCGCTGTCCGGCCTCGTTTTGAAATGTGTTGGGAAGATACAGCTATGCCGCAGCACGCCGATCCCGTACGGCAACTGATACGAACGCGAACGCGTACGAAATCCTGCCCCTTCTGCGCCGAGGACATCCGGTTCGAGGCGGTCAAATGCCGTTATTGTGGCGAGTTTCTCTATGGCGACCGCCGGGAGACGCACGCGAAATTCGGCCCGCCGGACCCTGATGCCGAATGGGAAGGGCAGGATGAGGAACTGGACGAAGAGATCGAAGATGAGGAGGAAAGTGCGGTTCTCTGGTTCGGCCGGCCCAGCGTCTTTGCGCTGACCGGCACAATCGTCAAGATGGGGCTCTTTGTCGCCCTGTGCGGGGCGGTCTACCGGTATCCCGTGACCGGGCTGATCACCCTGATCCCGAAGCAGGACGTGAATCTGGAGATGCTGGCGCGCGTCGAGGGTTGGATTGACTGGGCGGCGCTCGGGCTGATCGCGGCGGCCCTGCTGGCCTTGGCCTGGAAGCTGATCGCCCTCAAGAGCATCTACTATGAAGTAACGCCCGACCGCATCGAATGGCGGCGCGGGGTGTTCGACCGTCACGTGGACAACGTCGATATGTTCCGCGTGATCGACCTGAAGCTGCGACGCTCGCTCCTGGAGTGCTTTCTCGGCATCGGGACGGTCCGGCTCACCACCAAGGACGACTCCGATCCTCACTTCGACTTCGTCAAAGTCCGGCACTGCCGGTATCTCTACGACGTCATCAAGAAAGCCGGCCTCGAAGCGGACAAGGTGCGCAATGTCATCCACATGGAATGACGCCGACCCCCACGGGCCGCGTGCGAGTCAATCGAGGCAAGTCCATGCTTGACGAGGTGGAACTTCTTCTCAGGATCTTCAGCGATACCGGGCCTCCCGGCGTCGCGGAGGGGGCATATCTCTTTGCCCAGACCCAGCCCAACCAGGACTCGGTCTTCACGACGGCGCGGGAGTTGCTGGATCGCGGCACGGCGCGGAAAATTCTCATCTCCGACTGCCGGGCCAAGAGCGGTTATCCGGGCGCCGCGGCGTGGCGTGATGCAATGGCGGACTACGGCATTGCACCCGAAGCTGTCGACGAGGTGCCGATGGAACCGACAGAGATTCTGCACACCCTGATCGAGGCCCGCGCCGTGGTAAGGCTGGCCCGGGCCTGCGGCTATCGGCGTCTGATCATCGCGGCCGCCCCGTTTCACCAGCAGCGCGCGGTCATGACGACCGTCAGTGTGGCGCTGCGAGAGTATCCCCGCTTGAAAATCTACAGCCGTCCCGGTGCGGCCCAGCACTGGGACGAAGTCGTGACTCATTCGCAAGGAACGCTCAGAGCCACGCGCGCCGAACTGATCGCCCAAGAGCGCCGACGGATCGAAACCTACACCGCCCAGGGTGACATCGCCGAACGAGCCGCCATCCTGGAGTACCTCCGCCGGCGAGACGAAGAAAGATGACCGCCCGCTGCAACTGGGGAACTGTCACAGATTTTGCGGCCACGGGAGACTGGTTTGCGCAGCCTTTCTACGAGAATTACCGCGTGGGGCAGACCTTTCTCGCTACGCAAACGGGCACCCTGACGTCGGTGGAGGCGACGACCGTCCGCCGGCCGCTGGACGAGTACGATCCGCAGAAGCCGCAGGACCCGGTTCCCTTCACCATGGAGCTCTACGCCCTTTCGGCCACCGGCGTGCCGACCGGGTCGGCCCTGGCCTCGGGCGTGCTCGCGTACGAGGACGCGCAGTTCAACACCATGTTCATCACGTTCAAGACGATCGACATGTCGCTCGTCGAGTTGGTCGCTGGCGAATCATACGCCATCGTCGGGAATGCCTTGCCCAGCGTAGGGTTGTATCATTGGTATTCCAAGTGTGTGCCGGGTGACGTGGTCGCCACGGGCAACCTGTACCCGGATGGCTGCCTGATCATCGACAGCGGCCAAGGCTGGGCAAAACAGGCGTACGACCTGGGTTTCCGCGTCAACGTCGATCCGATCGCGGCCACCGTTCCCGTCCCGGGCGCTCTGGCGCTGGGCCTGATCGGCGTCGGCCTCGTCCGCTCGCGCCGCTGGCGCTGAAAAGCGAAGCGGACAGAAATCTGCTGCCACTCCGGCTGTTTTCGTATTATGAACTGAACTTTTGCAAAATGGAGATTAGGCTTACTTTAGGGAGGAAAAAT
>CAYPZL010000154.1:0-13888 GCA_964415045.1 uncultured Pirellulales bacterium | reverse complement strand
GGTTCCTACAGATGACTATCGGCCAAACCGGCCCTTTTGAGATAGTTACTTAGTGGTGAAAGGAAGCTTGTCGGAAACGAACTTCCTATCCTACCAAGTTGCGAGGATACCTTCACTCTTTAGGTTGCGGCCGAGCGCAGCGAGGCCGCGCTGGGTTTCGTGACCGTTACGGCGGAATCGGCGGTTTCGCGTTTTGAGTGATGTGATAGAATGGGGGGATGAGTTTGGATTTGCAGGACAAGACGTTGGGCGAGCTTGAGTCGCTGGTGACGGGGCTGGGGCAGAAGAAGTATCTGGCCGGGTATATTTTCAAGTTCGTTCACACATTGAACGCGCGGACGCTTTCCGACATCACGCCGCTGAGCAAGGTGTTTCGGGCGCGGCTGGCGGACGAGGGCTACTTCATCTCGCAACTGAAGGTCGTGGACCGGCGGACCGACCCGGACGGCTCGGCGAAGTATCTTTTCGAGCTGGGCGACGGCGAGCGGATCGAGGCGGTTTTGCTGCCCGAGGAGAAGCGCCGGACGCTGTGCGTTTCCACGCAGGTCGGCTGTGCGATGGGGTGCGTGCTGTGTGCGACCGGGCGGATCGAGCTGCGTCGCAACCTGACGGCGGGCGAGATCGCCGGCCAGGTCAACGCCGTCGAGCAGGACGCCGGTCGCATCACGAACGTCGTCTACATGGGGATGGGCGAGCCGCTGGAGAATTACGACGCGGTGGTGCGGTCGATTCGCATTTTGAACGATCCGGCGGGCAAAAACATCGGCATCCGTCACATCACGGTCAGCACGTGCGGGATCGCGCCGGCGATCCGGCGCCTGGCCCAAGAGGACGTCAGGCCGCGACTGGCTATCTCGCTCAGCGCGCCGACGGACGTGCTGCGCAACCGCATCATGCCGGTCAACCGCACGTACCCGATAAGCGAGCTGCTGGAAGCGGTGCGGGCCTACCAGGGAGCCACGGGGCAGCGCGTGACATTCGAGTACGTCATGATCGACCGCCTCAACGACTCGGTGGCGCACGCCCGCCTGCTGGTCAAGCTGCTGCGCGGCATCATGTATAATGTCAACCTGATCGAGCACAATCCGTATCCGGGCTGTGCCCTGGCCGGCAGCAGCCGACAGCGGATCGCTCGATTCGCCGCGGCGCTCAAAGACGCCGGTGTCGAGACGACGACGCGTTTCCGCCTGGGGCGGGGCATCAAGGCCGCCTGCGGCCAGCTTCAGGCCGGCTATAAGAGCGACAAATCGGGTTAGAGTCTTCACGTGAGTGAGAGGAGTTTTGCAAAATGGAGATTAGGCTTATATTCTTCAAGGAAATCGTTGGTGTGATTTCCTTGAAGAAGGCTCATATACCTATACGAAAAGCACTTACGTTCTCGGGAGGAAAAATCACGAAGAAGATTTTTCCTCCCTAAAGTAAGCCTAATCTCCATTTTGCAAAAGTTCAGTGAGCAACTCTGTGGAAAGCAACAACCGGATCATTACGGTGGGTCTGGCGCCGGCCTGGGACATCCAGTGCCGGGGGCGAGCTCTGGACTGGGGCCGGCACGCGAACATCGACGAACAGGACGTCCGCCCGGCGGGCAAGGCGCTGAACGTCTCGTACGCGCTGGCCTGGCTGGGCCGGCCGAGCATCGCGGCCGGGCTCTGGGGGCGCGAGGATTACGAGCCGATGCAGGCCGCCGTGCAACGCCTGGGATTCGTGCAGGTCGCCATGACGCCGGTCGATGGGCACACGCGGCGTAACGTTACGGTCGTGGACACGCAGAACGGACGCGAAATGCACCTTCGTTTGCCCAGCGGCCTGGCTTCGGCAGAGACGCTGGGCCGGCTCGATGCGGATCTGAAGAAGCTCGTCTTCGCCGGCGATACCTGCGTCTTCGCCGGGGCGATGCCGCCCGACGGGCTGCTCGATCCCGCAATCGCCCTGGTGGGGCGAATTCGGGCGGCTGGGGCGCGCGTCGTGGTAGACACGCACGGCCCGGCCTTGAAGAGGCTCGTGGATACGGGCTCGCTTCACCTGATCGCGCCCAACGTCGAGGAATTGGCCGGCCTGCTCGACCGGGATATTGAAGATACGCCCGGCGCCCTGGCCGCGGCGGGCCGGACCCTGCTCGATCGAGTCAAGCTCGTCCTGATCAGCCGAGGGGCGGAAGGAGCCGTCCTGGTGAACGAAAGCGGCGCCTGGGAAGGCCGTAATGAAACGCAGGGCCGAATAGTCTCAACCGTGGGCTGTGGAGATTACCTTCTGGCTGGCTTTTTGGCGGGCCTCGATGGCGCGGCGGCCGCGCCTGCAGCGCTGGAAACCGGATTGAAGGTGGCCGTCGCCCGCGCCTGGGGATGGACCCAGACGAAGACTTGGCCCGAGGCCGAGCATATGATAAAGACGGTTGTCGCGCCCCTGTAACGGATGGACGCGACGGTCATGAGCTTGTTCAATGACGTCCGATTGCCGGGCGATGATCCCGGCGGCGGACAGAAGCACTCTTTGGAGGTGATAGCTCCGATGACGAAGGCACGATGGAGTTTGGCCGCGTTGGCGGTTGTCGGGTTGGTTGCAGGCTTGTTCTGCGGCCCCGCGGAGGCGGCCGGGGTTCGGCTGGAACTGAAGCTCAAGAGGGGCCAAACGTTTTACCAGAGGACGCTCACGGAACAACGAGTCCGGAAGACCACCCGCAGCCGCCTGGAGGTGATCGAGCTGTCCTGCGGCGTCGGCCGGAAACTGGAGGTCGTCGACGTCGATCCGCAGGGCAACGCCACGCTGGAATGCACGTATCTCTGGTCCGCGTATCGCCAATCGGGCGACGTCCGGGACGTCTACTATGATTCTTCGCGGGGCGTATCGCACGTGCCGAAGGAGGCGGCCGGTTTCGCGGCCCTGCTGGGCGGCACGTATGTGATGACATGGACGCCCCGGGGCGAGGTCCTCGTCGATGCCAACGCTCTGGACGACATTCGCGAGGCGGTGCGACGAGAACTGCCCGAGAATGCGGAAAAAACACCGGCGGCGACCCTGCTGGCCCCGTATCTCGATGAAACAGGGATTGAGGAGGCCGCCCAGAGCCAGATGCCGCGCTACCCGGACGAGATTCTGACCGAATGGTTCTCCTGGAGCGCCCGGGACGTCCTTTCGCAGGGTTTGCCCGCCGTGATCCAGTCGAAATGGACGATGCGCACGGTCGACGCCGATGGCTTGGCGAGCATCGACGTGAGCGGATCGGTGGGGGCCGACCCCGATGCCTCGATCGTGGAAATCGCGGGAATGGAGCTGCGCTACGATTTCTCGGGGACCCGGCAGGGGGGCGTGCAGATCGACACACGCAGCGGCCTGTTGGTCGATAGCACGATGTACCAGCGGCTCGAAGGCGACGCCACCGAGCCCAACGACGACGAAAACGCCGGCGAGCCCCGGAAGATCTTCCTGACCTTCGAAAGTCAGGTTACCCTTAACACGAAAGACAAGAAATGGGACGAGTGGTAAACGGCAGCCCTGGGCGCAGCCTGACGACGGCGGGGGCGCCCGTTCCACGCTGGCGGCGAGCGGCCCGTGCCTCAGGCCATCCCCGGGTCCTGCGGACTTGAGGCTGCCGCCCGTAGCTGTTCGGAGTCCGGCACCTGGAGGCGGGAAAAATTGCGAGGCTCTGGAAAAGGGGTTGACGGAAAAGATCGAGTGGAGTATAGTGTTCGGTTTAGGATTGTCTTGTCGCACGGGGTTGACGTAGAGACGGGTTTCGGTCTCAGGGGTCAGCAGGATCACGGCATGGCTGGCTCAAGCCTCCGACAAGGCCCTACCGAACCGCTCCAGGGCGGTTCCCGTGACAGCTTGGTGCCGGGCGATTTTGGTCTCGGATAGGTATTGAGATAGGTCGGGCGCGGCAGATCCTCCGGACTGCTCGCTTCGGTATTACCCGGTGGTGTAATGGTAACACATGGGTTTTTGGTACCCATATTCCAGGTTCAAGTCCTGGCCGGGTAGATGACGTCGTTTTTCGCTGACAGAACCGGGGAATAGGAGCAACGGAATTGGCAGGAAGGGACCATGGCTGAAAGGGTAGCGATACTGCTAGCCGCCGGTGTGAGTAGCCGGATGAACACCATGTTGCCGAAGGTTCTGCACGAGGTAACGGGTCGGCCGATGCTGGCGTACGTGCTCGACGCGTGCCGAACGGTAGGCGCCGACAAGATTTACGTCGTTGTGGGCTTCGGCGCCGACCAAGTTCAGGAGCGGTTCGGCGATGCCGACGATATCATCTGGGTGCACCAGTCCGAGCAGTTGGGCACCGCTCATGCGGTCTTGTGCTGCCAGGAGCAGCTCAAGGATTTCACCGGAGAGACGCTGGTTCTCTGCGGAGACGGGCCGTTGATCCGGGCCGGGACGCTTCAGACGCTGATTGAGAAGCACGAGGCCGAGCAGGCGGCGGCGACGCTGGCGACGGCCGTGCTCGAGGATCCTACCGGATACGGACGCATCATACGAGACGTCTACGGCAACATGCAGGGTATCGTGGAGGACAGCGATTGCACCCCGGCCCAGCGCGCCGTCCGCGAGGTCAATCCGAGCTATTACCTGTTCAACAATCAAGTCCTGTTCCGGGCGCTGGAGCGCGTCAAGCCGGACAATGTGAAACAGGAATACTATCTGACCGACGCCTTGTCGGTAATCAGCGCCACGGGTCATAAGGTGGTGGCCGTCACAGCGGTGAGGCCCGAGGAGGCCATGGGGGTCAACAGCCGCGCCCAACTGAGTGTCGCCAGCAAAATCATGCAGCAGCGCATTCAGCAGGAGTTGATGGAGAACGGCGTGACCATCGTCGATCCGGATAATACCTGGATCGATGCCCGGGCCCAGATCGGCCAGGATACGGTAATTGAGCCCTTCGTTTACATCCACGGCGAGGTAAAGATCGGGCGCGGGTGCCGGATCGGCCCGTTTGCGTTCCTGCGACACGGTACGGTTCTGCACGACGATGTGGTGCTGGGCGTCTTCACCGAGGTCAAGAACGTGACGCTGGCCGACGGGGTGCGGGCACGCCACCACAGCTACCTGGGCGATGGGGTCTTCGGGCGCAACGTCAACGTGGGGGCCGGTTCGATCACGGCCAACTTTGACGGCGAGAACATCAACCAGACCCACGTGGGCGATGATTGTTACATCGGTTCCGGGGCCGTGCTCATTGCGCCGTTGGTGCTCCAGGCCGGCGCCCAGATCGCCGCCGGCGCGGTCTTCTCGCAGAAGGACGCCGATCAGCTCGAAAAGGAGCAGGGAGAAACGGATAGGCAGAATACGGTTTTAGGATAGGGCCAGAGGTAGCCTCACATGTTTCTGAATGACAATCTGAAGATATTCTCGGGAAGCAGCAATCCGGAACTGGGGATGGAGGTCTGCAAGTACCTGGGCATTCCGATCGGCGGGGCCGAGATCAGCACGTTTCCGGACGGCGAGAAGCTGATTCGGGTCGAGGATGACGTTCGCGGCCGGGATTGTTTCGTTCTGCAATCAACGTGCAAGCCGGTGGACGAGCATCTGGTGGAGCTGTTGATCTACCTGGACTGTCTGCGTCGGGCCAGCGCCCGTCGCGTCACGGCGGTGGTCCCGTATTTCGGATACGCGCGCCAGGATCGCAAGGATGAAGGGCGAGTGCCGATTACGGCCAAGCTCGTGGCCAACCTGATCGGGACCGCCGGGGCGGACCGCGTCCTGGCCATCGACCTGCACGCTCATCAGTTGCAGGGGTTCTTCGATATCCCCGTGGATCATCTGACGGGGGAACTGGTGCTGAGCCGGCACTTCCGCGACATGAAGATTGACAGCCTCACGGTGGTTTCTCCGGACGTGGGCAACATCAAGACCGCCGCTCGCTACGCTTCCCACTTAGGCGGCGATCTGGCCATCGTTCACAAGCGTCGCGTCAGCGGCGAGCACGTCGAGGCCGGCGAGCTGATCGGCCAGGTGGAGGGGCGGAACATTCTGATGTGCGACGATATCATTGCCACGGCCGGGACGATTTGCAGTGCGGCCGAGCTGGTCAAGCAGCGCGGGGCCAAGAAGGTATACGTGGGCGTTACACACGGCGTGTTCGCCGGAAAGGCGCTCGAGCGCCTCGCCAAGGCGCCGGTCGAGAACGTGGTGGTCACCAACACCATTCCGCTGACCAACGAGGCCCGGAAGCTGGGCAAGATCAAGGTCCTCTCCGTGGCCTCCATGCTGGGAGAGGCAATCAAGCGAATTCACCGAAACGAATCGGTGAGCAGCCTTTTCGGCCAGGGAGGTTGAAGCGGCGCAATTGTTTTCGGAGATGCACGGAGTGATTCTACGTAGATTAGTCAGGTGAGAAAATCATGACCAAAACATTGTCTTTGAAGGCAGAAGTCAGGGAGCACACCGGTTCCAGAGCGGCCGCGCAGGTCCGCCGGCAGGGGCGCATACCGGCGATCGTCTACGGTCACAAGGAAGAGCCCATGGCGATTTCCCTGGACGCTCACGATTTTGTCGAGGCGCTCCATCACGGAATTCGGCTGATGGACATCAAGATCGGCAGGCGGTCGGAGAAAGCGATCGTCAAGGATCTCCAGTACGACCATCTCGGTCGCAAGATCATCCACGCCGATTTAGTGCGGGTGAACGTGAAGGAGAAGGTGGTCGTCACGGTGCCCATCGAGCTCAAGGGTACGGCCAAAGGGACGCATCATGGAGGGCTGCTCGAAGAGCACGCGGACCATCTCGAGGTGCAGTGTCTGCCCACCCAGATACCGGAGTCCATTTCCGTCTCCGTCCGCGAGGTGGAAGTCGGCGACTCGATTCATGCCGGCGACGTTGAGTTGCCCGAAGGGGTCGTTCTGGTCAGTCCGGCCGATACGCTTCTGGTGGCCTGTCACGCATTGGCCGTGGCCAAGACGACCGAAGAGCTTGAAGAAGAGGCGCCGGCGGCGCCCGAGGTCATCGGCCGCGCCAAGGAAGAAGAAGCCGCCGAGGAAGAGACCGAGTAACGCCGTGCTGGACAAGACCGCAACTGATGGCTGACGTCAAACTCGTTGTCGGTTTGGGAAACCCGGGGCCCGAATACGCGGAAACGCGACACAACCTGGGATTCAAGGTGATCGAGGCCCTGGAAGACGCTCTCGGGATACAAGTGAAGAAACGCAGGTTCGGTGCCCGAATCGGGGAAGGCCCGTACGCGGGCAAGAAGCTGATTCTCATGAAGCCGTGGACGTTCATGAACCGCAGCGGCGAGCCCGTGGCGACGGTGGTCGGCTTCTACAAGCTCGACCGGCGCGACCTGATGGTCGTCACCGACGATATGGCTCTCGAGCCCGGCCGGCTGCGCCTGCGGGCGCGGGGCTCGGCCGGCGGGCACAACGGCCTGGCCGACATCATCCAGAAGCTCGGGACCGATGAATTCGCCCGCTGCCGCGTGGGGATCGGGTCGTGCCCCGGCGCCGAGGCGGTGGATTACGTGCTCGGCCGGCCGGCGCCGCAGGACAAGCCCCTGTTGAACGAGGCGATTCTCAAGGCGCGTCAGGCCGTGCTGTGCTGGCTCGAATCCGGAATACAAAAAACCATGAACGAGTTCAACCGGCCGTCGCAGTGACAGCGGCGCCGGGAACGCCCGTTCGGTGCAGACGTTGATGTGAAACTCTTTCATAATCAGGAGGTAACAAGTTTGGAAACGGCAACAAAGCGACTATACGAAGGGATGTTTCTGGTCGATTCCGCCCAGGCGGCCGCCGATTGGGACGGCACGCTGGCGGTGATCGAGACCATCCTGAAACGGGCGGATGCTGACGTTGTCTCGATGCGAAAGTGGGGAGAGCGAAGGCTCGCCTACGAGATCAACCATCAAACGCGCGGGACGTACATCCTGTGTTATTTCAAGGCCAACGGGCAGCGCATCGCGGGAATCGAGAAGGACGTTCAGCTTTCCGAGAAGGTGATGCGTGTTTTGATCCTGGGGACGGAGAAGCGCCCGGCCAAGATGCTCGAGGCCGATATCGCCGGTGTTTCCGCCGAGGCCGAAGGCCAGAGCGCCGAGCAACACGCCGCCCAGGCGGTCGCTGAGACGTCCGCTGAGGCCGGCGCGGCCAAAGAGCCCGCCCCGGCAGCCGGGGGCGAAGCTCCCGAAAAGCAGGAGGCGCCTGCGGTCGAGGCCGCTCCGGAAAGCGCCGCCGAGACACCGGCAGCGGAAACTGCGGCCTCCGAGCCTGCCCCGACGCCCGAAACACCGGTGTCCGACGAGCAGGCGACCCCGGTCGAAACGCCGGCGTCCGAGCCACAGGCAACCGCGGAAGCCGGATCGGAAGAGCCGGAGAAGCTCTGAAATATCGAAGTGCAAACGGCCAGAAGCACAAGGGAGCCGGTCGTCGCCACCGCGGCGCGGTTGTGCGATGTGCCCTTGTGAGCGTTGCCTGAGACGTGGCCCGGGGCCCGGCGCGTGCCGCTGACGCGCGATCCGGGGCGATGAGTTACAGGGAGTATGATTATGGCTAGCTTTAACAGAGTGCTGCTGATGGGCAACCTGACGCGCGACCCGCAGCTTTCGTACACGCCGAGCCAGACGGCCGTCGTGGATTTCGGCATCGCCACGAATCGCAGATGGAGCGGCCAGGACGGCAGCCAGCGCGAGGAAACCTGCTTCGTGGATTGCCGCGCCTTCGGTCGCCTGGCTGAGAACATCAACAAGTATTTCAGCAAGGGCAAGCCCATCTTCGTCGAGGGCCGCCTGACGTTCGATAGCTGGACAGCCCAGGATGGGTCGAAGCGCAGCAAGCACCGGGTAACCGTGGAGAATTTCCAGTTTCTGCCCGGCACCGGAGGCGGTGGCGGCGGCGCTGGTGGCGGAGCCGGGTACGATCAGGGCAATCAACGTTTTGGATCAGGTGGGCCTCCGGCCGCCGGCGGCGGACCGAGTCCTGTACCCGATGACGATATACCGTTCTAACAACGCAGAGCGTACCTCCCGGGCTTATGTGGGAGATACGAATGATCAGATACGAAACTGAGGTGACAGATGGCAGTACGACAAAGAGACAGACGACCGAAGAGGAGGAGGAGAACAGGATTCGCCGGGGCGCGCGACCAGACCCAGTGTCGCTTTTGCCGGGGCGGGATCAGCTACATCGACTACAAGGACGTCGATACGCTGCAAAAGCTGCTGACCAACCGGGGCAAGATCTATTCGCGCAAGCGCAGTGGCAACTGCGCCGGCTGTCAGCGCAAGGCCAAGAGGGCGATCAAGAGGGCCCGCCTCATGGCGCTGCTGCCCTACGCGACGTAAACCAATGCAAGAAACGAATATCAAGAGTCAACATTGCGGGTCGGCCGCGGTGCGACCGTGACTGCTCGATGTGGCCTTTGTTATTTGCCTTTTGCTATTGTTCGGAGATGCTATGAAGGTATTACTGTGTGAAGATATCAGGCCGCTGGGCTGGCTGGGCGACGTAGTGGACGTGCGCGACGGGTATGCCCGGAACTATCTGCTTCCCCAGGGCCTGGCCAAGGTGGCGACCGAGGCGAACATCCGGGCCATTGCCGAAGAGAAGGCCCAGCGCGCCGAGCAGCGTTTGAAAGAGCGCAAGCGTCTGGAGAGAGCGGCCGAGGCCGTCGACGGCGCCGAGGCTGTGCTGGCCGCCCGCGCCAACGAGCAGGGCGTCCTCTTTGGCTCGATTGCCGAGCGCCAGATCGCCAGCAACCTGCGCGAGCAGGGATTCGAGGTGGCCGACGAGGTCGTGAAGCTGCCCGAGCACATCAAACACGTCGGCACCCACGACGTTCAGCTCCGGTTCGCCGAAGACGTGACCGCCTCCGTTCGCGTCGTCGTCGTTCCCGAGCAGGCCGAAGGGGACGAAGAGAGTGCGGCCGACGAGAGCGCGACCGGCGGCGAGAAGGCCGAGGCCCAAGAGCAATAGTCTCGGCCCAGCCGGCTATTCTCGTTTCTGTGAAACGCCAGGCCCGTGCGAGGTCCGCACGGGCCTGTTTTGCGCCTGCCGCGGTCCGCTCGCGAGCGGGAACCTCCCCGCTATCCCTGCGGCGCGCCATCTCGTGAATCCTTCCGGGCCCGCCGGTTTTGCGCCGGGTAGCCGGCCCGTTTCCGCACCAGAAGGCACCCGGGACCGGCTCGGACCTGCCTCAATCGCACGGATTTGCTGACCCCCCCGCCGAAGCCGGCGTAGAAGACTGAAATGGTGGCATGCCGGCCCGTATCGATTCGGATTGTGGCTCTGATGCGAACGCCGGTTGCCGGGGGAACTGTTGATTATCTCGCTGGTGGCAGGAAAGCTACGGACTGATTGTCAAACCCTACCCTTGGACATGGCTTGCACTTCAAAGTGACGTACTGTTACGGCCGGAATCGGTAGCGGGCGAGCCGCCCGAGGTCGAGCCGACGACAGTCCTTGAGCCATCCACAGGGCCTCCAACCAAGGGGCTGCGGTTCCACACGCCCGCAGTCTCTTTTTGTGCGCGGACGCGAAGCCGGCGCCGTTTTCAATTGATCGTGGCGCGGGCATCGATTACTGGTTGAGTGCTTCGCGGATGATCCGGGCGCGGAGAGCGTCCCGGTGGGTCGCGTCGAGCGATTTGCCGTAGTTCAGTTGCAGGTGGGCCGGAAGCGTCAGCATGAAGAGCCGGTTGATGGTGCGGATCGACAACCCCCGGGTCTCGTCGAGGTCGGCCTTGGCGCGCAAGGCACAGAGCCGTTTGATCGCCGGCGTGGCGGCGCCCATGTGCTCGTGCATGTTCAGGCCCAGCCGCAAATGACTCAGCAAAAACAACGCCTCCTGGGAGCTGATCAGGTGCGCGTTCTGCAGCAGGGCCATCGCCCGGGAGATCTTGTCGTCCAGCGCGTCCACCTCGTTGGCCAGAAGCTGCTGGCGAGCGATCTTCTCGTATTCCACGATCTCGGGGATGATGGCTTCTTCGAAGTTGGCGACGATGGTCTTCTCGCTGACGCCGAGCGTCACCTGGTTGGAGATCTGGTACAGATCGCTGGCGGCCTCGCTGCCCTCGCCGAAGAGACCGCGTACGGCCAGGTTCATGTCCTTGGCGGCGTTGAGGAATTTCTCGATCTGCCGGGTCATCTTCAGCGCCGGCAGGTGGAGCATCACCGAGACGCGGATCCCCGTGCCGAGGTTGGTCGGGCACGCCGTCAGGTAGCCGAAGCGCGGGCTGAACGCATAATCGACCTTCTCTTCCACCATGTCGTCGATGCGGTCGATCTGCTCGGCGCACGCCGAGAGCTGACAGCCGGCCTTGAGAACCTGCATGCGCAGATGGTCTTCCTCGTTGATCATCGCCGTGAACGACTCGCGCCGCGCGATCACGGCGCCGCGCGGCCCGTTGGCCATCGCGTGGTGCCGGCTGATCAGGTGCCGCTCTACGAGGAAGTTCCGGTTCAACGTCGATTCCTCGCCCACACTGACGTAGAACACCTCGTCGCCTAAGTCCAGCGACATCAGGACCGTTTTGAGCGTCGCGAGGATGTCCGCCTTTTCTTCCGGGGAGCAACTGGCGAGGAACTTGTGTCCGGCCAGGTTTCGAGCCAGCCGAATGCGCGAAGACACCACAATATCCGACAACGGTCCGGAGCCGCTGAACCACTCGTTGATGTCGTTGCTGATATCCGTAAGTTTCATTGAGACAACCTGTGAACCTCTTTTCCCGAGGGCGCGCCGGCCCCGGGCGCTTACTCAAGCTGTTGGATCTGGTCCCGCAACTGGGCGGCCAATTCGTAATCCTCGTTGCGGACTGCCCCCTCCAATTGCCGGCGCAAGTCCGAAAGCTGCACCAGCTTTTTCGAATCCGGCGGGATCTTCGACGGCACTTTCCCGCAGTGCCTCGTCCCGCCGTTGTGGGCCCGCTCGATCAGCGGCAACAGCGCCTCCTGGAGAAACTCGTAGTCGTGCGGGCAGCCCAGCGTTCCCTCTTTGCGGAGCCGGGCCAGATCGAATCCGCAGTTCGGACAGATCAATTCCTCGTCCGCCGGCCCGAAAAGCTCGTCGTCCGAGGGCTGGGCGGCCAGCAGATTACTCAGAAGGTCGTTGATGGAGATCTGCCCGTGCGCGGCGATGCCCTGATCGGCGGCGCAACTCTCACAAATGTGCATCTCCGAACGAACGCCGTCCGCAATCTCGGTCAGATGAATGGTAGCGGTCCGCTTGTTACAGATTTGGCACTGCATAGGCACCTGCAAACGTTATCTTCACGCCGAAATCAATCGACGGATGGCTTCTTTTTTCGGAGGTTCGGCGGCGGGCCGCCGGGCCCCGCTGGCATTATACCAGAATCACATCCTATCCATCCGCAAATTTCACAGATCACATCAAACCGCCTGTAAAACGCCCTTACTCCGGCGGCATCACCCAAGCCGCTCGAACGCTCGCGGCGAGTTCGTATATGCTACCAGGAACGAGGCGCCGAAACAACCGCTCGGCCGGGCTTTTGCATGTCCATGGAACTCGTACGATCTCGCAGGTCCGATTGTTCCCTGTTCCGCCCGGGCGGGCTGTCGATTGCACGTACCGGCGTAACGCCTCGCTTTCACCCGGTGCGGCTTCCCAGGCGACTGAACCGCTGTTCCAGCCGACGGTGCACGTTTTCCGGGATGAGGTTCGACAGGTCGCCGCCCAAAGAGGCCACCTCGCGAATCAGCGTCGAGCTGGTGAAGCCGTACTGTTCGCTGGTCATGATAAAGACCGTTTCGATCCCTGCCACCGCCCGGTTCGTCATGGCCAGTTGGAACTCGTACTGAACGTCGGTGAGGCTGCGCAGGCCGCGCAGAATCACGGACGCGCCCTTTTGCGAGGCGTACTCCACCGTCAGGCCCTCGAAGCTCTCCACCGACACGCCGGGCAGCTCGCCGATGAGCTCCTCGATCATCTCGACCCGCTCTGCCGGCGTGAAAAGCTGGTTCTTGATCGGGCTGCGCCCGACGGCGATGATCAGCTCGTCGAACAGCCGCATGCCGCGCTTGACCACGTCGAGGTGCCCGTTCGTGATCGGATCGAACGAGCCGGGGAAAATCGCTCTGACAAACTTATCCATTTCGGTTTTTCCTTGGCAGAAATACGGGCCGTATTATACTCCCTCGTCGCCGGCTCGGCAAGAAATTCACCCCGAAGGTGGTAATTTGCACCAAGCCACCATCCCCCCGCTATGAGGATCCAGCCCTACAGATACTATGACCGTCGGCACCGGTAGGTTCGCGGGAATCTTCCGTGACCGGCCGAAACACCCGCTCCGGGCGGGATTGACCTGCCCCGGCTCGCCTGATATCCTCCAGACAAATACCGGTCGGCAGCATCAGGCCCGCAGGCCCCGGTGATGGCGATACCGACAGGTCGCCTCACCATCGGCAAAAACGGTATCCCGCTGCCACGCACAGGACAACCGATTGAGGAGCCCGCCCATGCTGGTCGGCGTCATGACCGCACAGATGTACATGCAGGGCGTTACGTCGCTCAAGCAGAAACGCAGTATCGTCAAGGGCGTGACGGGCCGGCTCCGCAGCCGCTTCAACGTCTCGGTTGCTGAGGTCGATCACCAGGACAGCAAGACCAGCGCCGTCATCGGCATCGCCGTGGTCTCCAACGAGGCCCAGTTCATCGACAAGCAGCTCGACGCCATCCTCAACTTCATGCGCAACGACGGCCGCTTCTACCTCGGCCACGTCGAAAGAGAAATCGTCTGACTGCGAATTCTGATGAATTCTCGCGCGGCGCGTCATCCCTTCGCTCGCGCTCA
The DNA here is from genome assembly GCA_964415045.1 of uncultured Pirellulales bacterium. Taxonomy (GTDB): domain Bacteria; phylum Planctomycetota; class Phycisphaerae; order Sedimentisphaerales; family Anaerobacaceae; genus CAYPZL01. The sequence goes on along the minus strand of CAYPZL010000154.1, from coordinate 151 downwards.
GGGCGGGCTCTGAACGCAGCGCAGCGAATTGAAGGATCCTATGAATTGGAGTCCCGCAAGCTTTTTCTTTCGTTTTCCTACATGACCTTTTCTCCATTCTGTCTCTCTTGGGGGCTCAGCCCCCAAACCCCCGGCATTTTTCGCTTTGGAC
>CAYPZL010000153.1:0-13940 GCA_964415045.1 uncultured Pirellulales bacterium | reverse complement strand
GTTGTACTGTTTCGGGCCGTCGGTTCCACGCCGGCGGCTCGGTCCCGTTGCGATTCCTATTCTACCCTCGAGACACGGGGTTTGCACACAGAATTTCGTCGTTCGTGGCCCGCGAGCCGTGGCACGGGCCAGTAGAGATGACAAAGGGGGAAACGACCCGATTGTGGGGGCAGGATAGCACCGGGAGCTTTCGGGTCTTGTTGTGTTCGGCGGTTTTTGACAGCACGATGCCTCGTGTGGTAAGATGGGGTCTTGCCGGGACGGTCCCCGCAGGTGGTGGGTCTCTTACGTTGGAAAGGAAGAGATGTCGGACAACCTGGATCGGCGTGATTTCTTGAAGAGCTCTCTGGTGGGCTCGGCGGCGCTGGCGACGGGCCTGAGTCGCGAGGAGCAGGCCTTGCTGGCGGCGGCGAAGCAGACGTCGGGCGGGCCGCGGGCCTCGGGCGTGGAAGGCCTACCGGCCGGCAAGATCGGCGACCTGACGATCAGCCGGATCATTTGCGGGGGCAATCTCATCGGCGGCTACGCCCACAGCCGGGACCTGACCTATGTCTCGTCCCTGCTGAAGCACTATTTCACGGATGAGAAGATCTTCGAAACGCTGGAGATTTGCGAGGAAAACGGCATCAACACGATCAATGCCGGTACGGCCTCTCTCGGCGTGCTCAAGAAATACTGGAACGAGCGGGGCGGCAAGATTCAGTGGCTGGCCCAGTGCAACGCCTCCACCGACGACCTGACGGACGATGTGCAGAAGGCGCTCGACGCCGGGGCGGCCGGCGCCTACCTCATCGGCAACCTCGGGGATGAATGGGCGCGGGCCGGGAAGGTCGACGAGATCGGCAAGCTGGTCGATTACATCGGCAGCAACGGCGTGCCGGCCGGTGTCGGCGGCCATAACCTCCGGACCATCGTGGCTTGTGAAGAGGCGGGCCTGCCCGTCGATTTCTACATGAAGACGCATCACAGCACCGCCTATTGGTCCAAGCGGCGGCCGGACCAGCGCAAGGATGTGATCGACAACTACGGCACCGACAATTACTGGGACAAGGACCCGGAAAAGACCGTCGCCTTCATGGAGAAGGTGAACAAGCCCTGGATTGCCTACAAGGTCCTGGCGGCCGGGGCGATTCATCCGCGCGACGGTTTCAAGTATGCCTTTGCCAACGGGGCCGACTTCCTCTGCGTCGGCATGTTCGATTTCCAGGTCCGCGAAGACGTCATCATCGCCAACAAGATCCTATCGGAGAAGATCGACCGGCAACGCCCCTGGCAGGCGTAGGGCGGCGCGGTCGCTCATTCGGCCAACTACAAGCAGGAGTCGAGTTATGTCGCAGAACAATGAAGTGAATCGACGCGGTTTCATCAAGAAATCCGTAGCCGCTTCGGCCGGCGTGGCGCTGGGGCTGCACAGCTTCGAGGAGCAGAACCTGCTGGCGAAGATGGCCGAGGGTGACAGCGGGGCCAAGGCCAAGGCCAACCGGACGCAGGCCGGGAAGGGCAAGATGCCCTACGGGAAAATCAAGGGCCTGAAGGTGAGCCGGCTGTTCTGCGGCGGCAACCTTATCGGGGGCTGGGCCCACAGCCGGGACCTGATCTACGTCAGCTCTCTGGTCAAGGCGTACCACACCGACGAGAAGATCTTCGAGACGCTGGAGCTGGCCGAGGAGATGGGGATCAACGCGATTCTGACGAATCCGGTCTCCGACCGGGTGATCAATCGCTATTGGAACGAGCGGGGCGGCGAGATTCAGTGGTTCTCCGATTGCGCCTCGGGCGAGAATATCCAGGAGGGCATCAAGCGCTCGGTCGACAGCGGCGCCCACGCGGTCTACGTGCAGGGCGGGATCGCCGACAAGGCGGTGCGCGACGGGAAGACCGCGGCCATCGGCGAGGCGCTGGAGTACATCAAACAGTTCAAGGTCCCCGGCGGTATCGGCGCCCACGAGCTGGAGACGGTCAAGGCCTGCGTCAAGGCCGGATTCGAGCCGGACTTCTGGGTCAAGACCATCCACCCGGACAACTACTGGTCCGCCACGCCGAAAGAGGGCCGCAAGGTCTTCGACGTGATCGGCCCGTCCAGCAACGACCATGATCAGCCCCACGACAACATGTGGTGCCGCAACCCGGAAGAGACGATCGCGTACATGAACGGACTCGAGCAGCCGTGGATCGCCTTCAAGGTCATGGCGGCCGGGGCGATCCGGCCTCAGGAAGCCTTCAAGTTCGCCTACGAAGCGGGCGCGGATTTCATCTGTGCCGGGATGTTCGACTTCCAGGTGCGCGAAGACGTGATCGTCGCCCAGAAGGTGCTGGCCGGCGACCTGAAGCGGTCGCGGCCCTGGCGCGCGTAGCCGGCCGGCGGTCAGTAGTCTTTGAAGCTCCGCATCCAGGCGGTCCAGTCGCCGCTGACGGCGCCGCCGACCCGGGTTTGGGGCAGGTCCTGACGAATTCGCGAGATTCCCGGCTGTCGTTGCGCCGCGAAAAAGAAGCCCCCGCTATTGATGAGGGAGAGGAAGCGAGACTATGCGGGGGCCTGTGGACACTCTTTATGGTCTTAAGTATACCCAGCGGCGTGAGGGCCGTCAACCGCGGAAAAGCATTTTCTCAAAAAAAACTTTGGCCCGGTATCAGGGCCCAAACCGTCTGAGAGGCGGCGCAGCACAACCTGGCGGTACGACCGGCTCCAGCCGGGCGGCGGGGCGAGGCGAGTTTCCTGCCCGTCCGGCTGCCACTTCCGCGTTGTCAGCGCCGCGCCCGGACGCGCCAAATGCCGCTGCCTCTCTTGACGCCGGCGCGGTGCTTGCGTATGATCCGGGTTTGCGAAATAGGAATCGTTGGTCAAGGATCTACAAGAATGACGAAGAAGAGCCAATGCGAGCGGTGCACCGGCCTGTGCTGCCGGTACTTTGCGCTGCCGATTGAGACGCCCGAAACCAAGGAAGATTACGACGATATCCGCTGGTATCTCTGCCATGAGGATATTACCGTTTTCGTGGAGGATGGTGACTGGTATCTCAACGTCAAGAACAAATGCCGGCATCTGTCGAACAAGGACTACAAGTGCCTCATCTATGACAAGCGTCCGCATATCTGCCGGAAGTACAAGCATGCGGACTGCGACTTTGTCGACGGTGAATACGACTACCAGTTGCATTTCACCTGCGACAAGGACATGGAAGAGTACATGAAGATCAAGTTTGACAACAACGTCACCGAGAAGCAGAAGGCGAAGAAGAAGGGAAAGAAATCACGGTCATGAAGATACCGCCGGTGAAGGGAACGAGGGATTTTTACCCGCCGGAGATGGCGAGACGAAACTGGATCGTCGATGGTTGGAAGAAGGTCTCGCTGCGCAACGGCTTCGAGGAATACGACGGGCCGATCTTCGAATACCTCAAGATGTTCCAGATCAAGAGCGGCGACGAGATCGTCGAGCAGCTTTTCTCGCTGCAGGACCGGGGCGGTCGCGATCTGGCCATTCGGCCCGAGATCACGCCGACGCTGGCGCGCATGGTGAACCAGCAGATCAACGCGCTGCCGCGACCGATCAAGTGGTTCTCGGTCCCGCGTCTGTGCCGGGCCGAGAGGCCGCAGAAGGGCCGGCTCCGCGAGTTCTTTCAGTGGAACCTCGACATCATCGGGATCGACCGTCCCGAGGCGGATGCGGAAGTCATCTTTGCGACGCTGGACTATCTGCGGTCGGTCGGTCTGACCGCCGCCGACGTTCAGGCGAGAATCTCCAGCCGCAGGTTGTTGTCGGCGGTGCTGCGCGGTATCGGGCTGCCCGAGGAGAAGCTCGATGCGCTGTACGCCTTGCTCGACAAGAAGGCCAAGCTGCCCGCCGATACGTTCGAGGCGCTGCTGGCCGAGCAGGTTCCCGATCCGCAGCAGGCCGGCAAGATCGCTGACTTCATGGCCCTCCAAGCTGTCGAGCGCGTGGGAGACGTGGTCGACAATGATGAGGTGCAAGACGCGGTCGCGGACCTCAAGGCCGTGCTGGCCGCGTTGAGCCTGATGGGCGTGGAAGAATACTGCGTCTTCGATCCGGGCATCGTGCGCGGGCTGGCCTACTACACGGGCGTGGTCTTCGAGGTGCACGACGCCGGCGCCGAGTTGCGGGCGATCTGCGGCGGCGGGCGCTATGACAACCTCCTGCGTGATTTCGGAGGGCCCGCCATCCCCGCTACCGGCATGGGCATGGGCGACTGCGTCCTGGAAATCCTGCTTCAGGAGAAGGGGCTGCTGGAGAGCCAGGTGCCGCCGCGGCGATTGGAGTACTTCGTGGCCTGCGCCGACCACGCGTTCACCGGGGAGATGTATCGCATCACGGCGGCGCTGCGCTCAAAGGGACATGCGGCCAACTTCAGCTACAAGCTGGGCGGCCTGTCCAAGCAGCTCAAGGAGGCCGCCGGTCAGAACGCCGCCCGGTGCATCATCATTGGTCAGGAATACAGTGACAACCGGCAGTTGGTCGTCAAGGACATGGCCGCCGGCGAGCAGGAGCTCGTCGACGCCGACGCCTTCCTGGCCGGTTTGGACGTATCGTAGCAGCGTGTTTCATGGGTCGTGCGCTTGTGGATTGCTTCGCTTCGCTCGCAATGACACGGAGGCCTCGCGTATGTCATTGCGAGGAGTGAAGCGACGAAGCAATCTCGTGTCGCCGGACCAGTGAGACCGGCGTGACATCGCGCAGCGGACAGTGACGCGTAGGACCGACGCCGGGTGGCAGCGTCAGGCGTGGCCTGGCGATGGCGGATGACGGGTATGCGGAGTTTGGGAGACAGACGATGGGACATTGCCGTTTTCATTTTCTCGTTTCGTTGCTGGTGCTTTCGTTTTGCTGCGGCTCGTACGGGCAGGCTCGGCGGCAAACGCAGCCGATCGTCTCGCCGGAGGTGCACGCCGACGGCCGAGTGACGTTTCGCCTTCAGGCGCCCGGCGCGCGGAGTGTATCCCTGGCGGCGAGCTTCCTGCCGGAGACGCGCCCGCTGACGCGCGACGCCGAAGGGCTGTGGTCGATCACGGCCGGACCGGTGTCGCCCGACATCCACGAGTACCATTTCATCGTCGATGGTCTCAACATCGCCGACCCGCGCAACCCGGACGTCAAGGTCTGGCGCCGCATGTCCCGCAGCATGGTGCTGGTCCCGGGGCAGGAGCCGATGTGCTTCGAGGAGCAGGATGTTCCGCACGGCACGGTCCGCATCCACCGCTACAAATCGAAATCTCTCGGAGTCACGCGCGGACTGTACGTCTACACTCCCGCCGGCTACGAGACGCAGCGAGATAGAGCTTATCCGGTCCTCTACCTGCTGCACGGCAGCGGTGACACGGAGCTGACGTGGACGGTGGTCGGGCGGGCCAACGTCATTCTCGACAACGCCATCGCGCAGAAGCGGGCCCGGCCCATGATCGTCGTCATGCCGTACGGGCACACGCCGGGCGCTGCGCCGAGCCCCTCGCGGCAGCGCCGTCACGAGGCGTTCGAGACCGATCTTATGCGGGACGTGATGCCCCTGGTGGAAAAGAACTATCGCGTTCGAAAGGATGCCGCGCACACCGCCATCGCCGGTCTGTCGATGGGCGGCGGGCAGTCGCTGCGCGTCGGTCTGGGCCATCCCGCCCGCTTCGGCTGGGTCGCGGCGTTCAGCGCCTCGATCCCCTCCCAGGAGGAGCTCGACCGGCTGCTGGCGAGCCCCGAGGCGATCAACGACACGCTCAAGCTTCTCTGGGTCGGCTGCGGCAACCGCGATTTTCTGTTCGAGGCCAACCAACGGTTTCTGACGCGCTTGAGGGCCGACAAGATCGAGCACGTCGCCCGCATCACCGACGGGGCTCACGAGTGGCGTCTGTGGCGGCGCTATCTGAACGAGATTCTGCCGCTGTTGTTTACTACGAACCGCTGAGGCGTAGGGCGGTCCCACTCAAGGGGTGCCGGCGCAGCGAATGCGGTTGTGAAGATGGACTCACGATTGCGGAGGGTTCAATGCGGAGTACCGCCCCGAATGATTACGAGCGGGCCTTTGAGAACTGGCTGATGGATCACGGGATCGAGTACGTGCGCGCCGACGACCACGAGCGTCCCGGGTCGCCGGGGCGCTCGGTGAAGAATTTCGACTTCCTCCTTTGCCCGCGCGGCGGCCGGCGCGTGATCGCCGAGGTCAAGGGACGTACGTACCGGGGGACAAATGTCAGCGAGCGAGTCGGCTTCGAGTGCTGGGTGACGCGCGACGACGTGGAGGGCCTGGCGCTGTGGCAACGCATCCTGGGCGCGGACCACGAAGCGGCCTTCGTCTTTGCCTACCGCGTGGCGCAGGCGGACGTCGACTTCGACGGGTGCGACGTTCTCGATTTCGCGGGCGAACGCTACCTGTTCTTCTGCATTCGACTGGACGATTACCGTCGTCATATGAAGCGGCGCAGCCCGAAATGGGAGACGGTGACTTTGCCGGCCGAGAGATTCCGGCAGTGCGCCGTCGGGCTGGCCGCGTTCCTGCTCTGACCGGGCCGGTCGGCTCACGCCCGTGGGCGGGCCTTCTTATCGGTCGTTTGTGGATGCTTCTTACTGACATTCCATTCGTCTTGATCAATCCCGCCCGCCCGCGTATAATTGGGCCCGGGAAAGATCCTTGTGCAGTGCGAATTTGTCATCCTGAGCCGCAGGCGAAGGATCTGGCCTCCGAGCGGGAAGCATTTCAGACCCGCAGCCCAGATTCTTTACTTCGGCGCGCTGCGTTCAGGATGAGATGCCGCGCACGAACCAACCAGGATCCGTACAGTGCGCGGGTCGGCATGTTCTTCGATGGCCATGAGATCGGTTCGGTCGTGAAAGGGTCGCCGTGAAGACGACAACAGAATCGCAGCCCATCGTCCGGCTCCTGCGCAAGCTGGTGCTCCCCCTGTTCCTGGTTTCCGGCGCGACCGGATTGATCTACGAGGTCACGTGGATGCGGTTGTGCGGCGCCGTCTTTGGCAACACGGTGTTCGCCGCCAGCACGGTCCTGACGGCCTTCATGCTGGGTCTGGCGTTGGGGAGTTGGTTCTTCGGCCGGCGGGCCGACCGCGCGGCGAATCCCTTGCGGTTGTACGCCTGGCTGGAAATGGCGATCGGCGTCTACGCTCTTGTTTTCCCGCTGATCCTGGCTCTGACCGACCGACTGTACCTCTGGTTCTTTCAAACGTACGAGCCCGGGTTCACCGTTTTGAACCTGGTTCGCTTCGGCGTGTCCCTCGCGATCCTCGTGCTGCCCGCCGCGTTCATGGGAGGCACGCTGCCGGTGCTCAGCGCCCTGTGGGCCATTCCGACCGCCCGCAAGGAAGGGCGGACTGAAACGGGCGAGAGCGTCGGCTTTCTGTACGCGGTCAACTCCTTCGGGGCGGCCGCGGGCAGTTTCCTGGCGGGTTACTACCTCATCCGGCTCTGGGGCGTGAGCGGTTCCATCGGCGCCGCGGCGGCGGCGAATCTGGCCGTGGGTGTCGCGGCGCTGGTGATGTCGCTGGCTGTACGCCGTCGGCACGTCGTTCTCGATACCGCCCGGCGAGAGCAAATGGCAAGCGAATCGGTGCGGGCGCACCTGGAGCGGACGCAAACGCCGGTCTTCGTACATTCGGCCGGCAGGAGGCTGGCGGTCCTGATCGCCGTCTTCTGCGCCGGCTTCTGCGGCCTGGCACTGGAGGTGCTCTGGACGCGCGTGCTCGTGTTCGTTCTGGAAACGTCGGCCTATGCCTTTGCCTGCATGCTGACGTGCTTCATTCTGGGCATCGCGGTCGGCAGCCTGCTCTCCAGCGCGCTGCTGGTGCCCCGGCTGAAGAACCCGATCTTCGCGCTTGGCATGGTCGAGTTCCTCGTGGGCCTGTCCGTGGCGGCGTCGATCCCGTTGCTGGAGAGGCTCTGGCTCATCGATCTGCTCGTGATCGACCAACTGATCGGCAGGCAGTTGTCGTTCTCAGCGGGCATGGCGGCCCATTTCATCGATGCGCTCGTGATCATGTTCGTTCCCACGATGCTGATGGGCGCGGTCTTTCCCATCGCGGTGAAAGCCTGCGCCCCGGTCTGGCAGGTGGTCGGCCGACGGGTGGGCCAGGTTTATGCGAGCAACACAGTGGGCTGCGTTTCAGGATCCTTTGCGGCCGGCTTTCTCCTGATCCCTGGGTTGGGGCTGCGCAACAGCTTTCTGGTCATCATCGCGGTGTTCTTCCTCGTGGCGCTGTTCCTGATCCTGCTCTCGGGCCGGCGCCGGATTGTGTGGGTCTTTCCCGTCCTGGCCATCGCCAGCGCGCTGGTGGCCGGGGGCCTGCGCTTCGTCCCGCGCGATGTCTTTCTGCGGACGATGAACACGTATCACCATCCCAGCGAGATCGTCTTCCTCGACGACGGTGTCACCGGGACGGTCACCGTGCACGATCTGCCCGACGGCGACCGGCTCATCGCGGTGGACGGCGTCGACGTGGCGGGGATGGACCTGATGCTGCGCACGACCCAGAAGCTGCAAGCGTACGCGCCGCTGCTGGTGCACGCAAAGCCCGACGACGTGGTCCAGATCGGCTATGGCAGCGGAGAGACCTGCGGGATCGGGCTGGATTTCGGCGTCGCGCGCTACAGCATCGTGGACATCTGTCCCGGTGTGTTCAAGGCCGGGAGGTTCTTCGACGAGATCAACCGGAAGTCCTACGCGGACCCGAACCTGCGCAAGATCATCATGGACGGCAAGAACTTCGTGAAGCTGGCCGACGAGACGTTCGACGTCATCATGAACGATTCCACCTACCCGGGCACGACGGGCAGCTCGGCCCTGTACACCTACGACCACTTCCGGGAGTGCAGTGACCGTCTCAAACCTGGAGGCGTTCTTTCCTGCTGGGTGCCCCTGGACCTGCGGCTGGAGGATTTCCGGATGATCGTGCGAAGTTTCCAGGCGGCCGTGCCTCATTGTTCGCTGTGGATGGTCAACAACTGCCTCAACAAGCACGCGGTCCTGCTGGGAACGCGGGAGCCGATGCGGCTGGATTTGCGGCGGATCAAGGCGATTCTCGAGCGCCCGGACATCGCCGCCGACCTGGAGCAGATCGGCATTCATTCGGTGTACGATTTCCTCGATTGTCTCGTGGTGGACGAAGCGGGGTTGAAGAAGCTGGCGGGCGAAGGTCCGCTGCACACCGACGACAAGCCGGCGCTGGAGTTCGGAGCGGCGATCAAGCGCGACGTGGACGAATGCTGGCTGGCGGTCGTCAGTGCGATCAAGGAGTGCTATACGCCGGCGCTGCCCTACGTGACCAACGCCGGACCGTTTACGGGCGAGTCGCAGGAGCCGCGCGCCGTGCTGCAACAGTACGCCCGCGGCACGCAGTACACGCTGCAGGGTGTCGTGGGAATGTTGCAGGGCGATCCCGACATCATGCACAATGCCTTCGAGAAGGTCGCCCAGGCCAACCCGCACGACCGTGACGTGGACTCCATTCTGGACGAGATGCGGCGGGAGATCGAGGCCCTCAAAGAGGCGATCCAGCGCACACCCGGGGTGCCGGAGCTGAGAGCGAGACTAGCCAAACGCTACCTGCTGTTTCGTCAGTTCGCGCCGGCGGCGCAGCAGTATCGGCGACTGCTCGAAATTGCACCCGACAACGCCGCCGCCTGGAACAACCTGGGCTACTGCTATCAGAAGCTGGAGCGGCTCGACGAGGCCGCCGAGGCCTTCGAGCACGCGATTCAATGGGACCCGGGACTGTTCCTGGCGTACGCCCATCTGGCCAAGGTGCACGAGGTGCAGGGGGACATGGACGCGGCGATCCGCGTGCTCAAACGTGTCCTGCCTCTGTTGCCGCGCGGCCGGGGGGCGTTCACGTACGATGCCATCGCGCGGCTGTACTTCCTCCAGAAGCAGTACGTTTCCGCCATTGGATGCCTCGACAAAGCGATAGAACTGGCCCGGGATAATCCCGAGGTCCAGCAGGAATTCATGACGAAGAAGCAGCGCGTCCTGGAGGCGTCCCGCAGCGCGACGCGATAGCCTGCCTCTTCGCTGAAGCGCATGCGGAAAGCGTCGCTCGCTCGGCCGGCACCTGGGGCGCGGTCCCCGCGTTTTTTACATGCTTTTTACACGCTTTTTTCATTTCGCCAGGCGCTCGTTGTTTTACACAGTATTTACAAAACCGGACCCGGATTGTGCGTTATAGTATACAGAGCAACGCAATCGATTTGTTGTCCGCAGAGAATGGAGGTCAGGCGATGCAACCGACAAAGGCAATCGCAATCGTGACATTGACTCTTTCGTTTTTCCTTCCCGCCACGTCCGGCGAAGCCCAGTTGCAGCACATCAGCGTGCGGCCGCTGGCGTCGAACGTGCTCGTTCCCCAGAGCCGCGGGCGGGCCTTCGCGCCCGAGCGGCAGACGGCCATCGAGATCACGAAGATCGACGTCGCGATCGACATCGTCGAGACCATGGCCACGACGACGGTCGAGATCCGCCTGGAGAACAAGACGCATCGCAGACAGGAGGCGGAATTGATCGTTCCCGTGCCCGACGGGGCGGTCGTTCGCGGCTTTGCCTACGACGGTCCGCACGGCCAGATCACCGCCAAAGTTCTGCCGCGTGACGAGGCCCGGCGGATCTACGAGTCCCTGGTGGCGAAGATTCGCGACCCGGCACTGGTGGAGTTCGTGGGCTACAATCTGATTCGCTCCAGCGTCTTTCCGGTCGAGGCCCACGGCAAGCAGAAGGTGCGGCTGACGTACGAGCACCTCCTGGAGGTCGACGGCCAGCGCGTGGATTACGTTCTGCCCCGCACCGAATCGCTGCGGTACGCGGTGCCGTGGCACGTGAAGGCCAGGATCCGGGCCAAGCGTCCGATCTCCACCGTGTACTCGGCCAGCCACCGCCTCGACATCAAGCGCCGCAGCGAGAAGGAGTTGACGGTGGAGATCGCCACCGAGGCCTGCAAGGAGCCGGGCCCGTTTCGGCTGAGCTACCTGTTGCAGGAAGACGGCGTCACGGCCTCCATGTTCGCGTACCCGGACAAGAAGGTGGGTGGGGGCTATTTTCTGCTCCTGGCGGGCTTGCCCGCGACGATGCCGCAGGGAGATGCGGGCGCCGGCATCCAGCGCGAGGTGACGCTGGTGATCGATCGCTCCGGCAGCATGCGCGATGAGAAGATCGAGCAGGTGAAAGAGGCGGCCCTGCAGATTCTGGCCGGCCTCAAAGACGGCGAGGCCTTCAACGTCATCATCTACAACAACACTGTCCAGCAGTTCTCTGAGAAGCCTTTGATCAAATCCAGCAAGACGGCCAAGGCGGCCCGCGCCTACATCGAGGGCATCACCGCCACGGGCGGCACCAACATTCACGACGCGCTGGCGGCAGCCCTGAGCCAGCCGGCGAGCGGCCGGATGCTGCCGATCGTCCTGTTCCTGACCGACGGTTTGCCCACCGTGGGCCAGACGTCCGAACTTGCCATCGGCAGGCTGGTTACCGCGTCAAATCCGCATCGGCGACGCGTCTTCACCTTCGGTGTCGGGTTCGACGTGAACGCGCCCTTGTTAGAGAAGATCGCCTCGGAATCGCGAGCGCGCGCGGAGTTCGTTCTGCCCAAGGAGGACGTCGAGGTCAAGGTGGGCAAGGTCTTTCGGCAATTGGCCGGCCCCGTGCTGGCCGATCCCGAGCTGCGCATCCTGGACGCCGAGGGCGACGCCGCCCTCGGGCGGACGCGCGACATCCTCCCCGAGAAGCTGCCCGACCTGTTCGAAGGCGACCGCCTCATCCTGTTGGGCCAGTACGTCGGCGCCGAGCCGCTTACGTTCAAGCTTCGCGGCAACTATTTCGGGAAGAAGCGTACCTTCAGGTTCCGGTTTCGATTCGACAAGGCCAGCAGGAAGAACGGATTTGTGCCGCGACTGTGGGCCAGCCGCAAGATCGCCGAGTTGATCGACGCGGTGCGTCAGATGGGCGCCGATCCGAGCGCGTCGGCTTCGGACCCCAAGGTCAAGGAACTCACTGATGAGATCGTGCGTCTCTCCACCGAGTTCGGCATCCTGACCGAATACACCGCATTCCTGGCGCGCGAGGGTACGGACCTCGCCGACGTCGCGGGAGTGCGGCGTGAAGCGCAGGAAACGCTTTCGGAGCGCGCCATGCGCGCCCGCTCCGGCATCGCCGGTGTGAACCAGGGCCTCAACAGCGTACGCCAGAAGTCCCTGAGCCGGGTCAATCCCAGGAACATCTTCTACGACGCGGAAATGAAAGAGGTTTCCATCACCGCGGTTCAGCAGATCAACGATCAGGCCTACTACCGCCGTCGCGGGCGCTGGGTGGACAGCCGACTTGTCGAGCAGGCCGAGCGGCTCACGCCGGCGCGGATCATCGAATTCGGCTCGGAGGAGTTCTTCGAGCTGGCCCGCAGGCTGGCACGCGAGAATCGCCAGGGCAGCATCGCCATGGAAGGGGACATCCTCTTGATGGTCGACGGCGAGCCGGTCCTGATCAAAGCACCGAGCAAGAACTGACCATTCCTTTATTGTGAAAGGAGCGTGAGACATGAGAACGTCATTGGTACTGGCAACTGTGGTTACGATGGGTATGCTGCTGTGTGCATCGTCTCTGGTCGCGACGGAGCGGTCGGCGCCGGCGGTGGAAGTGACGCCGGTTGTGAGCAGGCCGTTGCCGGCCGAGAAGCCGCTGGTTCAAATCGGCATTCTTCTGGACACGAGCGGGAGCATGTCGGGGCTGATCGACCAGGCCCGGACGGAGTTGTGGTCGATCGTCAACGAGTTCATCTTCGCCGAGCGAAACGGCGTGGCGCCCGAGGTCCAGGTGGCGTTGTACGAGTATGGCAAGAGCTCGCTGGCGCAGGACGAAGGCTACATTCGCCAGATCGTCCCGCTGACGACGGACCTGGACAAGATCTCCGAGGAGCTCTTCGCGCTGCGGACCAACGGCGGCAGCGAGTATTGCGGCTGGGTCATCCAGGACGCGACCGCAGGACTGGCCTGGAGCGAGTCGCCCGACGATCTGAAGGTGATCTTCATTGCGGGCAATGAGCCGTTTACGCAGGGCCCAGTGGATTATCGCGGCGCGTGCAAGGCCGCCGTGGCCAGGGGGATCATCGTCAATACCATCCACTGCGGCACCGAGCGGCAGGGCGTCGACGGCAAGTGGAAGGACGGGGCCGTGATCGCCGACGGGCGGTACCTCAACATCGATCACAACCGCCAGGTCGTGCACATCCCCGCGCCGCAGGACACGGAGATCGCCGAACTGGGGGTAAGGCTCAATCAGACCTACATCGCTTACGGGCGACAGGGCCAGATACTTCGCGAGAGGCAGAGCGTTCAGGACAAGAACGCCGCCCAGGCTTCTCCCGAAGCCGAGGTGCAGCGGGCCGTGGCCAAGTCCTCCAGCAACTACATCAACACGACCTGGGACTTGATCGATGCGGTGCAGGCCGAGCAGGTCAAGGTGGAGGAGCTCAAGGAGGAGGAACTGCCCGAGAACATGAAGCCGATGAACGCCGAACAACGGAAAGCTTTCGTCGAGACCAAGGCCAAAGAGCGGTCCGAGATCCAGAGCCGGATTCAGAAGCTAAACGAGCAACGCCGCGCCTTTCTCGCCGAGGAAATGAAGAAACGCCAGGCGGAGGGCAGGGACACGTTGGGCTCGGCCGTCCAGCAGGCCATCCGCGAACAGGCGCAGAAGAAGAACTACACCTTCAAGGACCCCGAGAACGCCGCGCAGAATTCGGGCGAGACCTGCGTGAAGGAAAATGGGGACAACTGACAGGGATCAGGGATGAACCTGGTGCTATCTATCATCCTGAACGAAGTGAAGGATCCCGCCCGCGGACGAGAGGAATTCCTCCTTCGACAGGCGGATCCTTCGGCTTCGCCTCAGGATGACCCAGCGCGGCCTCGCTGCGCTCGGCCGCAACCAAAAACTCCGTTTCTAAGC